>JAIEPK010000372.1 GCA_019749875.1 Candidatus Binatia bacterium | reverse complement strand
CACTTCCCGCGGTCGCTGCGCTCCGCACTCGCCTGCGGCTCGCGTGCACGCGGCGGTGCCGGTGGCGCCTCGGTACGGGGTCTCCCTGCACTGGTCGGCTGGTCGCGCCCGGCGGACGAGCTTCGCTGAAACTTTGTCTTTCGCCTGAGCTTCGCCTTCGGGTTGTGGCGAAAAGCGAAAGAAGGGCGAAGGTTCGGGGGTGTCGCGCAGGAATTCTTCGGGAGGGCGCAGATTCCTATTGACACCCTCGAACGGTTGTTCCAAAGAGCCCTTGTGGGGGTTGGTGGGGATGAGTGGGAGACAGGTCGTCTAGGGTGGTGGGGAACCCCTTGAGAACATCATGTTCGACGGAAGGTTCTCCAACACCCTCGACGACAAAGGCCGAGTCGCCATTCCGGTGCGATACCGGGAGGCGCTCTCCTCGTCGGGCCAGGATCGAATCGTGGTGACTGCGTTCGACATCTCGGGGGTGCCTTGCCTCGAAGCCTACGATGCCCGTGCGTGGCACGAACTGGTCAGCAATGTCCAGTCGAAGACCGGGGCCTTCGGCATGTCGCGGGCGATCTTCGAATCGGTCTACATCGGCGAAGCGCAGACCTGTCAGCCCGACAAGCAGGGCCGCATCCTGATCCCGCCCGCGCTGCGCGAGTACGCTTCGCTCTCCAACGAGGTGGTCTTCGTCGGCGTCGGTCAGAAGTTCCAGATGTTCGATCCGGGCGAGCGCCGCAAGCTCACCGATCAGTTCCGCGCCATGCTGCGCCAGAACCCGGACATGTTCCATGACGTGGGCTGACGGATCCGCCGAAACGAGCGTCCTCCGGGAGGGCCCGACCATGCCGTCCGAGACGGAACGCCGCCCCGCCCACGAGCCGGTCATGCTCGCGGAGGTCGTCGCGCTGCTCGCGCCCGCGCTCGACAAGCCCGGCGCGCGCATCGTCGACGTGACGCTCGGGCTCGGCGGCCACTCCGCTGCGCTGCTCGCGGCGGCGCGACCGGATGCGCGGCTCCTGGGGCTCGATCGCGATCCGCAGGCGCTCGCGCAGGCGACCGAGCGGCTCGCCGACCACGGTGATCGCGTGGTCACCCGCCACGCGCGCTTCTCGGATCTTGCGCAGGTGCTCGACGAGCTGGGCTGGGATCGCGTCGACGCCGTGCTCGCGGATCTCGGCGTGTCGTCGCTGCAGCTCGACGAAGCGGAGCGCGGCTTCAGCTTCCAGCGCGACGGCGAGCTTGACATGCGCATGGACCCGACGCGAGGCGAGAGTGCCGCCGACCTGCTCGGTCGCCTGTCGCAGGCCGAGCTCGCCGAGCTGCTGCGCGACCTGGGCGAGGAGCCCGAGGCGCGCCGCATCGCCCGCGCGCTGTGCCGTTCGGGGGAGGAGGGTCGGCCGCGCACCACGGCGGGGCTGCGTGCCGCCATCGTGCGCGCCGTCGGCGGGCGCGCGAATCGCCGCCACGATCCGGCGACGCTCACGTTCCAGGCGCTGCGCATCGCGGTGAACGACGAGCTCGGCGAGCTCGAGAGCCTGCTCGCGCTGCTGCCGCAACGCCTCGCGCGCGGCGGCCGCGCCGCGTTCCTCGCCTACCATTCGCTCGAGGACCGCATCGTCAAGCAATCTTTCCGGAGCTGGTCGGCGCGCTGCGTGTGCCCGCCCGAGCTGCCGATCTGTCAGTGCGGCGGCAAGGCGCGCGCCATACGGCTCACGCCGGGCGCGGCGCGCCCGACCGCGGAAGAGATCGCGCGCAATCCGCGCGCACGGAGCGCGCGGCTGCGCGCGCTGGAGTGGGTCGATGAGCGCTGAAGCGTTGAGCTTGTCGCAGCCGCGTCTGGTGGCGCGGGGTCCGTTGCCGGTGCCGCCGTCGGTGCGGTCGCGATACCGCTCCGCCGCCAATCCGGGTGCTGCCCGCGAGCGCATCGCGCGCGCGCGCGCGATGCGCGTCAACCTCGTCTGCGGCGCGATCATGATCGGTGCGATGCTGCTGCAGGTGTGGACCGGTCTGACGGTGGGCAAGCTCGGCTACGAGCTGTCGCGCGCGCACGACTTGACGCAGCGCCTCGACCGCCAGCTCAACGAGCTCACGCTCGAGAACAGCGGCATCCTGAAGCCGGATGCCCTCGCCCAGGAAGCCCACAAGCGCCTCGGGCTGGAGCGGCCGCAGCTCGGACAGATCGTCGAGCTGCCATGATCCGAACGCCGGAGACGGGCGCGCCGCGTCAGCGCATCCTCGTCGTGGCGGTCGGCGTCGTGCTGCTGCTGGCCGGGATGGCGACGCGCGTCGCGCACCTGACCATCGTCGAGCGGGCGGAGCTGCTGCGCAAGGCGCAGAGCCAGTATCTCGAGACGATCCACATGGCTGCGCCCCGCGGTCAGATCCGCGATCGCGAGGGGACCATCTTCGCCGACACGGTCGGCATGCCGTCGATCTACGCGAGCCCGCGCTATCACCAGGTGCCGCTCGAAGCGCGTGCCGCGCTGGCGAAGGCGCTCGACGTGCCGCGCTCGTACCTCGACGGCAAGCTCGATCGGAAGGCCGGCTTCGTGTGGCTGAAGCGTCACGTGACGCGCGAGCAGGCGCAGCAGGTCGAGCGCCTGCGTCTCCCCGGAGTGGAGTCGATTCTCGAGGGTCGGCGCGTCTATCCGCTCGAGACCATCGGTTCACACATCGTCGGCACCGCCGGTACGGACATGCGCGGCCTCGAGGGCATCGAGCTGCGCTACGACAAGGTGATGCGCGGCGAGGAGCTGGTGTACCGCGTGGAGCGCGATGGGCGCGGCCGCTCGCTGTTCACCGAAGGAGTCGCCGCGGAGCAGAGCGACGAGCGCGCTCCCGGTCCGCTCGCTCTCGACAGCCGCCTCGAGGCCGGGGCGGCGCTCGAGCTGACGATCGACGCGGGGCTGCAGGAGATGGTCGAGCGCGAGCTCGCTGCAGGCGTCCAGGCGGCGAATGCCGACGCCGGCACGGCGATCATGCTCGACCCGCACACCGGCGCGATCCTCGCGCTCGCGAACTACCCGTGGTTCGATCCGAACAAGCCCGGCAACGCCAACCCGCAGGCACGCCGCAACCGTGCGGTGACCGACAGCTTCGAGCCCGGCTCCACCCTCAAGGCCGTGCTCGCCGCCGCGGCGCTCGACGAGGGCGTGGTCGATCCGGACGACCGGGTGTTCTGCGAGAACGGCAAGCTCAAGATCGGCAAGTGGACGATCAACGATCATCACCCGTACGGCCTGCTGACGATCCCCGAGGTGATCCAGTACTCGAGCAACATCGGCGTGAGCAAGATCGCCGAGAAGCTCGGGCGTGAGCGCTACTTCCGCTACCTGCAGAGCTTCGGCTTCGGGAAGCCCACCTCGATCGACCTGCCGGGCGAGGTCGGCGGCATCGTGCGGCCCGTCAATCGTTGGGCGCAGATCGACCTCGCCACGACGAGCTTCGGGCAGGGCATCTCGGTCACCGCGATGCAGCTCGCGGCGGCGTACGGTGCGATCGCCAACGGCGGCCGCCTGCACCAGCCGTACCTCCTCGAGCGCGCGATCGACACCAACACCGGCAAGGTCATGCTCGAGCACGACGGCAGCTTCGGCGAAGCCGCGTCGCGCGACGTGATCCGTCCCGAAACGGCGCGCGAGATCGGCGCCATGCTCGAGCGCGTGGTCGAGATGGACGGCGGCACGGGCAAGAAGGCCCGCATCCCGGGCGTCCGCGTCGCGGGCAAGACCGGCACCGCGCAGAAGGTCGACTCGAAGACGCGCCGCTACTCGAACGAGCGTCTCGCGTCGTTCGTCGGCTACGCGCCGGCCGACGCTCCGATGTTCGTGACGCTGGTGATGATCGACAACCCGAAGGGCGAGCGCTACGGCGGCCTGGTCGCGGCCCCGGTGTTCTCGTCGATCATGTCGCGCGCCCTGGACCGCTTCGGGCGCCGTCCCGGGGCGCTGCCGACGGTGATCCCGGCGAGCGCCACCGTGGACGCGAAGAAGGGCGTCAAGCAGAGTCCGACCAAGGACGCGAAGCACGCGGCACCGGGGGCGAAGCGCAAGGAGCAGCCGGCCGCAGTCGGCGCGAGTGACGGGCTGCTGCTCGCGTCCGCGTTCAAGGGACCGGTCGACGTGGCGCCGTCGTTCACCGGCATGAGCCTGCGCAACGCGATGCGCGAGGCGCAGCGCCTCGGCCTGAAGCTCGAGGCGCGCGGCAGCGGCTTCATCGTCGCGCAGGATCCGCCGGCGGGTACTCCGCTGCACGGACGCGTCGAAGTCTCCGAGCCGCTCGCCCCGGCGCGTTCCGAGATGTGCGAGGGCGGCGACCGCATCGTCGTCACGCTGGAGCCGGCTGCGTGATGCTCGCGAGCCGCATCGACGAGCAATCCTCGTCGGCGGGTGCGGGCAGCACCGCGCGTGCGCCGGGCACCCTGCGCGAGCTGCTCGCGGCGCTGGACGGCGAGGGAGCTCTCGTGCGCGGCGATGACGGCACGTGCATCCGTGCCGTGAGCGCGGACTCGCGCAGCATCGGTTCCGACACCATGTTCGTTGCCGTGCACGGCGCGCACGCCGATGGTCTCGTCTTCGTGCGCGACGCGTGCGCGCGTGGGGCGGTCGCGGTCGCGGTCGCGGACGACGTCGACCTCTCGCGCCTCGACGTCGATCCGGGGGTGGCCCTCGTGCGGTGCTCGGCGCCGCAACGCTTCGTCGCGCGCGCGGCGAGCGAGCTCGCCGGACGGCCGAGCGACGCGATGCGCGTGGTCGGCATCACGGGCACCAGCGGCAAGACGACGACGAGCTACCTGCTGGAAGCCGTCTTTCGCGCCGCGGGCAAGGCGTCCGGCGTGATCGGGACGATCGAGTACCGCTTCTCCGGCCACCACGAGGCGGCACCGCTCACGACCCCGGATGCCGTCGCGCTGCAGGGCCTGCTCGGACGGATGCGCGACGCGCGTGTCAGCCACGTCGCGATGGAGGTCTCGTCGCACGCGCTCGCACAGGATCGTGCGACCGGGGTCGCCTTCGACGTTGGCGTGTTCACCAACATCTCGCGCGACCACCTCGACTACCACGGCGACATGGACGATTACCTCGCGGCGAAGGCGAAGCTCTTTCTGGAGCTGCTGCCGCAGTCGGGGAAGGCGAGCCACGCGGTGCTGAACGCCGAGGATCCCCGCGTGATGGCGATCGCGCCCGACCTGCGCGTGCCGGTGACGACCTTCGGTCGCGGCGGCGAAGTTTGGTGCGACGACGTCGAGACCGACATGCACGGCATGCGCGGTACGCTCGACCTGTGCGGCGAGCGCGTGCGCTTCACGACGCGCCTCATCGGCACGCCGCACCTCATGAACATCCTCGCGGCGGCGGCGGCGGCGAGCGCGCTCGGCATCGCGACGGAGGACATCGTCGCGGGAATCGCGGCTCTGCCGGGCGTACCGGGGCGCCTCGAGACCATCGCGCAGGGCCAACCGTTCACGGTGGTGGTCGACTACGCGCACAAGCCCGACGCGCTCGAACGCTCGCTGCAGAGTCTGCGCGAGCTCACCCGCGGCCGGATCATCGTCGTGTTCGGCTGCGGCGGCGACCGCGACAAGGGCAAGCGCCCGCTGATGGGCGAGATCGCAGGACGGCTCGCCGAGGTCGTCATCGTCACCTCGGACAATCCTCGGACGGAGGATCCGATGGCCATTCTCGAGGCCATCGAAAGAGGCGTGCGGGAGGCATCCCGCACGCCCGTCGCGTCACAGGCGCTCGGGCAAACGGGTGGGGCGGATGGGTATGTCGTGGTGCCCGAGCGCCGCGCGGCGATCGCGCTCGCGATCGGTGCGGCGCGGGACGGCGACCTGGTTCTGATCACCGGCAAGGGACACGAGGACTATCAGATCGTCGGCACGACGAAGCATCATCTCGACGACCGTGAGGAAGCGAGGAGCGCCCTCCGGTCACGCGGCTTCGACGGCCCGCGAGGCTGAAGGATGTTGTGGGGTGGAAGTGGCTTTCGGTCGCACGGTGGGGTGGTAGGTACGTGGCGGTGGATGCGACCGGGGTGGTGGGGAAGGGCCAGGGACGGCTCGCTACGCTCGCGAAGGCGGTGAGCCGGTCCTGGCCCCTCCACCAGGGGTCTCGTCCAGGGACGGAGACGGAACAGGTACGAAAGCGCGATGATGCTCTATCAGCTCCTCTACCCCTTGCACACGACGTACTCGGGCTTCAACGTCTTTCGCTACATCACCTTCCGGACGCTCCTCGCGGGGCTCACGGCGCTGGTGATCTCGTTCTGGCTCGGACCGATCGTCATCCAGAAGCTGTCGTCGCTGAAGGTCGGCCAGCAGATCCGTGAGGACGGCCCGCAGCGGCACCTGGCGAAGGCCGGCACGCCGACCATGGGCGGCGTGCTGATCCTGTTCTCGGGCATCCTCGCGACCCTGCTGCTCGCGGACCTGTCGAACGGCTACGTCTGGCTCGCGCTGCTGGTCACCGTGGGATTCGCCGGCATCGGTTTCATCGACGACTACCGGAAGCTGCGCGGACGGAGCTCCGCAGGGCTGTCGGCGCGCCAGAAGTTCGGCCTCCAGCTCGCGCTCGGACTGATCGCGGGGTTCGTCCTGGTCCACATGCCGGACTTCTCGACCACCTTGAACTTTCCGGTGCTGAAGGGCGTCCGGCCGGAGATCGGCTGGTGGTACGTGCCGTTCGCGGCGCTGGTGATCGTCGGCGCGTCGAACGCCGTCAATCTCACCGACGGGCTCGACGGGCTCGCGATCGGTCCGGTCGCGATCGCCTCGGCGACGATCGGTGTCTTCGCCTACGTCGCAGGCAACGCGAAGCTCGCCGAGTACCTGCAGATCGAGTACGTGCCGGGCGCGGGCGAGCTGCTGGTGTTCTGCGGTGCGATCGTCGCCGCGGGGCTCGGCTTCCTCTGGTTCAACGCGTACCCGGCGCAGATGTTCATGGGCGACGTCGGCTCGCTGCCGCTCGGGGCCGCGATCGGCTTCGTGGCACTCGCGAGCAAGCAGGAGCTGGTGCTGCCGCTGCTCGGCTTCGTGTTCGTGGTCGAGGCGCTGTCCGTCATCTTCCAGGTCGCCTCGTTCAAGCTGCGTCGCAAGCGGATCTTCAAGATGGCGCCGATCCACCATCACTTCGAGCTGATGGGCTGGCCCGAGCCGCTGATCATCGTCCGCTTCTGGATCATCGCCATCATCTGCGCGCTGCTCGCGCTCGCAACCCTCAAGCTGCGCTGAGAGAGCGATCGTGCCCGGCCCCTGCGACCCCGCGACGCTTCCCGGACGCCGGGTTCTGGTGGTCGGGCTCGGCCGCACCGGGGCCTCGCTCGCGCACTACTTGACGTCGCGCCGCGCGCGCGTGCGGATGTGCGATCGCCGTCCGGACGCCCCGCTGCCGGGAGACGTCGGTGCGGGCACGGAGATCGTCCGCGGCGCCGATGGTCCCGAGCAGCTCGACGGGATCGAGCTGGTGATCCCGAGCCCGGGCGTGCCGGCCGACGCACCGCTGCTGCGCGCAGCGGTACAGCGCGGCATCCCGGTGCGCAGCGAGATCGAGCTCGCCGCTGCGGCGATCCGCGCGCCCTTGATCGCCATCACCGGAACGAACGGCAAGAGCACCACCACGACGCTCATCGGCGAGATGCTGCAGCGCTCGGGCCGCCGAACGTTCACGGGCGGCAACCTCGGCACGCCGCTGATCGACGCGGCCGACGGCGACGACGACGTGGTCGTCGCCGAGATCTCGAGCTTCCAGCTCGAATGGGTGGAGAGCTTCCATCCGCGCGTCGGGCTGCTGCTCAACGTCACCGACGACCATCTCGACCGCTACCGCGACTTCGCGCACTACCGCGACACCAAGGCGCGCCTGTTCGCGCGGCAAGGCGCCGGCGACGTGGCGATCTTGAACCGCGACGACGACGCGGTCCTGGCGGTCGCACCCGCGCTGCGCGCGCAGGTGCGGACGTTCGGCTCGGCGCGTCCCGTGCGGGACGTCGCGGGTTCGGCGACGTACGCCTGCGTCGACGGCGATGCGCTCGTGCTGCACGAGGGAGAGCGCGAGCTGCGCTTCCCGCTCGCACGCACCGCGCTGCACGGACAGCACAATCGCGAGAACCTGATGGCGGCGCTGCTCGCGGCGCGGGCCTTCGACGTGGAACCCGTGGTCCTGCAGGACGTGATCGATTCGTTCCGCGGCCTGCGACATCGCCTCGAGACGGTGCGCCAGCACCACGGCGTCGCGTACGTCGACGACTCGAAGGGCACCAACGTCGGTGCGCTCCTGAAGTCGCTCGAAGGCTACCGGGACGGCAACGTCGTGCTGATCGCGGGCGGACTCGCGAAGGGCGGCGACTATACGGTCGCGCGTCCGCTGCTCGCGCGGAAGGTCCGTCGCGCCGTCCTCTACGGTACCGCGCGCGAGTTTCTCGCCGACAGTTGGGGTGGTGCGGTCGATCTCGAGAGCCACGAGCGCTTCGCCGACGCCGTCCGCGCGGCGATCGCGTGCGCCCGCGCGGGCGACGTCGTGCTGCTGTCGCCGGCCTGCGCGAGCATGGACCAATTCAAGGACTACGCCGCACGCGGTGACGCGTTCGCGGCCCTGGTGCAGGAGATTCCCAGCGATGACGTCGTCCGTGGCTGAGGCCGACTCCCTCTACTCCGACGATCACCGGCCCGCGGTGCTGCGCGGCCGTCAGGTCGACTTCTGGTTGCTCGGCGCGGTGCTCGGCCTTCTGGGGCTCGGCGTCGTGATGGTGTTCGACGCCAGCTACTTCCTCGGCGCGGAGCGCTTCAACGACGCCTACGCGCTGATTCGCCGGCAGGCGATCTTCATCTGCATGAGCGCCGGCCTCGCGTTCCTGCTCGCGCGCGTCGAGCCGGCGGTGCTCAAGCGCTACGCGTATCCCGCGCTGCTCGGCGGTCTCGTCCTGCTGGTGCTGGTGCTGATCCCCGGCATCGGGCAGATCCGCGGCGGCGCGCGGCGCTGGATCTCGCTCGGGCTGTTCGCGTTCGAGCCCTCCGAGCTCATGAAGCCGCTGTTCGTCCTCTACCTCGCACGCTCCCTGAGCGCGAAGCAGGGCAAGATGCACGACTTCGCGTTCGGCGTGCTGCCGCACCTGGTGATGATGTGCGTGCCCATCCTGCTGCTCATGCTCGAGCCGGACTTCGGTGCGTCGGCGGTGATCACGGTGGTGACGCTCGCCATGCTCTTCACCGCCGGCGCGCGCCTCGTGCATCTCGCGATGCTCGGGCTCGCCGTGCTGCCGCCCGCGATCGCGCTGGTGTGGCATTCGCCGTATCGCCTCGAGCGGGTGACCGCGTTCCTCGACCCGTGGCGCGATCCGCTCGGCAACGGCTTCCAGCTCGTGCAGTCGTTCCTCGCCTTCGGCAGCGGCGGCGTGCTGGGGACCGGCCTCGGCAACGGCAAGCAAAAGCTCTTCTACCTGCCGGAAGGGCACACCGACTTCATCTTCGCACTGATCGGTGAGGAGCTCGGGCTGGTCGGCTGCGTCGCGGTGCTGGTGTGCTTCGGCGTGCTCGCCATGCGCGGCTTTCGCGTCGCGACGCGCTCGCGCGACTGCTTCACGAGCCTGCTCGCGTTCGGGCTCACGTTCCTCTTCGTCGGCCAGGCGCTGCTGAACATCGCGGTCGCCGTCGGCATGCTGCCGACCAAGGGCATGCCGCTGCCGCTGGTGAGCTACGGTGGCTCGTCGATGATGGCGGCGGGCGTCCAGGTCGGCGTGCTGCTCGGCTTGTCGCGCGAGGCGCGGACGTGACGAGCGTCGAGATCGCATGCTGCAGCGTGTCCTGATCGCCGGCGGCGGCACCGGCGGCCATCTCTTTCCGGGCATCGCCGTCGCCGACGAGCTGGTGCGGCGCTTCGCGACCGAGGTGCGCTTCGTGGGCAGCACGCACGGCATCGAGCGCATCGCCGTGCCGCGTGCAGGCTACGCGGTCGAGCTGCTGCCGATGCGCGGCCTGCGTCGCGAGGGCTTGGGTGGGTTGCTGCGTGCCGCCTGGCGCATCCCGGCGAGCGTGCTCACGGCACTGCGCCTGGTCGGCAGCTTCCGGCCGCAGCTCGTGATCGGGGTGGGCGGCTATGCGTCGTTTCCGGCGGTACTGGCGGCGTTCCTGCGACGCATTCCCGTCGTCCTGCTCGAGCAGAACGCGAGCCCGGGGGCCGCGACCCGTGCGCTGGCACCGCTCGCGCGACGGGTGTGCGTGAGCTTCCCGCAGACCAAGGACTTGCTCGGTGCGCGCGCCGTGCTGACCGGCAATCCGGTGCGGGGAGGTGCCGCGTCGCAAGGCGCCGACGAGCCGGCGCCGGAGGCGTCGCAAGTCGGGGATCGGCCGGCGCGGATCCTCGTGTTCGGCGGCAGCGCCGGTGCCCATCACCTGAACGAGGTGGTCCCGGCGGCACTCGCCGCGGTGGGGCGGCCGCTCGAGATCGTGCACCAGACCGGTGCTGCCGATCGCGACGCGGTGGAGGCGGCCTATCGCGAACGCGGGATCGCGGCCGGCGTGCACGCCTTCATCGACGACATGGTCGCGCAGTACCGGCGCGCGGATCTCGTGATCTGTCGCGCCGGCGCCACCACGATCGCCGAGCTGACGGCGCTCGGCGTGGCGGCGATCCTGGTGCCGTTCCCATTCGCCGCGGGCGACCACCAGCGCCTCAACGGGCAGGCGCTCGTCGATGCACGCGCGGCGTGGATGATCCTCGATCGTGCGCTCACGACGGAGGGCCTCGCCGCCGCGGTGCGGACGGCGCTCGGCGATCCGGAGTTGCTCGCTGCGACGCGCCGCCGAGCGCGCGCGCTCGGGCACCCCGATGCCACGGCGCGCGTGGTCGACGAGTGCGCGGCCATTGCAGGAAGCCCGCCGTGAGCCCGTTCCGCCGCGACCCGAGGATGCGTCCCGGGGGCGCGCCCGCTACAAGCGAGCGCGCAATGCGAGCGGGACACCACATCCACTTCGTCGGCATCGGCGGCATCGGCATGAGCGGCATCGCCGAGGTGCTCTTGACGCTCGGCTACACCGTCAGCGGGTCGGATCTCGCGCCGAGCGACTCGACGCACCGCCTGGAACGCCTCGGGGCGCGCATCGCGTACGGACACGATCCCGAGCACGTCGTGTCGGGTACGGACGTCGTGGTGATCTCGTCGGCGGTGAAGTTCGCGAATCCCGAGGTCGTGCGCGCGCGCGACCTGCGCATCCCGGTCATTCCGCGTGCCGAGATGCTGGCCGAGCTGATGCGCGTCAAGTACGGTCTCGCGGTGGCCGGCACGCACGGCAAGACCACCACCACGTCGCTGCTCGGCGCGATCCTGTCCGAAGCCGGGCTCGACCCGACCGTCGTGATCGGCGGCAAGGTCCTGTCCATGGGCACCAACGCGCGCCTCGGGCTCGGCGAATACATGGTCGTCGAGGCGGACGAGAGCGACGGCACGTTCCTGCTGCTGTCGCCGACTATCGCGGTCGTGACCAACATCGACCCCGAGCATCTCGACCACTACGGCAGCGTCGAGCGCGCGGCGGATGCGTTCCTCGAGTTCGTGAACCGCGTGCCGTTCTACGGACTCGCCGTGCTGTGCGTCGACAGCCCGCGCGTGCGTGCGCTGCTGCCGCGCGTGCGCAAGCGCTACGTGACCTACGGTCTCTCGCCCGACGCCGAGATCAGCGCCGGGGACCTGGTCGTCGACGGCTTCGAGACCCGCTTCACGGTCGTGCGCGGCGGCGAAGAGCTCGGTGCGGTTCGCGTCGGCATGCCGGGACGTCACGTCGCGCAGAACGCGCTCGCGACGATCGCCGCCGCCTGCGAGCTCGGCATCGACTTCGCGACCTGCGTGCGCGCGCTCGGCGAGTTCCGCGGCATCCACCGCCGCTTCGAGGTGCGCGGCACGGCGGGCGGCGTCACCGTGATCGACGACTACGGGCACCACCCGGAGGAGATCCGCGTCACGCTGCGCGCGGCACGTGAAGGTCTGAAGCGCCGCATCCTGGTCGCATTCCAGCCGCACCGCTTCACTCGGACACGCGACCTGTTCGACGATTTCCTGGCCGCGTTCGACGACGCCGACGTGCTCTTCCTGACCGAGATCTATGCCGCCGGAGAGGACCCGATCGAAGGGGTGAGCGGTGCTGCGCTCGCGCACGCGATGAACGCGCGCGGTCACGCGGACGTGCGCCACGTCGCCGTGCGCGACGACCTGGCGGGGCGCATCGCCGACGAGGCGCGCGACGGCGACGTCGTGCTGATGCTGGGCGCGGGGGACATCGTCAAGCTGGGCGACGACGTGCTCGCGGCGATCGCCGCCAAGAGCGCCGTGCCGCCGGTGCGGGTGGTGAAGTGAGAGCAACGACGCTCGCGCGGCGCGGAGCGCGCGCGTGATTTCTGCCGCAGCCGCGCGCGGCTGCGCTCCCGTGGAGATCGATCCCGCGGCCTTCTCGCCGGACTGTCGCGTACGGCGCGACGAGCCGCTCGCGCGGCACACGTCGATGCGCGTCGGCGGACCCGCCGATCTGTTCTGTGAGGTCGAGAGCGAGCTCGCCCTCGCCGAGCTCGTGCGCCATGCGCGCGCGGCACACCTGCCGGTGTTCGTGCTCGGTGGCGGCACGAACCTGATCGTGAGCGACCGCGGCGTGCGCGGCGTCACCGTCAAGCTCGGACGCAGCTTCGCGCGCACCGAGTGGCTGGCCGAAGATGCCGAGGGCGCTACGGTGGTCGCCGGTGCGGCCGCCAACTTCAAGCGCGTCGTGCTCGAGATCAGCGAGCGTGGCTATCGCGGCGTCGAGTTCGGCGAGGGGATCCCGGGCACGATCGGCGGCGGCGTCCGCATGAACGCCGGCGCCTTCGGTGGCGAGATCGCGGACGTGACGGTCGCGATCCGCGGCGTGACCGCCGCGGGCGAGCTGGTTCGCCTCCCCCGCGCCGAGCTCGGCTTCGCGTACCGGCGCCTCGATTTGCCGCGCGGCTTCACCGTGACCGCGCTCGAGATGCACGTCGCGCGCGGCGAGGCCGACGCGATCGCGCGCGCGATCGCCGACGCCAAGCGCAAGCGCGGCAGGCACCAGCCGCTCGGGCAGCCGAACGCCGGATCGATCTTCAAGAACCCGTCCGGCGACTTCGCCGGACGTCTGATCGAGCTGTGCGGGCTCAAGGGGCTGCGCGTCGGCGCGGCGCAGGTGTCGCCGCAGCACGCCAACTTCATCGTGAACACGGGCGGCGCAAAAGCGTGCGAAGTGCGTGACCTGATGCACGAAGTGCGCCATACCGTGTGGCGGAGGCGCGGGGTCTGGCTCGAGCCGGAGGTGCGGCTGGTGGGGGAGTGGTGAGCGGAACGGACGTGGTGCGCGGGCGCTGGCGCGGCCGTCGCGTCGGCGTGCTCTCGGGTGGGCTGTCGTCGGAGCGCGAGATCTCCGAGCGCAGCGCGCGCGCCGCGGCGGGGGCGCTGCGGGCGCGCGGCTACGACGTGCGCGAGATCGCGGTCGGGCGCGACGTCGCGAAGCTGCTCGCCGACCAAAGCATCGAGGTCGCCTTCAACGCGCTGCACGGACGCTACGGCGAAGACGGCTGCATCCAGGGTCTGCTCGAGGTGATGGGCATTCCGTACACCGGCGCCGGTGTGCTCGGCAGCGCGCTCGCGATGGACAAGTGGCTCGCCAAGCAGATCCTGCTCGCCGCCGGCGTGCCCACACCGGCGGGTGCGCTGGTCGGCGCGAACGGTGATCGGGCGGTACCGGCAGTGCCGCTGCCGGTGGTCGTCAAGCCGCGCGGCGAGGGCTCGAGCAACGGCGTGTCGATCGTGCGCGATCCGGCGGCGCTCGAAGGCGCGGTGGCGCTCGCTTGTCGGTACGATACCGACGCGATCGTCGAGGAGTACGTGCCCGGACGCGAGGTGACGGTTGCGGTGCTCGAGGGGCGAGCGTTGGCCGCGATGGAGGTCGTCCCGCTCGGCGACGAGCTGCACACGTACGATGTCAAGTATACGCCGGGGCGCGAGCGCTTCGTGCTGCCCGCACCGCTCGGTGAGCTCTATCCGCGCGCGCTCGAGATCGCGCTCGCGACGCACCAGGCCTTGTTCGCGGGGGCGTACAGCCGCGTCGACCTCCGCGTGCGCGACGACGGCGCGATCTACGTCCTCGAGTGCAACACGCTGCCGGGCCTGCACGAGCTGGGCTGGTTCCCGGCCATGGCGCGCCATGCCGGCATCGCGTTCGAGGACTTGATCGAGCGGCTGCTCGATCTGGCGGCAGTACACGTGCGCGAGACCCGGTTGGGGGGAGGGGCGGTCGCATGAGGCTCGCATGGACTGCTGCGCTGCGTCGGGGAGGTCCGCGCCGCGGTGCGGCAACGCTCGGCAGAACCCGACGATTCTCCGGGAGCGTCGTGGACCCGCGCAGTTGGCCGATACGAAACGTCGTTTTTTTGGCGCTCGCGGGCGGAATCTTCTTTACAGTCGGCCCGTTGATGCGCTACTGCAAGGACCATCGGTACTTCGCGGTGCGCGCGATCGAGATCGAGGGGCTGGAACGACTCGACGCGTCAAAGGTGCGGATGTGGTTGGGTATGGTGGAGGGGAGCAGCATCTGGCAGGCCTCGCCTCAGGAACTTCAGGCGAGGCTCGAGGCTCAGCCGGCGATCGCCGCGGCCGAGGTGCAGCGGTATCTGCCCGATCGCCTCAAGATCACCGTCCGCGAGCGACGACCGCGCGCCGTGCTGCGCACCGACGGTGCGTATTTTCTGCTCGACCAGACCGGTGCCGTCCTGGATCCCGCCGCGAGCGACGAGCTGAACGAGCTGCCCATCGTCAGCGTGGATGCCGACGTCTGGCGTCGCGCCCATCCGGAGCGAGCACAGCCCGAGCTGCCGTTGCCGCGCGAGCTGCGTGAGGCAGTGCGAGTGGCGCATCTCTTCGAAACCGGCGCGGCGGGGATCCGCATCTCGGAAGTCGTCCTGCGGCCCGGGCACGAGCGACCTGCGGTCGAGGCGTACAGCGAAGACGGGCGCCTCGCGATGCGGCTCGGCTGGGGATCGTGGCGCGACAAGCTGTACGCCCTCCGCAGCGTGCTGGCACATGCCTCGTCCGCGCTTTCCGGGACGCCGGGGACGGATGCGTCGGAGGAGGTCGCGATGGGCCGGCTCGCCGGCAGCGTCGACGTCAGCGATCCGAGTACCGTCGTGGCGCGCTGGCTGCCGTCGCAAGGATTGAGCTGAGCGCGATGCCCCGCAAGCAAGCCATCCACGTCGGCCTCGACCTCGGCACGCACAAGACCTCGGTGCTGGTGGCGGCGATGCAGGACGACGGTCCGCACGTGATCGGCCTCGGTACCGCTCCGTCGCAGGGGCTCAAGCGCGGTGTGGTCGTGAACATCGACTCGACCGTGCACGGCATCCAGCGCGCCGTGCGCGAGGCCGAGATGATGGCGGACTGCGAGATCCACAGCGTGGTGGTGAGCGCGAGCGGCAGCCACCTCCGCGGCTTCAACAGCCACGGCATGGTGCCCATCAAGGGCCGCGAGGTGAGCCCGACCGACATCGAGCTCGTGCTCGACGCCGCCAAGGCCGTCGCGCTGCCGATGGACCGACAGGTTCTGCACGTCCTGCCGCAGGAATACATCATCGACGACCAGGACGGCATCAAGCAGCCGCAGGGCATGGCGGGCGTTCGCCTCGAAGCTCGGGTCCACGTGCTGACCGCGGCAACCGCTGCCGTGCAGAACGTGATCAAGTGTTGCGAGCGCAGCGGCCTCGAGGTGTCGCAGGTGGTGCTCGGCCCGCTGGCCTCGGCGCACGCGGTGCTCACCGAGGAGGAGCGCGATCTCGGCGTCGCCATGATCGACGTCGGTGGCGGAACGACGGACCTGGTCGTGTACCACGGCGGCGCCGTGCGGCACACCGCTGTCCTGGGACTGGGCGGCAGCCATCTGACCAACGACATCGCCGCAGGCCTGCGCACGCCTCCGCAGGAGGCGGAAAAGCTGAAGCAGCGCTTCGGGTCCGCGCTTGCGAGCACGGTCGGCAACGACGACATGATCGAGGTGCCGAGCGTCGGTGGGCGCGGTCCGCGCGTTCTCGCGCGGCAGATCCTGGCGGAGATCATCGAGCCGCGCGTCGAGGAGATCCTGAGCCTCGTGTCGCAGGAAGCGTCGCGCGCCGGAGTCGAGAACCTGCTGGCGTCGGGCGTCGTGCTGACCGGTGGGACTGCGGCGCTCGACGGAATCGTGGGACTCGCCGAGCGAGTGTTTCACCTGCCGGTCCGCATCGGGGCGCCGGTGCAGACCGGTGGCGGTCTTGCGGACATCGTCAGCGGCCCGGCGTACTCGACGGGCGTGGGGCTTCTGCTCGGGGCACACGCGCCCGCGCAGGAGCTGGTCGCCGCCGCGGCGGCCGGGGCGGGATCGCAAGGCGTGCTTTCCAAGGTCAAGCATCGTATGGGCGACTGGTTGCGCGAGTTCTTTTGAGGTTGAGCACGACCTTCTGATTTGAGAGGTAACGGGCGCGGAGCCCGCAGGTTCGATAGTCCGAGAGCATGGGACGAGGCAGGCGTCCCAGAAGAAGCGAGCGACGAGGCCCATCGGAGGAGCGCAGCCCGGCGAAAGCCGGGCGAGCACCGCACGGGGGCTAAGGAAGAGCGAGGAGCGAGGGCTTGGCCCGAGCGACGAGGCCCATCGGAGGAGCGCAGCCCGGCGAAAGCCGGGCGAGCACCGCACGGGGGCTAAGTAAATTGGAGGTTGGCTGATGATCGAGCTGACGGGTGGGGAGCACGAAGGCGCACGGATCAAGGTCATCGGTGTGGGGGGAGGTGGCGGAAACGCCGTCAACACGATGATCCAGGCCGGCATGCCCGGCGTGGATTTCATCGTCGCCAACACCGACGCTCAGGCCCTCGCCGCGAATCTCGCGACGGTGAAGGTCCAGCTCGGAACCGGCCTCACGAAGGGCCTCGGCGCCGGCGCGAACCCGGCCGTCGGCCGTGACGCCGCGCACTCGGACGTCGATTACCTGCGTGACCTCCTCACCGGCGCCGACATGGTCTTCGTCACCGCGGGCATGGGTGGCGGCACCGGCACCGGCGGCGCGCCCGTCATCGCCCAGGTCGCGCGCGAGCTCGGCGCGCTGACGGTCGGTGTGGTGACCAAGCCCTTCCTCTTCGAAGGCAAGCGTCGCATGCGCCAGGCCGAAGAGGGCATCAAAGAGCTGAAGAAGAGCGTCGACACGCTCATCACCATCCCGAACCAGCGCCTGCTGTCGGTCTCCGGCCGCAACATGCCGATCATGGAGACCTTCAAGAAGGCCGACGACGTGCTCCTGCAGGCGGTCCGCGGCATCTCGGACCTGATCACGGTGCACGGCCTGATCAACCTCGACTTCGCGGACGTGCGCACGATCATGAGCGAGATGGGCATGGCCATGATGGGTGCCGCCCTCGCCGCCGGCGAGAACCGCGCCATCGAGGCGGCGCAGCGCGCGATCTCGTCGCCGCTGCTCGACGATCTCTCGATCCAGGGCGCACGCGGCGTGCTGATCAACATCACCGGCGGCGCCGACCTCACCCTGCACGAGGTCAACGAGGCCGCGACGCTCATCCAGGAAGAGGCCGACGACGACGCGAACATCATCTTCGGCGCGGTGATCGACGAGTCGATGGGCGACGCGATCCGCATCACGGTGATCGCGACCGGCTTCGGCGAGCCTGAGCGCGCTGTCCTGCCGCCGCAGACGGACAGCTACGTCACGCACCAGCATGCGGCACCGCCGCCCTCGGCGTACGACCGCCGGCCGATGTCGCCGACGCCGATCTCGTCGGCGCCGCCGCCGCGCTCGGTGATGCGCGAGCCGGTCCGCGAGCCGATGCGTGAGCCGGTGCGCGACTCGTCGCCCCGCCGGGTGGTGAAGATGGGGCTCATCGTCGACGACGGTGAGAATCCGGTGTGGCATCGGCGACGCGGCGAAGAGCAGCAGGACGATCCCACCGCCCGCGGCGGGAGCATCGTCGACGACGAGTCCGAGTACGACGTTCCCACGTTCCTCCGGAAGCAGGCCGACTGACGCCTTCGCCGGCTCCGCCGGCCACGAAGCGATGAAGACGCACCGGGCGTCTTCATCGGACCAGCGCGATGGGTTCGGGGATCACGAGCCGCCCAGGCCGCGCTCGTCGCTCGCCGATCGCTTCCTGAAGCGCTGACCTGGAGAAGGGGACGGTGGCCGCCGCCACCGTCCCTTTCGTCGTCTTGTCGCCCGGGCGAGCGGCCGCTACCGTCTTCGGGAATGTCACGCGCGCAGGAGATGCGCGACCGCGAGCGACTCGCCACCGAGGTGCACCTCGCGCCGCGACCGGCGAAGGGCTCCGACCTGAGCGTCTGCCTCGCCTACGCGAATACCTACCCCGTGGGGATGGCGAACCTGGGATTCCAGGCCGTCTACGGCATCCTCGTGCGCGCCGGCGTGCTGGTCGAGCGCGCGTTTCTGCCCGACGAGCGCCCGTACGAGCGCATCCGATCGCTCGAGAGCGGCAGGCCGCTGTCGTCGTTCGACGTGATCGCGTTCTCGATCTCGTTCGAGACCGACTACGTCCACCTGCTCGACGTCCTCGCCGCGGCCGGTCTCGCCCTGCGCCGCGACGACCGCGACGAGCGCGATCCGCTGGTCGTCGTCGGCGGCCCCGCGACGTTCCTGAATCCCGAGCCGATCGCGGATTTCGTCGACCTGTTCCTGATCGGCGAGGGTGAGGAGATGGTGCCGGAGTGGCTCGGGGAGCTGCGCGCCGCGCGTCGCGGCGGTGGCGGCCGACGCGAGATGCTCGCTGCCTCGGCCGCGATCGAAGGGGCCTATCTTCCCGGTGCATGGGACGGCTTCACGAGCGGCGTGCGCGCCGGCCTTTCGTCTGGAGATGGAGCGCCGGCGGACTCCGCGTGCTCCGCGGTCCACGGACGACCTGCACCGCGCGTGCACCGTCGCTATCTCGCGCGCCTCGACGACGCCCCGACGCGTTCGCAGATCCTCGCGCCGGACGCCGTGTTCGGCGACATGTTCCTGGTCGAGGCCAGCCGCGGCTGCGAGTGGGGCTGTCGCTTCTGTGCGGCGGGCTTCATGTACCGTCCGGTGCGCCACCGCAGCGCGCGCGCGTTGCGCGACGACGTCCTCGGCACCGCGCTCGCGCATCGCACGACGGTCGGGCTGGTCGGTGCGGAGATGGCGAGCCAGCCGGGCATCGCGGCACTGTGCCGAGAGGTCGCGGAGCGCGGCGGACGTGCCTCGCCGTCGTCGCTCAAGGCGGACCTGATCGGTCCAGAGCTCGCATCCGCACTTGGCGGCAACGCGACGCGCTCGGTGACCGTCGCGCCCGAGGCCGGCTCGGAGCGCATGCGGCGCGTGATCAACAAGAATCTGACCGAAAGCGAGATCCTGCGTGCGGCGGAGCTCCTCGCGACCGGTGGCGTGTCGTCGCTGAAGCTCTACTCGATGATCGGCCTGCCGACCGAGACCGACGACGACGTGCTCGCGATCGCGGACCTCGCGGAGAAGATCCGCGCGCGGCTCGCGCGCGGCGTGGGCCGCATCACGCTGTCGATCAACCCCTTCGTTCCGAAGCCCTGGACGCCGCTGCAGTGGGAGCCGATGCTCGACTTGAAGACCTTGCGCGAGCGGACCCAGCTGCTGCGTCGCGCGGTGCAGCGCATCCCGGGCGCGACGCTCGACGTCGAGTCGCCACGCGAGGCCTACTGGCAGACGCTGCTGTCGCGCGGCGACCGCCGGGTCGGCGCGCTGCTGGTGCGCGTGCACGCGAGCGGCGGCGCCTTCTGGCCGGTGATCCAGGAGGCGGTGCGCGCGGGCGGGCTCGACGGTTGTCCGTCGCCCGACGAGTTCGTCCATCGCCGCTACGCGCCCGACGAGACGCTGCCGTGGGACTTCATCGACCATCACGTCGACAAGCGCTACCTGCTCGTGGAGTGGCGCAAGGCGCTGCTCGAGCGTGAGACGGCACCATGCGACGTCGCCACCTGCCACAGCTGCAGCGCCTGCTGATGTCGATGCCGCGAGCGTCCCGCGCGTCGTGGTCGCCGACCGGGCTGCGCCGTCCACCGACGGACGTTCCGTCGTGGTGATCGGGACCGGCGTCGATCTCGCGGAGATCGATCGCATCGAGCAGGCGCTCGCGGCGCGCCACGGTGCGCGCTTCCGCGACCGCGTCTACACCGCCGGCGAGCAGAAGTACTGCGAGTCCCGCGGTCGCGGTCGCAGCCAGAGCTACGCGGCGCGCTTCGCGGCCAAGGAAGCGGTCATGAAGGCGCTGGGTGTCGGCTGGGGCCGGCACGCCGCGTGGCACGAGATCGAGGTGGTGCGCCGGCGGGGTGCCGCCCCGCATCTGGTTCTGACCGGCACCGCGGCGGAGACGGCACGCCGCCTCGGCATCGTACGCTGGTCGCTCTCGCTCACCCACGCGGCCAACCTGGCGGTGGCGTTCGTGGTCGCGGAGGACGCCGGTGTCTGACGTCCGACGCGAGCCCTCAGTGCGGCGGCTCGGCGGGCTCGGGATCGAGCTCCTTCACGATCAGCAGGACCGACGTCGTGACGACGCCGCCGGCGAGCGCGTACAGCGCCCAGCGCGTGCCGTCACGACCGCTCTGGGCGGCCAGGTAGCGGCAGATCACCGCGTGCGTGACGTGCATCGCGATCGCCGTCACGATGGTGACGTCCGCCGGCAGCTCCGGTGCGACGAAGCGCAATCCGCTCAGGGTACCGAGAAGCCACGCAAGCCCGCTCATCTTGACCGCCTCACCGGGCGAACTGTAGTGCAACGGCACGATCGGATCGAGCGCTCCACCATTTCTCGCGCCGCACGCGCGGCCGACCAGAGGGAGCGCGGGGACAGTCCCCTGTCGGGCTGAGCCGGCCGGGGCGAGGGGCGCGTTCCCCTCGCGCAACGTGGAAGGAATCTGCAGATGGCGGACCGCAAGCAGCCCGACTCTCTCTGGCAGCGCCTCGTCGGCGCCGGCGAGGAGCGCCTCGGTCAGTTCGCGGAGGAAATCCTGTCGAGCCCGCACGTCACCGAGGCTCTCGCCGGCGCACTGCGACGCGCCGCGCAGACCAAGGGCCAGGTCGACCGCAACATGCAGGCGGTGCTGTCGGCGTTGAACCTGCCGACGCGCGCCGACCTGAACCGGGTGGTCAACAAGGTCGAGGCGCTGCAGGGCAGCCTGGTGAACGTCAATATCAAGCTCGATCGCCTGCTCGCGGCCCAGGCGGCTGCCGCGGCGGCGCCCGCGAAGACGACACGCCCGCGCAAGGCCAAGCCGGCGGTGCGCTCCGGGGACGTGTCCGAGCGCTGAAGCGCTCGACCGGCGTGTCAGGCCGCGCTGGTCGAGCGTGCGCGACCACCGGCGAGCGCGCGGGCGAGGGCGATGATGCCGTCGAGCGACGTCGGGGCGGGGGACAGCGCCGGAAGCTCGACCCACACCGGCGACGAACGGTCGCCCTCCGCTGCCCGCAGGAGCCCGTCGCGCAAGCCGTCGATGACGGCATCCTGAGCGGCGCGCAGCGTGTCGAGGTCCTTCGCGCACGCCACCAGATGACGCGCGAGCGTCGCCGACCAGCGCCGTCGCGGCGCTCCGCCCGATGACGGACCGAGCGGAGCGGCACTGCCGTGCGCGAGGCTCGCCGGTGCCGCCTGATCCTCGGGCGTGAAGCGGAGCACGCGGTTGACCACCACCGCGTCGAGAGTCACGCCCGCGCGCTCGACCTCGCGCGCGAATGCGATGAGATCGCGCGTCGCGTGCGGATCGGGTGCGGCGAGCAGCACGTAGCGGGTGTCGTCGGCACGCAGGAGCGCGCGGATGGCGCGCGCGCGCTCGCGAAAGCCGGGCACCACCGCACCGAAGTCGGTCGCCAGCGCCGAGATGTCGCTCAGCAGCGACAGCCCGGTCATGCGCTCGAGGCCGGCCAGCACCGCCGACAAGAGCCCGCGCGCGAGCCGCGACGACGCGCCGCCGAGGATGCGCATCGGCTCGCCGAGATACTCGAGCGCGCGCGAGTCGAGCAGTGCGAGGATGCGCTCGGGGGCGTCGAAGAGCTCGAGCGCATGGCTCGCGGGCGGCGTGTCGACCACCACCAGGTCGAACTCCGCGCTCTGCACGATGTCGAGCAGCTGCTCGAGCGCCATGTACGCGTCCGAGCCCGCGAACGCGCCGGCGACGTTGCGGTAGACGGGATTGTCGAGCACCCGATCCGCCACCGCCTGCGTCGGGGCGAGGCGACGCACCAGCTCGTCGAAGATGCCCTTCGCATCGAGCAGGATCGCATCCAGCGTGCCGAGCGCGCTGTCGGGCAGCGGCACGCGGTGCAGCTCGCCCGGCGTGTCGGGCAGCTCGAGCGCGTCCTTCAAGCGTGCGGCCGGATCGACCGTCAGCACCGCCACGCGACGTCCGCCCATCGCGGCCGCGACGGCGATCGCCGAGGCGCTCGTCGTCTTGCCCACGCCGCCGGGCCCGAGACACACGACCACGCGCGCGTCCTCGACCATGCCGAGCAACCCTGCTGCGACGGCGTCGAGCATCACGCGACCTCCAGGACGGGGTCGAGCGCGTCGGCGAGCGGCGCGAGATCCTCCCACGTCATGCTGCTCGAGAAGAGAAACGGCAGCTCGATCGGGCGCTCGCGCGTCGCGCTGCGTAGCGCGCGCCCGTGCTCCATCGCGATCGCGCGCCGGCGGATGAAGTAGCGTCCGGCCTCCAGCAGCTGAGGATCGATGCTGTGGCTGGACTCCGCTTCCTCGAGCAGGGCTTCGTCGCCGCGCGAGAAGCGCTTGGGGAAGACCGCGTTCAGGACCGGTCGCGCCACGGGCAGGGCGAGGCCGTCGCGCAGCGATGCGTACAGCTCGACCGCTTCGGCGACCGCCCAGTCCTCCGGGATCGCGACCACCAGCGCCCGCGTCACCGCGGGATCGGCGAGCCAGCGCTGCGTCTTGCGGACGATCGTGCCGAGCGGGCCGACGGTGGCGAGACCGGACAGCGTGCGCGGCGTCGCGAGCAGCGGCACCGAGTGGCCGCTGGCGGGTGAGTCGAGGACGATCAGGTCGTAGCGCGGCCGTCCGCGCCGGTCCTGCTCTTCGAGCCAGGCGATGATGCGTGCGAGCAGCGCGGTCTCGATGATGCCGGGAACGGCCGCGGCAATGATCCGGAACGTGTCGCTCGACAGCAGACGACGCGACAGCAGGCGGAGCGGCATCAGCTGGTGCACCAGCTCCTCGAGGGCCGACGACTCCTCGAGGGCGACCGCGCTCAGGCCGTCGAGGACGACCCGCGGCTCGCCGTTCAGCGGCGGAACGTCGAGCACGCTCGCGAGGCGGCCGGGGGTCGCGACCTCGACCAGCAGCACGCGCCGACGCGCGGTGACCGCAGCCTGCGCCACCGCCGCGGCGACGGTCGTCTTGCCGACGCCGCCCTTCCCGGTGACGATCACCAGCCGAGGCCCAGCCACGCCGCCTGGGTACTGGAGGCCCGCGATGGGGTCAATCACGCCGCGCGCGCGGACGGTCTCGCGGCGAGCGCGGTCGCGGGGCGCGCCAACGTCCACGACGGGCACGCGCAGCACGTCGGACGCGTGACGCGCCTCGGCAGGTGCTCCGCGGGCGTCGCCGGGCGCAACACGGCGTCGCATTGACCGTGGCGGCGCGCGGCCGATAGACCGGCGGCATGACGATGATCGGCATCCGCTTCGACCTGCGCATCCCTCCGTTCGGCAAGACGACACACGGCGAGCAGTACGCGGCGTGCCTGGACCAGTGCGCGTGGGCCGACGAGGCCGGGCTCGACATCGCGGTGCTGTCCGAGCACCACGGCGTCGAGGACGGCTTCATGTCGTCGCCGGTGACGCTCGCGGCCGCGATCGCGGGGCGGACCAAGCGGATCCCGATCAACATCGCGGCGGTGCTGGTCCCGCTGCACGATCCGATCCGCCTCGCGGAGCAGCTCGCCACGGCGTCGCTGGTGAGCGGCGGACGGATCAGCCTGGTCGCGGGCCTCGGCTATCGGGCGGAGGAGTTCGAGATGGCCGGGGTCGACCGCAAGCGGCGCGGCACGCTGCTCGAGGAAGCGGTGCGCGCCATGCGGCAGGCGTGGACGGGCGAGCCGTTCGAGTACCGCGGCCGCACCGTGCGCGTGACGCCCAAGCCCGCGATCCCGCCGGTGGTGATGGTCGGCGGCTCGACCGAGAAGGCGGCGCGACGGGCGGCACGCCTGCACTGCGGCTTCTTCCCGTCGATCGCCGACGTCAAGTTGAAAGAAGTCTACGAACAGGAGTGCGCCGCGATCGGCTTCGGCGGCGGCTTCGTGAGCCTGCCCGGCGGACCGGGCTTCGTGCACGTCAGCGACGATCCCGAGCGCGACTGGGGGCGGATCGGACCGCATGCGCTCTACGACGCGCAGACCTACGCCGCCTGGCAGACGCCCGACCAGCGCTCGCAGGTGCACGTCCAGGGACAGGCCTCGTCACCGGCTTCGCCGGCGACGACTGCTGCAGCCGGCACGGTGTCTCGGCTGGCCGTGGACGACGTGCGCAAGAGCGGCGTCTATCAGGTCCTCACGCCGGACGAGTGCGTGGCGCTCGCGCAGCGGGAAGGACGGATCATCCTGCACCCGCTGATGGGCGGCATCCCGCCGGCGCTCGGCTGGGAGAGCATCGAGCTGTTCCGCAGCAAGGTCCTGCCGCGGCTGCGCCCCGGCTCGTAGGCGACGTACTCTCACTCGCGGAGAGGAGGGCGCCCGGAAGGTCGGTCGATCGCTTGCTTTCCGGCCGTCTCGTGGCAGTCTCGCCGCCATGGATTACGACCTGTCCCCGCGTGAGAGCGCCTGGCGCGACGAGGTGCGCGCGTTCATTGCCGAGCACGTCGACGAATCGCTGTCGCGCGAGACGCGCGAGGTCGGCAACGAGGGCCGCGGTCCGCGCGCACGCAAGTTCCTCGATGCGCTGCGCGATCGCGGCTGGTGGGGGCTGTCGTGGCCGAAGCAGTACGGCGGCCTCGAGAAGACCGCCGTCGAGCAGTGGATCTTCATCGACGAGATCGAGACCGCGGGCGCGCCGATGCTGCCGCTGACCGCGACGTCGGTCGCGCCGACGATCATGCGCATCGGGTCGGAAGAGCAAAAAAATCACTGGCTGCCGCGCATCAACAACGCGGAGATCGACTTCGCGCTCGGCTACTCCGAGCCCGAGGCGGGAACCGATCTCGCGTCGCTGCGCACGCACGCCGAGCTCGACGGCGACGAGTGGATCGTCAACGGCCAGAAGATGTGGAACACCATGGCGCACATGGCGACCCACAACTGGATCGCCGTGCGGACGGAACCCGACGCGCCGAAGCACAAGGGCATCTCGATGATGATCGTGCCCATGGACGCGCCCGGCGTGAGCGTGCAGCCGATCTGGGTGTGGCCGGGGCTGCGCACCAACGCGCTCTTCCTCGACAACGTGCGCGTACCGCGCAGCTACCTGATCGGCGAGCGCGGCATGGGCTTCTACTACGCGGCGATGGCGCTGAACTTCGAGCGCCTGTCGATCGGCTCGATCGGCATGGCGCGACGCCACTTCCGCGCGCTGGTGAACGAGGTCAAGCAGCGCGTCGTCGACGGGCGTCCGCTGAAGAACGATCCCTGGGTGCGTGAGCGTCTCGCGCGCCTGCAGGTCGAGATCGACGCCGCGCGCATGCTCGGACTCGAGACTGCGGTCGCGCTCGACCGCGGCGGCGTGCCGGCGGCGGAATCGTCGATGGCGAAGATCTACGTCTCCGAGCTCACGCAGCGCATCGCCGACACCGGCTGCGAGATCCTCGGTCTCAACGGCCAGACGCACGCACAGGAGCCGTCGGCGCTCGCCGAAGGCCGCATGCAGTGGCTCTACCGCATCGCGCCCATGCTGGCATTCGGCGGCGGTACCAACGAGGTGCAGCGCGACATCATCGGCTTCATGGGCTACGGCCTGCCGCGCAAGTAGGGGACGCGATGGACTTCACGCCGACGCCGGAGCAGCAGGAGCTGAAGAACGCGGTGCGCGAGCTCGCCACGCGCGAGTGCACGCCGGAGCGTCTGCTCGCCTGGGAGAACGAGCCCGCGGGCATCGATGACGGAACCTGGCGCGCGATCGCCGAGCTGGGCTGGCTCGGCGTAGGTGCGCCGGAGTCCGCGGGTGGCACGGGCGGCGGCCTCGTCGACCTCGCGTGCCTGCTCGAGGAGTGTGCGCGCGGTCTCGTGCCGCGACCGGTGACCGGCGCGATTCGCGCGGTCGCGGCTCTCGCCGCCCTGGACCCGGCGTCGCCGCGGCTCGCCGACCTGGTCGCCGGGAAGAAGCGGCTGGCGCTCGCGTTCGACGAGGAGACCGCGCGCACGCCGGACGGCTGGACGACCAAGCTCTCCGGCGACCGGGCGAACGCGACGGTCGACGGGACGAAGGCCTACGTCCCGGACGCACTCGATGCCGACCTGCACCTCGTCGCGGTGCGAGACGGTGCGGGCACGAGCCTCGTGCTGGTCGAGAACCGCGCGCCCGGCGCCGTCGCCAGCGCCGTCAAGACGTTCGGCGGGGACCGCCAGGCGCACGTCAAGTACGAAGCCGCGCCGGTCGTCGCGTGGGTCGGTGCGCGCGGCGAGGCCGACGCGGCGCTCGCGTCGCTGTGGCGCCGCCAGGTCGCGCTCGCGCTCGCCGAGATGGTCGGCGGCATGGACGCCGTGCTCGAGATGGCGGTCGCCTACGTCAAGGAGCGCCAGCAGTTCGGACAGAAGATCGCGCTCTTCCAGGCGGTGCGCCACCAGATCGCCGACATGGGCACGCAGTTCACGGCGGCGCGGCACCTCGCCTGGCAGGCCGTCACCCGCGTCGCGTCGGGCACGGAGCAGGGACACGAGCTCGCGAGCGCGTGCGCCTACGTCGGGCAGGCGTTCAAGCGCCTGTGCTGGACCAGCCATCATGTGCACGGCGGTGCGGGCTTCGTCGTCGAGCACCGCATGCGCTTCCACAGCGAGCGCGCGCAGAGCCTGTGCATCCGCTACGCGCCCGAGGCGCCCGCGCTGTCGGAGATCGCGTCGGCCTTGCTGGACTGAGCGCATCCGCGGCATCGGCCGGAGCCGGATCCGGTCGTCGCGCGGCGCACGGCGATTCGAGCCGCCGCGCCGCTTCTGGTAACGCTGGCGGCGTGAAGAGCGCGCGATCCTCCAGTGCGGGCAGCGGCGGACGCCGCACGTCCCGCACCCGTGCGGCAGCGGCCGGAGCCGCGAGCGGTGCGCGCGTCGTGCAACACGAGCGCTTCGCCGAGCGCTTGCGCGCACTCGAGAGTGAGGTCGAGCGTGCGGTCGCCGAGAGCGGCGGCGAATCGGCGATCGGCGGCTACGTCACCGACGGGATCGAGGCCGTTCTCGCGAGCTACGCCCGCGTCGCGCGCGAGGTCGAGTCCGGGGCGGGACGGTTGTCGCGCCTGCTCGGCTTCGGCGTTGCGCGTGACGGACGCGCCATCGAGGACCGGGCGCTGGACGACGGATTGCGCCGCGACCGGGCGCACGATGGCCCGACGCTCGACGACCGGGCGCACGATGGCCCGACGCTCGACGACCGGGCGCACGATGGCCCGACGCTCGACGACCGGGCGCACGATGGCCCGACGCTCGACGACGATCCGCTGCTCGGGCTGCTGCTGCGCGGGCTCTATCATGCCTGGTTTCGCGTCGAGGTGAGCGGTCTCGAGAACGTGCCGCGCACGGGGCGCGTGCTGCTGGTCGCGAACCACTCGGGTGGGCTCTTCCCGCACGACGCTGCGATGCTCACGATCGCGCTCGAAGGGCATCGCACTGCCCGCCGCGACGCGCGACCGCTCGTCGACGACCACGTGTGCAATTTGCCGCTGCTGTCCGAGCTCGCGCGCCGCATCGGCGGCGTGCGCGCGCGTCCGGAGAACGCGGAGCGCCTGCTCGCCGACGATCAGGCCGTGATCGCGTTCCCCGAAGGGGTGGCCGGGCTCGCCAAGCCGTACGCGCAGCGCTACCGCGTGCGTCGCTTCGGACGCGGCACGTTCGTACGCGCAGCGCTGCGCACGGGCGCACCGGTCGTGCCGGTCGCGGTCATCGGCGCCGAGGAGGCGCATCCCGTCCTCGGGCGCTGGGACTGGCTCGGTGAGCGCCTCGGGCTGCCGTACTTCCCGCTGACGCCGACCTTCCCGTGGCTCGGTACCCTCGGCCTCGTGCCGTTGCCGAGCAAGTGGCGCATCGAGATCGGCCCGCCGCTGCGCTGGTCCGGACGGACCGACACCCGCGCGGGCAACGCGGCCCACGTCGCGCGGCGCAACGAGGAGGTCCGGCAGCAGGTGCAGCGCCTCGTCGCCGAAGCTCTCGAGCGGCGCGGGCACGCCTTCCTTTGAAAGCGCGGCGACCGCGCGCCGCGCGCGCCGTCGCGCGCGCGAACGACGCGACGACACCGGCGTCGGCGCGGATCGGACTCGCCGCAGCACTGGTCGGCGTGCTCGCGATCGTCCCGTACCTGCCGGCGCTGCAGGCGGAGTTCCTCACCTACGACGACGACGCGTACGTGTCCGCGAACCGCTTCGTGCTCGATGGGCTCGCGTGGCGCAGCGTGCGCTGGGCCTTCACGACGTTCAGCGAGGGCAACTACCACCCGCTGACCTGGCTCAGCCTGATGCTCGACGCCCAGCTCTGGGGCGCGAATCCGATCGGCTTCCACCTTCAGGCCTTGCTGCTGCACGGTGCGAACGCGGCGCTGTTGGTCCTGATCCTGGGCCGCGTCGGTGCGCCCCCGCTCGTCGCCGCCGCGGGCACGCTGCTCTGGGCCGTGCATCCGCTGCGGGTCGAGTCGGTCGCGTGGATCAGCGAGCGCAAGGACGTGCTGAGCACGCTGTTCGGCCTGCTCGCCGTGCATGCCTACCTGCGCCGGAGCCAGGACGCGCCCGACACCGACCGCGTCCCGTGGGCCGCTGCGGCGTGGATGGCGTCGTCGCTCGCGTGCAAGGCGATGTTCGTCACCCTGCCGGCGCTGCTGGTCCTGCTCGACTTCTGGCCGCTCGGCCGGGTGCGAACGTTGCGCGACGTTGCGCGTGCGATCGTGCGCAAGTGGCCGCTGTGGCTGCTCTCCGCGGGGGTCGGCGCGCTCGCGGTGGTGTCGCAGCGGAGCCGTGGTGCGATGGCGGATCTCGAAGCACTGCCGCTCGCCGTGCGCACCGGCAACGCGCTGGTGTCGTACGTGCGCTACGTCGCCGCGACGCTCTGGCCGACGGATCTCGCCGCGTTCTATCCGTACCCGGTCGACGGCTGGCCGCTCTGGCGACCGCTCGCGGCGGCGGCGCTCCTGCTCGCCATCACGGCGGCCGTGTGGGCGCTGCGCGCGCGCTGGCCGTCGTTGCTGGTCGGCTGGTGCTGGTACGCGATGGCGCTGCTGCCGGTGAGCGGCGTCCTGCAGACGGGCGGGCAGGCGCTCGCCGACCGCTTCTCGTACGTGCCGACGATCGGCTTCGTGCTCGGCGGCGTCGGCGTGCTCGCGCGGCTGCCGGCGCGCCGTGTCGCTTGGTCCGCGGCGGCGGCCGCTGCTGCCGTGGTGCTCGGCGTCCTCGCGTGGCGACAGACGCTCCTGTGGCACGACACCGTGACGCTCATGGAGCACACCCTGGCCGTGACGCCGACGAATCTCTACGCGCAGAGCCAGCTCGCGCACGCGTACATGTCTCGCGGCGACGCCGTGCGCGCGCAGGCGCTCTTCGAGCAGGTGCTGCGCGCGAAACCCGACATCGCGCGCGTGCAGGTGAACCTCGGCGCGATCGCCGCCGGCCGCGGTGACCTCGTGGGCGCGATCGAGCACTACCGGCGCGGTCTCGCGGCCGACCCGCGGTCGTTCGAGGGCTGGAACAACCTCGCCGCGGCACTCCTCGAGCAAGGCAAGTTCGACGACGCACGGGCCGCGCTCGAGCAGGCGCTGCTGCTCCGTCCCGACGATCCGGATGCGCTGTTCAACCTCGGCATGGCGCGCGCGCAGGCCGGCGATCTCGCCGCCGCGGCGGAGATCTACGCGAAGGTGGTGTCGTCGACGCCGAACGACGCCGAGGCTCGCTATCGGCTCGGTGCGCTGGTGCTGCGGCTCGGGGAGCGCGAGCGCGGCCTCGCCGAGCTGCGGCGTGCGCTGCAGCTCGCGCCGGACCACGCGGCTGCGGCCGCGGCGCT
>JAIEPK010000582.1 GCA_019749875.1 Candidatus Binatia bacterium | reverse complement strand
GCAGCGGCCGCGCCCGCGGCGAAGCCCGCGCCCGCGGCGGCACCGGTCGCGGCTGCCAAGGTCGGCAAGGTCGAGAAGAAGGCGGCCGCACCACTGCAGCAGCCCGCGGCGCGCACCGTACCGTATCGCGGCGAGCTGCCGCTCGGGTTCGACGAGGCGCGCGAGCTGGTCAGCACCGCGCCGGCGGCCAAGGGGCTACCGGTGGTTCCGATCGCCGTGTCGCTGCTGCAGCCGCTGCTCGGAGCGTTACCCGCCAAGACCAAGGATCGCCTCGAGGCGGCGTTCAACGACCGTCGCATCTTCAGCTCCGCGGGCGCGACCGGCATGAACCTTTGCGTCCACATGGTCGTGATCCCGCTCGTGTTCACGGCGTTCGCGGTGTTCGCGCTGAACGAGAGCTTCTACAGCAAGGCCGTGCGGCCGTGGTTCTTCTACGGCATCCTCGCGGCGATCGCCGAGGCGATCTTCCGCATGCGCGAGTGCGTGCTGCAGGCGCGGCCGCTGTCCGAGGCCGTCTACCGCGGCGCCGTCTACGGACCGTTCCTGATCCCTCTGGTGATGCCGCTGCTGCGCCGCGCGCACGTGCACACGGAGGAGAATCGTGAGGCGTTCGAGGGCTACTACGGTGGCTCCACGGCGTACGACGACAAGCGCGAGCGCGAGCGCCGCTACGGTGAGGTCTTCACCATCGAGGAGCGTCCGTCGGGCTGGCTGTTCCGCATGGAGCTGCCGCGCCGCATCCCGCCCTCGGGCGTCAAGCAGGAGCTCGGCCTCGGCGACGAGATGCCGGACTACGATCTCTCGCTGAGCCTCGAGGGCAGCGTGTTCGTGGTGCACGGCAAGGTCCTCGACCCGCGGCTGCGCACGATCGCCGCGACGGCGCCGGCGTTCCCACCCGACTTCACGACGCGCTTGCCGCTCGCCGAACGCTGCATCGGCTTCGTTCAGCGCTACGCGAACAAGACGCTCGAGGTCGTGCTGGTCAAGCAATCGGCCGCGAATCGCCTGCCGGCTGAAGCCGATGCCGCCTGAGTCCGTCGCGCGGCTGCTCGGCCTCGGTCGCTGCCTTCCCCCTGCGGTCCCGAACGACGCGCTCGCGCGCGCGCTCGGCACGACCGAGGCGGACCTGTCGGCGTCGACCGGGATCGCGCAGCGTCACCACGCGCCCGCGGGCGAGGGGCCGTCGGACCTCGCCTTGCGCGCGACCGAAGAGGCGCTCGCCGCAGCCGGCGCGACGGTGGACGAGCTCGGTCTGATCGTCTTCGCGACCGCGACTCCGGACGTGACGTTCCCGGGTTCGGCGTGCTTCCTCCAGGAGAAGCTCGGCGCGCCGACCATCGGCGCCGTCGACGTGCGGGCACAGAGCGCCGGCTTCCTGTGCGGTCTCGACCTCGCGGCCGCGTTCGCGAGCTTGCCCGCGCCGCGCGGTGACGGCGCCGATCCGCGCTATGCGCGCATCCTGGTCGCGGCCGGCGAGGTGCTGTCGAGCGGCCTCGATCTCACGGCGAGGGGACGCGAGATGTCGTCGCGCCTCGCCGACGGCGCGGGGGCCGTGATCGTGGGACGCGGTGACCGCGGACCGAAGCTGCTGGCGGTGCGCTGGTACACCGACGGAACGCTCGTCGAGCGATTCTGGTGCGAGTATCCGGCGAGCTACCAGTACCCGCTGCGGGTGCGTCCCGAGGATCTCGCGGCCGGCAAGCACTTTCCGTCTGCCGACCTCGCCTCGCTCGCGCCGATCGTTCCGCCGCGGATCGGGAGTGCTGCGAACGAGGTGCTCGGACTGGCGGGCTGGAGCGCCGACGAGATCGATCTCGCGATCGTCGATTACGTCGATCCGGCGGTCGCGCGGGCGGCCGCGGCGAGCCTCGGCGTGCCTTCGGATCGGCTGCGCGTGCCGACCGCGGAGTTCGGACACGTGATGGCCGGAGGCCTGCTCCTCACGCTCGCCGAGGTCGCACGGACGCTGCCGCAAGGGGCACGCGTCCTCCTCGCCGCTGCCGGACCCGGGCTCGCGTGGGGAGCGGCGGCGGTCGAGATCTGAGGGAGGTTTCATGTCGGTCTCGCGAACCCGGATCCTCGGCGTCGGCCGCGCCGTGCCCGAGCGCGTCGTCACCAACGACGACCTCTCGCAGCGCATGGACACGTCCGACGATTGGATCCAGCAGCGTACGGGCATCCGGCAGCGGCATCACATCACGGCCGACTGCGGTGCCACCGACCTCGGCAAGATCGCCGCCGAGGAGGCGCTGCGCGCGGCGGGAATCGGCGCCCACGACGTCGACTTGCTGATCTTCGCGACGCTGTCGCCGGACATCGACTGGCCGTCGTGCGCGTGCCTGCTGACGCGCAAGCTGGGCACGCGCAGCATCCCGGCGTTCGACGTCAAGAACCAGTGCTCGGGCTTCCTCTACAGCCTCGCTTCCGCCGATGCGATGATCCGTGCCGGCCGTGCGCGCCATGCGCTCGTGGTGGGAGGGGAGATCCATTCGACCGGACTCGACCTGACCACGCGTGGGCGTGAGGTCGGCGTGATCTTCGGCGATGGCGCGGGGGCCGTGGTCCTCGGGCCGTCGGACGATGCGCAGCGCGGCATCCTGTCGACGCATCTCCACGCCGACGGCAAGTTCGCCGAGAAGCTGTGGCTCGAAGCGGCTGCGAGCCGCAAAAAGCCTCGCATCACGCCGGAGGATCTCGACGGCGACGACCCCGCGGGATTTCCGCGCATGGCCGGCAAGTTCGTCTTCAAGCACGCGGTCACGCGCTTCCCCGAGGTGATCCAGGAGGCGCTCGCGGCGAACGGTCTCGCGATCGCGGATCTGGACCTCCTGATCCCGCACCAGGCGAACCTGCGCATCAACCAGTTCGTCGCGGCCGGGCTCAAGCTCGACGAGTCGAAGGTCGTGAACAACATCGACCGCTACGGCAATACCACTGCGGCGTCGATTCCGATCGCGCTGCACGAGGCGATCGCCGACGGTCGGGTGCACGACGGCCAGCTCATCTGCCTCGCGGCCTTCGGTGCCGGCTTCACCTGGGCCGCGGCGCTGATGCGCTGGTGAGACGCGACACGCGTCCGTCGTTCGCGCTGCGTCCGTTGACGCGCGACGACGTGGCGCGCGTCGCGGCGATCGAGGCGGAGTCGTTCGCCACGCCGTGGTCCGAGGCCGCGTTCGCGAGCGAGCTCGACATCCCGTTCTCGCGCGCCGTCGTGGCGCACCCGATCGAGGACCGCGCGAACGTCGTCGGATACGCCGTGTGGTGGCGCGTGTCCGACGAGGTCCATCTGCTGGACGTCGCGGTCGCGGCGTCGTGGCGGCGACTCGGCGTGGGAGAGCTGCTCGTTCGTCGGGTCCTCGATGACGCGCGCGAATGCGCCGCGCGTATGACCACGCTGGAGGTGGCGGAGGACAATCGGGCGGGGCGTGCTTTGTACGAGCGCCTGGGCTTTTCGACGGTCCTCACGCGTAAGGATTACTACGGGCCGGGCAGGTCGGCGCTCGTCCTGGAACGCGCCATCCCGTGACGCGCGCCTGCCGCAAACCACGTTTTGCCATGGCTCCGGGCGAACGCTCGGTTGCTTGATGCCGAATTTTGCGTTAGATTCGAAGTCCGTCCCGGAGGGTCCCCGCCTTGATGCAGTTCAAAGTTGGCGAGAAAGTGGTTTATCCCGCGCACGGTGTGGGCGTCATCGAGAGCGTCCAGAGCCGTACCATCGCCGGCACCGAAAAGAAGTTTTATATGCTTCGCTTCCTCGAGAGCGACATGACGATCATGGTTCCGATGGAGAACGTGGCGTCGGTCGGCTTGAGACGCATCATCGGCAAGGACATGGTCAGCAAGGTCTACAAGATCTTGCGCGACAAGAAGGTCGAGATCGACCAGCAGACCTGGAACCGCCGCTACCGGGAGTACACCGAGAAGATCAAGACCGGCTCGGTGCTCGAGATCGCGAAGGTCCTTCGTGATCTCTTCGTCCTGAAGGGCGACAAGGAGCTGTCGTTCGGCGAGCGCAAGATGCTCGACACCGCCCGCAACCTCCTCGTGAAGGAGCTCGCGATCGCTCGCGCGCATCCGGAAGAGAAGATCATGGAGGAGCTGCGGACGATCTTCGCGCCCTGAAGGGACCCGCCCGCTGCGGCGCGCCTCCGATCAGACCCGCTGCCGCGCCGCGGCAGACAGGTCGTCGTTGAGGCTGCCGCTGCGAAACCCGTCGAGGTCCAGGACGACCCGGCGGAAACCGGCGTCGCGAATCGCGGCGACGACGGCATCGCGCATCTCCGGCGCGCAGCAGCGTCCGATCTCGCCCGCCGCGATCTCGAGCCGCGCCGTGGCCTCCTCGTAGCGCACGCGGAACTCGCGAAAGCCGAGCGCCCGCAGCCCGGCCTCGGCGCGCTCGACCTTTCCCAGCCGGTCGTGCGTGATCGCGGTGCCATAGGGAAAGCGTGACGCGAGGCACGGCGCGGCGGGTTTGTCCCACGTCGGCAGGCCCAGGGCGGCGCTCACGAGCCGCACGTCGCGCTTCGACAGACCCGCTTCGACCAGCGGATGACGGACCGACTGCTCCTCCGCGGCAGTGAGCCCCGGGCGGAAATCGCCCAGATCGTCGGCATTGACGCCATCGAGGATCGTCGTGAAGCCAACGGCGGCCGCGTGGTCCCGGCAGATGCGGTAGAGGTTGTCTTTGCAGAAGTAGCAGCGGTTGGTGGGGTTCTTCGCGTAGTCGGCGATCGCCACCTCGTCGGTCTGCACCACCTCGTGCCGGGCGCCCAGCCGGATCGCGACCTCGCGTGCCTCGTCGAGCTCGTTCGCCGGCAGCGAACGCGAGGTCGTCGTCAGCGCGAGCATGGCGTCACCCAGCTCCTGGCGCGCGATGGCGACGACGAGCGTCGAGTCGACGCCGCCGGAGAACGCGACCACCGCAGAGCCCGTCGACCGCACGACGGTCCGCAGCCGCTCGACCTTTGCCGCGACGCCGGGCTCGAGGACGGCGCCGCACCGATCGGGCGCTGTCCCTCCGTCCACCGTTCAGATCTCCTCGCCGCGGAACAGATCGGTCGTCAGGTAGCGCTCGCCGGTGTCGCAGAAGACCGTGACGACGACGTGCTCGGGCGTCAGCTCACGGGCGATCCGCACGGCGGCGGCGCAATTGGCGCCCGACGAGATGCCGACCAGGAGCCCCTCCTCGCGCGCCAGCCGACGCGCGTAATCGGCTGCCTCGTCGTCCTCGACCGCAACCACCTGATCGTACGCGTGCGGGTCGAGGTTGTCGGGGACGAAGCCCGCGCCGATGCCCTGGATCTTGTGGTAGCCGGGCTTGCCTCCGGACAGAACGGCGGATCGCGCGGGCTCCACCGCGACGACGCGGCAGCCGGGGCGCTCGCGGTGCAGAACGCCGCCGACGCCGGTGATCGTGCCGCCGGTTCCGACTCCGGCGACGAAGGCGTCGATGCGGGGAAACTGCTCGAGGATCTCCACCGCGGTGGTACGCCGGTGCGCGTCCGGGTTGGCGGGATTGCGGAACTGCTGCGGCAGGAAGGCGCGTGGCTCGTGGCGCGCGATCTCCTCGGCACGCTCGACGGCGGCGTGCATGCCCTTGGTGTCGGGAGTCAGCTCGAGCTCGGCGCCGTAGCCACGCAGCAGGCTGCGCCGCTCGTCGCTCATCGTGTCGGGCATGGTGAGGATCAGGCGGTAGCCCTTCACCGCGCAGACCAGAGCGAGCCCGATGCCCGTGTTGCCGCTGGTCGGCTCGACCACGACGTCGCCTGGCTTGAGCCGGCCGCTGCGCTCGGCGTCCTCGATCATCGCGAGGCAGATCCGGTCCTTGACGCTGCCGCCCAGGTTCGCGAGCTCGAGCTTGGCCCACACCTGACCCGCGCCCTCGGGCGCGACCCGGTTCAGGCGGACGACGGGAGTGTTTCCGATCAGCTCGAGCGGCGACTGGGCAACGGCATTGGGGCGCGGCATGTGCGTTCGATGCTACCGAAACTCGTGGTGACAATGAAGCCGAAGCGCCGCGTCGTGCGCCGAGGGGCGTCGTCTCGGGGAGGATCGCGGTGCCGACGCCCGATCTGACCGGTGCCCTCGTCCTCTTCCCCGGCGCGCTCGGTGATGCCGTCTGTCTCGAGCCCGCGATTGCGGCTCTCGCCGCATCCCAGCCGGTCACCCTGCACGCCCGCGGCGGAGCGGCCGAGGTCGCCGCGCTCTATCCGTCGCCGGTCACGGTACGCTCGCTCGATGCCCCGGAGATCGCGCGCCTGTTCTCTCCCGAGGACGACCCGCGCACCACGCAATGGCTCGACGGCTTCGCACGCATCGTGAGCTTCACGGGGATCGGAGTTCCCGACGTCGTGCGGCGGCTGCAGGCGACCGGTCGCGCCGCGCTCGCGGCATTTCCGCGTCCGCCGCTGTCCGTGCACGCGGTGGACCTGTTTCTGCGCGCGGTGGGCGGCGATCCGAGGACGGCCCGCGCGGTGCCACGGCTCGAGCTGCACGCACCGTCGCCGGTTGCCGGGCCGACGCCGCTGCTGGTGCTGCTGCCGGGCAGCGGCGGTCGGGCCAAGCGCGCGCCGGCAGGGATCTTCGAGTCGCTGGCACGACGCTGGCGCCAGTGCGGTGGCGACGTCTCGATCGTGCTCGGCCCCGCCGAGCCCGGCGAGGACGCGGCTTGGGGGGCCGTCGGGCGCACGGTGCGCCCATCGTCCGTCGCGACCTTGGCGCGGGACGTCGCATCGGCGGCGGCCTTCGTCGGCAACGACTCCGGCCCGAGCCACGTCGCCGCGGCGCTCGGAACACCCGGCGTCGTCCTCTACACGACGACCGACCCGACAGCGTTCGGACCGCGCGGCTCGGACGTCACGTCGATCGTCCTCACGAGCGACGGCGGCACGGGCGCGGTCGAGACCGCGTGGCAGGCGTTGCGGGCCCGGTTACCTTGACATCCCGAGGGGGTGCAACTACCCATCGAAGACATGAAATTCCCGCCGCGAGCTCGGGCCGTGCTCGCTTCGAACGGACCGAACGCGCGCTTCCACGGCGGGAATCGCCCCTCCCCGATCGGGGAGATCCTTCGGCGCGAGCGCGCGCGCTGCGCGGCCGGACGCCGATCGTCGTGAACACCCGGTCGAGCGGAGCGTCCCACGGAGCGTGAACGAGCTGCCGATCGGCACCAGCGCCACGGGAATGAACTGACATGAGCGATCGCGAAACCGGCCGCATCGATCCCCTCCACGCCGCGGACAGCCGCGATGGTGAGGACGCGCCGGCCTTCCGGGTGATCGATCGCCGGCGCTTCGCACCCGACGGCAGCGAGCGCGACGAGGACACACCGAACGAACAGCCCTCGGCGCAGCCACGCGCCGCCGCACAGCCGGAGCACCCCACCGCGGCGCCGTCCGCGCCCACCGGCGAGGCGGAGTCCGATCCCGAGCTCGCCATGCCCCATGGCGAGCCGTACGAGGAGCGCCCGGGCGCTCCGTTCGAGCCCAGCTTCGGCACGCTGCTGATCAGCCTCAGCACGCAAGCCCTGATGCACCTCGGGGAGATTCCCGATCTCGAGGGGGGCGAAGCGCACCGCGACCTCGCGGCCGCGCGGCACATCATCGACCTCATCGCGGTGCTCGAGCGCAAGACGCAGGGCAACCTCGATGCGGACGAGGCCGCTCTCCTCGAACGCATCCTCTACGACCTCCGCATGAGGTTCGTCGCGATCTCGCGCGGCTGACGAGATCATCACTCTCTTTCCGAGGGATCCATCGAATGCGCAGCGTGTTGAAAGTGATCGTCCTGCTCTTCGTCGGCTTCGTGGTCGGCGTCCTGGTGGTCCAGAAGAGCAGCAAGGAGACGTCGTCGGCGGTCGCCGAGGTCAAGGACGAGGCGGCGGCGCCGGCGGCTCGCCACGCGGCGGCAACCGACGACGGCGGCAACACCGCGACGTCCGGCGGTGCTTGCGTCAAGTGCCAGCTGCCCGACTTCACCGTCCTCGCCGCGGATCTGAGCCACGCGGTGGTCAACATCTCGAGCTCGAGCAAGGGTGATCGCGGCGGTGACGGCGATCAGAACGGCGGCGGCGGTGGGGGAGGCGGCGGATCGCCGCGCTTCCACGGCGGCCCGCGCGGCCAGATGCCCGGCTTCCCGCCGGGCGGCGGCGGTGGGGGCGGTGGCGGCGGACAAGGTCAGGATCCGCGCGAATTCTGGGAGCCGTTCGAGCGCTTCTTCGGTCCGATGCCGCGGCAGCGCCGCGCCCCGGAGCGCAGCCTCGGCTCGGGCTTCATCTTCGACCCGGCCGGCTACATCCTGACCAACAATCACGTCGTCGAGAACGCCGACGAGATCAAGGTCAAGCTCAACAGTGGCGAGGAGATGACCGCCGAGCTGGTCGGGCGCGATCCGAAGACCGATCTCGCCGTGCTGAAGATCGACGCCAAGAAGAGCCTGCCGACGATTCCGTTCGGCGACTCGGACAAGGTCCGGGTCGGCGAGTGGGTGATGGCGATCGGCAACCCGTTCGGACTCGAGTTCTCGGTGACCGCCGGCATCGTCAGCGCCAAGGGCCGCTTCATCGGCCAGGGCAACTACGACGACTTCCTGCAGACCGACGCACCGATCAATCCCGGCAACTCGGGCGGCCCGCTGCTCGATCTCGACGGGCGCGTGGTCGGCATCAACACGTCGATCTTCAGCCGCAGCGGCGGCAACATCGGCATCGGCTTCGCGATCCCGATCAATCTCGCGAAGGACCTGATCCCGCAGCTGCGCGAGAAGGGCAAGGTCACGCGCGGCTGGATCGGCGTCATGATCCAGAAGGTCACGCCCGAGATCGCCGACTCCCTCGGCCTGAAGGCGTCGCGCGGTGCGCTGGTCGCCGACGTGGTCAAGGGCGGGCCCGCGGAGGAGGCGGGCATCAAGGTCGGCGACGTGATCGTCAGCTTCGACGGCCACGACGTGAAGGAATCGACCGAGCTGCCGACGCTGGTCGCTCGCGAGAAGATCGGCCAGGAGGTTCCCGTCGTCGTCATGCGTGACGGGAAGGAAGAGTCGGTCTCGATCAAGATCGCCGAGATGAAGGACGAGGAGGAGCAGGTCGCGACCGGCGAGTCCGAGGCCTTCGGTCTCACCGTCCAGAACCTGACGCCGGAGATCGCCGAGTCGCTCGGCATCAACGTCGACGTGCAGGGCGTGCTGGTGTCCGGCGTCGAGCCGGGCAGCCCCGCCGACGACGCGGGCCTGCGCCGCGGCGACGTGATCGTCGAGGTCAATCGCAAGCCGGTGAAGGACATCGACGCCTACAAGAAGGAGCTCAAGGCGACCGGCGAGGGGAAGAGCGTCTTGATGCTCGTCCGGCGCGGAGAGAATACGGTCTTCCTGGCGCTCAAGCCGCCGGCGAATTGAAGAGCGACGCGGAGACGAGCGGCGCGCCGCGCCCGCGGCGTCGTCGCCTCCGCTCGTGGATCAAGGTCGGCGCCGCGGCGGCGGTCCTCCTGGTGGGGATCGCCGTCGCGGTCGCCGTGCCGCTGTACCGGCACCTCGCGACGGTGGTCGACGAGAAGTTCGCCGGGCGTCGCTGGGACTTTCCGTCGCGAATCTACAGCGACGAGTTCCTGCTGTACGTCGGTCTGGACGTGGCGGCTGCGCGCGTGCCGCGACGTCTCGAGCGTCTGTCGTATCGGACGAGCGTCGGCGAGCCGGTCGCCGGCGGCGAGTATCGCGAGGCGCCGGGAGTGCTCGAGATCGCGCTCCGTGCCGGCGCTCTCGGACGGCGCCAGACGCAGCGCGTGCGCCTGGACCTCGATCAGGGCCGCATCTCCGCGATCAACGACCTCGACGGCGGCGAGCCGCTGGCGGCGGTCGCCCTCGAGCCCGAGGAGCTGACCGGCATCTACGACGGACGCTGGGAGGATCGGCGCGCGATCAAGGTGACCGACGCGACGCCGATCCTGATCCGCGCGCTCCTCGTCAGCGAGGACCGGCGCTTCTTCTCGCACCACGGCATCGACGTCATCGGCATCGGTCGTGCGCTGGTGACCAACCTGCGCTCCGGCCGCGTGCGCGAGGGTGGCAGCACGCTCACGCAGCAGCTGATGAAGAACTTTTTCTTGACCTCGGAGCGCCGGGTCTCGCGCAAGCTCACCGAGATCGGGATGGCCTTGGTCGCCGAGCAGCGCTACTCGAAGATGCAGATCCTCGAGAACTACCTGAACGAGATCTATCTCGGGCAGCGCGGCGCACGCGGGATCTACGGAGTCGCCGAGGCGTCGGACTTCTACTTCGCGAAGCAACCGCGCGATCTGAGCGTCGGCGAGGCAGCGCTCCTCGTCGGTCTCATCCGCAGCCCGAACCGCTACTCGCCGTTCATCGCGCCCGAGCGTGCGCTCCAGCGTCGCAACACCGTGCTGCGCCTGCTGCTCGACGCGGGCGACATCGACCAGACGACCTATGCCGCCGCGGTCGCGGCACCGCTCGGCGTGGTCGACGCGCCGCCCGACGCGACCATCGCGCCGTTCTTCGTCGACTACGTGAAGTCGGAGCTGATCAAGCGCTTTCCCGAGGACATGCTCACGTCGGAGGGTCTGAACGTCTACACGACGCTCGACCCGTTGATGCAGGAGGATGCGCAGCGTGCGCTGCAGGCGAACTTGACGCATCTCGAGAAGGAGCGCCCGAAGCTCGCGGCCACAGCGGGCAAGGATCGCCTCGAGGCCGCCCTGGTCGCGATCGCGCCCGGCAGCGGCAAGATCCGTGCGATGGTCGGCGGTCGCAGCTACCAAGCCAGTCAATTCAACCGTGCCGTGCAGGCGCGTCGACAGACCGGCTCGACGTTCAAGCCGATCGTCTACCTCGCCGCGATGCTCGACGGCGATCCGTCGCGACACTTGACGCCGGCGTCGCGGCTCGACGACGCGCCGTTTTCGTGGCCGCTCGCCGATGGAAGGGCTTGGACCCCGAGCAACTACGGCGACCACTACCTCGGCGAGGTCACGGCGCGTGTGGCGCTCGAGCGCTCGCTGAATGCGGCGGCGGCGCACGTCGCGCAGACGGTCGGCCTCGCTCCGATCATCGATCTCGCGCACGCGATGGGGATCAATGGTCCGCTGCCCGAGGTTCCGGCGCTCGCGCTCGGCGCCGGCGCGGCGACGCCGCTCGAGATGGCCTCGGTCTACGCGGTGCTCGCGAACGGCGGCACGCGCGCCGAGCCGGTCGCGATCGTGCGCGTGACCTCGCGCGACGGCGAGCCGATCCTCGGCGAGCCGCCCGCGTTGCGGGCCGTCGTGCCACCGGATACGGCCTATGTCCTGACGCACATGCTGGAAGGAGTGCTCGACGCCGGCACCGCCAGCTCGGCCCGGTCGGCGGGCTTTCGCCGCCCGGCCGCCGGGAAGACGGGGACCACCAACGACTACCGCGACGCGTGGTTCGTCGGCTACACGCCGGATCTCGTCGCCGCCGTGTGGGTCGGCTTCGACCAGCGCTCGGCCCTCGGAATGTCGGGCGGCGCCGCGGCACTGCCGCTGTGGACGGCGTTCATGAAGGACGCGACGGCGTCCTTGCCGCCGCGACCGTTCTTGCCGCCGCCGGGAGTCACGATGGTGCGCCTCGACCGGGCGTCCGGTGAGGTGCTGGCGTCGGATGCAAGCCGTGAGGCCGGGATCGTCGAAGCATTTCTCGACGCCGACGCACCGGCCGCGGCGGCGCTCGAGCACGACGGCGCCCCGGCCCCGGAGCTCGAGCCGATTCCCAGCCCGGGCGAGACGAGACCGCTGCGCGAGGAACGCCTCGCATCGGGTGACGACGGCCGCGCGCCGCGCATGGCAGGAGAGTAGGATGACGGGGGCGTCGCGTCGGCTGATCGGAGTGCTCGCGATCCTGCTCGCACTCGTGCTCGTGGACTGCACGCCGCAGCGTCGCACCCGACGTCGCCCGGAGCCGACGCCTTCTCCGAGCGTGACGCCGCGTCCGAAAGGCAAGGGGCCCGCGGCGCCGACGCGGACGCCGGCACCGGAGCGCGACACGACGCGCGACCCGCTGACCCGGCTCGTGACCGACGGCATGAGCTCGCGCGATGCGGCCGCGCTCAAGGTCGGCGACCGGGCGCGCGTCGAGCTCGACAGCGGCACCACCGACGAGGCGTTCCAGCTGCTCGACGCGGCGATCGAGTCGGCCCCGAAGCTGCAGCCGCTCTACGTGCTGCGCGCGAAGGCGTTCCTCGCCGAGGGCAACGCCGAGATGGCGCGTGCCGACCTCGACCGCGCGGCGGCGCTGCCCGCGCCGACGGCCTGGGTCGCCGAGGCGGCTGCGATGAAGGGCGCCGCGTTCGAGGTGCAGGGCAACAAGACCGAGGCGATCGCGGCGTACCGTCGGGCGCTGAAGATCTTCCCCGGCAACGTGACCGCCAAGGACGCGCTCAAGCGGCTCGCGCCGGAGCCGCAGTGATCGTGCTCGGCGTCGAGTCCTCGTGCGACGACACGGGGGCGGCCGTGCTGCGCGACGGACGGGAGCTGTCGAACGTGGTCGCGTCGCAGGAGGCGGTGCACGGCCCGTTCGGTGGTGTCGTCCCCGAGCTCGCCGCGCGCAACCACATCCTGCACGTCGTGCCGGTGATCGAGCGCGCGCTCGCCGATGCCGGGGTCGAGCTCGGAGACATCGACGGGATCGCCGCGACGCGTGGGCCGGGGCTCGTCGGCTGTCTCCTCGTCGGGCTCTGTGCGGCGAAGGGGCTCGCACGGCGGCTCGGCGTACCCTTCGTCGGCGTCAATCACATCGAGGGGCACCTGCTGTCGATCGCGCTCGATTCCGAGGTCGAGCGGCCGTTCCTCGGTCTGGTGGTCTCGGGCGGGCACTCGGCGCTCTACTGGGCCCGCGCCGACGGCAGCTATGCCGTGCTCGGGCAGACGCGCGACGACGCCGCCGGCGAGGCGTTCGACAAGGCGGCCAAGCTGCTCGGCCTCGGCTATCCGGGCGGGCGAGCCATCGAGGAGGTCGCGCGCGGCGGCGACGTGCACGCGCTCAAGCTGCCGCGACCGCGCGTCAAGGGCGCGGCGCTCGATCTGAGCTTCAGCGGGCTCAAGACCGCGCTCTGGCAGGCGGTCGAGGCGGCGCCGGAGCTGCCGCTGCGGGACGTCGCAGCGTCGTTCCAGCATGCGATCGTCGAGACGCTGGTCGATGCCGCGCGGCGCGCGATCCAGGTCACCGGCGCGCGTCGCATCGTGGTCACCGGAGGCGTGTCCGCGAACGGCGCGCTGCGCGACGCGATGTCGCGGCTCGCCGAGGACGAAGGCGCCACGCTGCACGTGCCGCCGCTGCGGCGCTGCACCGACAACGCGGCGATGATCGCGTACGCGGGCTGGCTGCGTCTCGCGCGCGGCGAGAGCGATCCGCTGTCGCTCAATGCCGTGGCGGAGCTGCCGCTCGGGCCGCGGATCGCGGCGGGCGAGGCCTAGTGTCGAGAGGAAAGCGTCACGCTCTCGGCCAGCACTTCCTGATCGACGGCGCGGTCGCGGAGCACGCGATCCGGCTGGCCGAGCTCGAGCCGGGGGCGCGCGTGCTGGAGATCGGTCCGGGGCGCGGCGCGCTCACCGATCGCCTGCGCGAAGCCGGTCATCCGGTGGTCGCGGTCGAGCTCGACGAGGCGCTCGCCGATGACCTCGAGCGACGTGCGGATCCGGAGCTGCGCATCGTGCGCGGCGACTTCCTGCGCGTCGATCTCGCGGTCCTCGGCGATGGGCCGCTGCCCGTGGTCGCGAACCTGCCGTACTCGACCGGTACCGCGATCGTGAGCCGTCTGCTCGAGCACCCGGCGCGGTTTCCGCGACTGGTCGTGATGCTGCAGCTCGAGGTCGCGGAGCGGTTGTGCGCCGCGCCGGGCTCGCGCGCGTACGGTGGCTTGACGGTGCTCTGCGCGCTGCACGCGACGGCCACCATGGGCTTTCTCGTGCCGCCACGCGCGTTCGCGCCGCCGCCGAAGGTGGACTCCGCGGTCATCCGGCTCGACGCGACCATCGAGCCGCGTGCCGACGTCGGCGATCGCCGGCTGTTCCGGCGCGTCGTGCAGACGGCGTTCGGACAGCGCCGCAAGACGCTGCGCAACGCGCTGTCCGCGGGCTTCGGCATCGCAGCGGCGACGGAGATGCTCGAGCGCGCCGAGATCGATCCGCGCCGCCGCGCGGAGACGCTGTCGCTCGACGAGTTCGCGCGACTGGCCCGCACGGCGGCGACCCTCGAGCTCGCGCTCGCGGCGCCGGGAGTCGCGGGTGCCTGAGCTGCCGGAGGTCGAGACCGTCTGCCGCACCATCGCGCCGCACGTGATCGGGCGCCGCGTGCTCGCCGTGACCGTGCGCGAGCGGCGCTTGCGGAAGCCCATTTCCGCGGACTTCGCGTCACGCCTCACCGGGCGCACCATCCATGCGGTGGCGCGGCGTGCGAAGTACGTGCTGCTGGACGTCGGCGACGGGCTCCGCTGGGCCGTGCACCTCGGCATGAGCGGACGCTTCTGCGTCGGCGATCCGCCGCCGGACCTGCCGCACGTGCACGTCCTGGTCGAGCTCGACGGCGGCGTGCGCCTGTACTTTCGCGATCCGCGCCGCTTCGGGCTGATGCTCCTGTCGGAGAGCGAGGCCGACCTCGGCGAGCTCGGCGTCGAGCCGCTGGGCGAGGACTTCTCGGCAGAGCTCTTGTGGTCGCTGTCGCGGCGCCACCGGCGGGTGAGCGTCAAGACGCTGCTGATGGACGGACGCCTGATCGTCGGCGTCGGCAACATCTACGCGAACGAGGCGCTGCACCACGCGGGCATCCGGCCGGGACGCCGCTGTGCGAAGCTCACCCGTGCGGACACGGTCCGCCTCGCCGACGCCGTTCGCTTCGTCCTCGAGCGCGCGATCGCGAGCCGCGGATCGTCCCTGCTCGACTACCGCGACGCCGACGGGAACGCCGGCGAGTTCCAGCGCATGCTGCACGTCTACGAGCGCGACGGCGCCGCTTGCCGCACGTGCGCGACGCCGATTCGTCGCCAGGTGATCGGCGGCCGCGGGACGTTCTACTGCCCGCGCTGCCAGCGCTGAGCGGTCGGCGCGTCCCACGACGGACGACCCGCATCGAGGGACGCGCCGTCACCGGTGGAAGAGCGCGTGCCCGCGACGCCGCACGCCGAGCCGTCCGAGGTCAGGAGGTCGTGTCGGCGCGGTCACCGCGCAATCCGTCGCCGAGCAGCTGGATCGCCAGCACGGTCAGTCCCAGTGCTGCGGCCGGTGCGATCACGAGGTGCGGCGCGATCAGCAGGAACGAGCGTCCTTCGGCGAGCATCGCACCCCACGACGGCGTCGGCGGAGGCGGACCCAGGCCGAGGAACGAGAGGCTCGCCTCGGCGACGATCGCGCCGGCGACCCCGAAGGTCGCCTGCACGACGATCGCCGGACGGGCACTCGGCAGGAGGTGCTTGACGGCGATCCGCAGCGGCGTCGCGCCGAGCGCCTCGGCGGCCCGCGTCGACTCGCGCGCGGCGGCGGCGCGGATCTCGGCCCGGACCAGGCGCGCATAGGCCGGCCAGCCCATGACGGTGAGCGCGATCACGACGTTGCGCGCGCTCGGGCCGAGCACGGCGGCGAGCGCGATCGCGAGGAGGATGCCGGGAAAGGCGAGCAGGACGTCGGTGGCGCGCATCAGCAGCTCGTCGCCCACGCGCCCGCCGTAGCCCGCCAGCGTGCCGGCGACGACGCCCACCGCGAGCGCACCCGCGATCGCCGCGGTACCGACCGCGAGCGACAGCCGCGCTCCGTAGAGCAGGCGTGCCAGCACGTCGCGTCCGAGGCGGTCCGTGCCGAGCGGGTGTGCGCGCGACGGTCGCTCGAGCTGGTGCGGCAGATCCTGCCGCAGCGGGTCGGCGGGCGCGACCACGGGGGCGAGCAGCGCGAGCATCGCGATCAGCAGCAGCAGCGCGCCACCGACGATCGCACGCCGCGAATGCATGACCCTGCGCGCTCCGACGCGCGTGGCCGGGCCTACGGCGGTCGCGTTCACGCGCGCTCCCGCAGGCGTGGATCGACCAGCGCCTGCAAGAGATCGGTCAGCAGGTTGACCGCGACGTAGCTGGAGGCGACGGCGAGCACGCAGCCCTGGACGAGTGGATAGTCGCGCGCGCCGATCGCCTGCACGAGCAGACGGCCGATGCCCGGCCAGGCGAAGATGGTCTCGGTCACCACCGCGCCCGCGAGCAGCCCGCCGAGCTGCAGGCCGAGCACCGTCGTCGTCGCCGTCGCTGCGTTCGGCAGTGCGTGCAGCAACATCGCCCGCCACGGCCGCGCCCCCTTGGCGCGCGCCGTGCGGACGCAATCGAGACGCAGCGCCGCGGCGAGCGCGACGCGCAGCTGGCGCGCCAGCACGGCCGACATGCCGAAGCCGAGCGTCAGTGCGGGCAGGACGACGCTCGACGCACCGTCGCGTCCGGAGACCGGCAGCCACGGCAGCTCGACCGCGAACACCAGGATCAGCAACGGCCCCAGACAGAACGTCGGCAATGCGGTCTCGAGCGTCGCGAGCACCAGGCTCGTTCGATCCGCCGGAGACCCCGGTCGAATCGCCGCGGCGCAGCCGAGGGGCAGGGCGATCAGCAGGGCGACCAGCAGTGCCGCACCCGTGAGCTCGAGCGTCGCCGGGTAGCGTTGCGCGAGCAGCGTCGCGACCGGCTCGCCGGCCGCGATCGAGCGCCCGAGATCGCCGTGCGCGGCGCCGGCGACGAAGTCCGCGAGCTGACGCCACGCCGGACGATCGAGTCCCATCGCGTGGCGCAGCTGCTCGCGATCGACGGTGGCGGCGCCCTCGCCGAGCATCACGTCCACCGGATCTCCGGGCACGAGCTGCAGGAGCAACGAGACCAGCAGCAGCACGCCGGCGAGCGTGGGAACGGCGAGCACCAGGCGCAGGGCCGCGTAGCGCAGCATCGACGCCTCAGGAGCGCTCGCTCGTCGGCGTGATCCAGCGCGTGGCTGCGAGCGACCGCAGGTCGCCGACGGGGCTCGGCACGAAGCCGGTGAGCCGTCGGCTCTTGACGACCACGTTGTCGGACCACCAGAGCGGCACGTACGGCACGTCCCGATCGACGACCTCGGCGACCCGCCCGTACAGCGCGCGCCGCTCCGCGCGCGGGATCGGTGCGCGCGCGGCGACGGTCAGCGCGTCGACCTCGGCGTCCGCGAAGCCGCCGCGGTTGCTGCCGCGCGGCGGCTGCATCGTCGAGTGCAGCATCGTGAAGTAGTGATCGGGCTCCTGGACGCCGAACCAGGCGAGCGCGAACAGATCGAAGGCGCCGCGCCGCACGTCACCGTACAGGCTCGCCCACTCGAGCGGGCGTACGTCGACCGCGATGCCGACCTCGCCGAGCATGGCGCCGATGACCTCGCCGATGCGCCGGCGCAGCTCCACGCTCGAGGTCTTGAGGGAGACCCGGATCGCCCCGCCACCCACCTCGGCGAGCAACGCGCGCGCGCGCGCGGGGTCGTAAGCCAGGTCGGCGACGTCGGCGTGCGACCAGTGCTCCGGCGGGAAGAGGCCGTTCGCGAGCCGCGCGCGGCCGCCGAGCAGCCAGCGCACGATGGCCGCGCGGTCGATGGAGTGCGCGATCGCCTGCCGCACGCGCCGATCGGCGAGCTCGGGGCGGCGCAGATTGATGCCGAGATAGTGAAAGGTCGAGCCGGGAGTCGACAGCACGTCGAGGCCCGCTCCTTCGAGCCAGGGCAGCAGGTCGGGCTCGACGGCGTTCTGCACCAGATCGATGCTGCCGCGCGCCAGCCCGAGAGCGCGCGCGACGCTGTCGGTGGAGATCACGAAGCGGATGCCGGGCAGGGCGGGAGCCGGCTCGGCGGTCGGCGCGGCCGCGATGTCGACCGCGTCGAGCTCGACCCGATCGAGACGAAACGGTCCGGCGCCGATGCGGCAGTCGGGCTGCTGTGCACATCCGGCCGGCAGGACGGCGAGCCGGGTCGCACCGAGAAACGTCGCCGACGGCTCGCGCAGCGTGATGCGCACGACGCGCGCGTCCTCCGCCACGACGTCGGACACGAGCTCGAGGCCGTCGCGGCGGGCCGCCTGGAACGCGGGCCGTGCGAGCGAGGCATAGGTCGCGACGACGTCGTCCGCGGTCACCGGGCTGCCGTCCTGGAAGCGGGCGGGGCTGAGGCGGAACCGGTAGGTGACGGGGTCGGGTGTGGCCCAGCTCTCGGCGAGATCCGGCAGCGGGTCGCCGTCGGCGCCGGGACGGGTGAGCCCGCGGTGGACCAGGTCCAGGATCGCCACCGCGCTCGCATCGCTCGCCGTGCGCGGATCGAGGGAGTTCGGCGTGGCGTCGAGACCGACCACGACCCAGCCGGCCGGTCGTGCCGGCTCCGCGTTGCAACCGGCGAGGACCGCCGACGCCAGCAGGAGCGCCGCCCAGAGGCTGCAAGTCCGCCCGCGAACGGCAGAAAACCGTTGACGCCGGGAAAGGGCGTCTGGTACCGAGGGGCACCAACGGAGCTTAATCGTCGCCGGGTGGGTGCCGATGCACCAGGAGGGAGTCACCCGGCGCAGGGCCGCGACGAGGCCTGATCTCGCGTCGCGGTGAGCGGAGGTGGGGAGATGCGGATGTGGCGACGCCGACAGAGCCGTCCTCGGATCGCTGGGTTCACCGCTGCGCGCGTGTCGCGTGCGGGTGTCCTGCTGCTGCTCTCGACCTTGGTCCTGACGATTGCAGCGACGGCGGCCCGCGCCGAAGACGATCCGTTCCCGCGCCCGCGCGTGCTGCAGCCCGCGATCGCGTTCTGGCGCGACATCTTCGCGAAGTACTCCGAGCACCAGGTGGTGGTGCACGATGATTGGTACCTCGGCAAGGTCTACGAGGTGCTCGACTTCCGCTCGTGGGTGGAGGACGGCCAGCCTCTGACGATGCCGCAGATCAACGAGAAGAAGCGGCAGGTCGAGGAAGCGGAAGCGCGCGTGCGCGACATCCTGCTGCGCTTGGACGCGAACGGCGGCTCCGCCGACGGCCTCGGTCCCGACGAGCACAAGGTCGCGAAGATGTTCGCCGACGTCGACGGCGACGACAAGTTCCGCCTCGCCGCCGATCGCATCCGCACGCAGGCCGGTCTGCGCGAGCGCTTCGCGCTCGGTATCGCCCGGCAACGCCCGTACCTGGCGCGCATGGAGCGCATCTTCGGCGAGGAGGGCATGCCGCCGCAGCTCGCGCGCCTGCCGCTCATCGAGTCGTGCTTCGACGTCAATGCCTACTCGAAGGTCGGTGCGGCCGGGGTCTGGCAGTTCATGCCGTCGACGGGCCGGCAGTACATGATGGTCAACGACGCGGTCGACGAGCGGAAGGATCCGCTGCGCGCGACGCGTGCGGCGGCGCGCCATCTGATGGCGGACTACGACGCGCTGGGCGAGTGGCCGCTCGCGATCACCGCCTACAATCACGGCCGCGGCGGTGTGGCACGCGGGACCGACGAGGTGAGCTCGGTCGACATCGGCGACGTCGTCATGGGCTACCGGGGCAAGGCGTTCGGCTTCGCCTCGCGCAACTTCTACGCCGAGTTCCTCGCGGCGCTCGACGTCTCGTCGCGCGCCGACGAGCTGTTCGGCGACCTGCCGCGCATGCCGTCCGTCGAAGGCGAGGAGGTCGAGCTGCCGCACCCGATGGGCATCCATCAGGCGGCGAGCCTCGCCGGTGTGGGCCGTGAGGATCTGATCGTGGCGAACCCGGCGCTGCTGTCGAGCGTGACCGACGGCCGGGCGTACATGCCGCGCGGCTACAGGCTGCGGATTCCGTCCGGTGGCGACGCCGTGCAGGTCGCGAACGCGGAGCCGCCGCCGCGTGTCGAGCGGGTCGAGGTCGCGAGCCGGAAGGCGACGCGACGGGTCAGCACGCTGGCGTCCGCGAAGTCGCGCCGTGGAGTCGCGACGGCGTCGGCGGCTCCGAGCGGGCGCCCGGGCGCTGCTGCGAAGAAGTCCAGCGCCGTCGTCGTGCACCGGGTCAAGCCGGGACAGACCCTCGGCGGCATCGCGCGCCAGTACGGCACGACGGTCGAGGCGATCCGCGACCACAACAAGGTCGGCAAGTCGGTCCAGAGCGGGCAGCGTCTGCGCATCCCGTCCTGACGCCGCTCGGGACGGGCGCCGGCGCGTCTCGTGCGGCTGCCGCGGAGCGATGCTAGGCCGGGTGCGCGTCATGCGCTATCTGCCGATTCTGGTCGATCTCGCAGGCCGGCCCTGTCTCGTGGTCGGCGGTGGTGCGGTCGCCGCGCGGAAGGTCGAGCAGCTGCTCGCAGTCGGAGCACGCGTGACCGTCGTCGCGCCGCGGATCGGCGCCCGCATCCGCGAGCTCGCAGCCGCCGACCCCGCCGTGCAGCTCGAGTGCCGCCCGTATCAGCGTGCAGACCTCGAAGGCGTCGCGCTCGCGTTCGCTTCGACCGACGACCCGCAGCTGCAGGAGTCGATCGCCGCACAGGCACGCGCCGCCGGTGTCTGGCTCAACGCCGTCGACGAGCCCGAGCGCTGCTCGTTCGTGATGCCCGCGATCCTCGACCGCGATCCGCTGGTGATCGCGGTGAGCACGTCCGGCGCGAGCCCGGCGCTCGCGCGCCGCATCCGCGACGATCTCGACGCGACGCTCGGTCCCGAGTATGTCGCCGCCGTGAACACGCTCGCCGAGCTGCGTGGCCGCTATGCCCCGGGTCGTGCCCGCCAGCAGGCGTTCCTGCGACTGGTCGACGCGGGACTGCTCGAGGCGCTGCGCGGCAGCGATCTGGAGCGCGTCGGCGCGCTCATCGCTGCCTCGTGCGCGGGGCTCGTGGAGCAAGCCGGCGGCAGCGACGAGGTGCGCGGATGAGCCGACGGCCGAGCGGATCCACGCCGACGGCGGCCCGACGCGGACGGGCTGCCGCGATGAGCCGCGCCCGCGCGGAACAGGTGTGGCGATGACCGAGGCCCTGCTGCTGCGGCTCGCACTGCTGCTCTACCTCACGGGGACGGTGTGTGGTGGCCTCTCGCTGGTGAACCCCGGCGACGCCATGCGCCGCGCGACGTCGTTCTCGCTCGCCGCGGGCTTCTTGCTGCAGGGCGCCGCCATCATCGCCCGATCCTTCGAGGTCGGTACGATCGCGGTCGCGTCGCTCGCCGATCAGGGAGCGCTGTTCGCGTGCCTGCTGGTCGGCGTCTACCTGCTCGCGCAGTTCCGCTACCGGCTCGCGGTGCTCGGTGCGATGGTCGGGCCGATCGGCTTCGTCGGCGCACTCGTCGCCCTGGTCGCGCACGGCGGCGCGCAGGACGTGCCGCAGGTTCTCAAGAGCCCGTGGCTGCCGGTGCACGTCACGCTCGCGTTCCTCGGCAACGCGGCATTCGCGCTCGCGTTCCTGGTGAGCCTCGTCTACCTCTGGCAGGAGAAGCAGCTCAAGTCGCACAGCGTCGGCCGGATGATGCGTCGCATGCCGCCGCTCGAGACCCTCGACAACGTCAACTTCAAGTTTCTCGGCTGGGGCTTCGTGCTGCTGACCATGAGCATCGTCAGCGGCGTCCTGTGGGCGGAGCTCTCCTTCGGGCGCATGTGGTCGTGGGAGCCGCGTACGCTCTGGACCACGATCATCTGGATCCTCTACGCCGTGCTCCTGCACGGCCGCGTCACGGTCGGCTGGGGCGGCCGCCGGGCGGCTGCGCTGACCATCGTCGGCTTCTTCGTGCTGTTCGTCGCCTTCATCGGCGTCAACGTGCTCGCACCGGGACGCCATGCGGAGAGCTTCGGATGAGCGACGGCACCGCGCGTGTGCAGCCGCTCCGTGCGGCGCGCGAGGCCGAGCCGCAGGTCGAGCTGTGGGTGTTCGGCCTGAACCACAAGACGGCGCCGGTCGAGCTGCGCGAGCGTCTCGCGTTTCCCGAGGAGGACGTCGCCGACGTCCTGAAGCGCGCGATCGCCGCGGCCCCGGTCGACGAGGCCGTCCTGATCTCGACCTGCAACCGCGTCGAGCTGGTGGCCGTCTCGGCGCGCGACGTGGACATCGTCGATCCGGTCACGCAGTTCTTCGCGCGCGAGCGCGGCGTGCCCGCGACGACCATCGCCTCGCACTGCTATGTGCACCGCGGCAAGCAGGCCCTGCAGCACGTCTTCCGCGTCGCCTCGAGCCTGGACTCGATGATGGTCGGCGAGCCGCAGATCCTGGGTCAGATGAAGGCGCAGTTCCGCCTCGCGGTCGAAGGCGCGGCGGCAGCGCGGATCCTGCGGCGCTGCTTCGAGCGCTCGTTCACGGTCGCGAAGCGCGTGCGCAACGAGACCGGCGTCGCCGGAAAGGCCGTGTCGCTGAGCTCGGCCGCGGTCGAGCTCGCGAAGCGGATCTTCGACGACCTCGGCGACAAGACCGCGATGCTGATCGGCGCCGGCAAGATGAGCGAGCTCGCCGCGCGCCACTTCGTGGGCCAGGGCATCGCGAGCGTCATCGTGACCAATCGCTCGTTCGATCGTGCGGTCGACCTCGCGCGGCAGTTCGGCGGCACGCCGGTGCCGTTCGACCGCTATGCGCAGTACCTACCGCTCGCCGACGTCGTGCTGGGATCCGTCACCACGTCGGGCTATCTGTTCGGGCCGTCGCAGCTGCACGAGGTGCTGCGCGCACGTCGCCGCCGGCCGATGTTCTTCATCGACCTCGGCGTGCCGCGCAACTTCGATCCGGCGATCAACGACCTCGACAACGTCTACCTGTACAACATCGACGACCTCGCCAATGTCGCGGACGACCATCGCGCCGAGCGCGAGAAAGAAGCGGTGCAGGCGGAGGAGATCGTCCGCGAGGAGACCGAGCGCTTCTGGCAGTGGATCGCACGCCGCGACGTGACGCCGACGATCGTCGCACTGCGCGGCAAGCTCGACGGCATCCGCAAGAACGAGCTCGAGCGCGCGCTGGTCGCGCTGCGCAAGCTCGAGCCCGACGAGCGCCGGGCGCTGGAAGCGATGACGCAGGCGATCGTCAACAAGATCCTGCATCCGCCGCTCGCGGTGCTGAAGCAGCTCGCCCTGCAGGATGCGTCGGAAGCGGCGCAGGTCGCGGAGCTGGTGCACCGCCTGTTCGCGCTCGAGCCGGCTGCGGCACGCGACGCGACCGACGACGAGGAAGAGCGCTGACGTGGCGAAGCTCCGGGTCGGAACGCGCGGCAGCGCGCTGGCGCTCGCGCAGAGCGGTCAGACCGTGGCTCGCCTCGAAGCGGCCGGCGTGCCGGCCGAGCTGGTGGTCATCAAGACGTCCGGGGACAAGCTCGCGAACGTCTCGCTCGCCAAGGTCGGCGGCAAGGGGCTGTTCATCAAGGAGCTCGAGGAGGCGCTCGTCGCGAACGAGATCGACCTCGCGATCCACTCGATGAAGGACGTTCCCGCGGAGCTGCCGCCGGGCTTCGCGCTGGTGGCGGTCACCGCGCGGGCGGACGTGCGCGACGTGCTGGTGCGCCGGTGGTCGGACGGTGCCGCGGGCGGCGAGGGGGGCGCGTCGTACGACGGCGGCGGAGGGTCCGTCCTTTCGCGCCTGCCGGCGCTGGCCGCTCTGCCGCGCGGTGCCCGGGTCGGGACCGGAAGCCTGCGCCGTCGAGCGCAGATCGCGGCACTGCGTGACGATCTCGACGTCCGTCAGATGCGCGGCAACGTGGACACCCGGCTGCGCAAGCTCGAGGAGGGCGAGTACGACGCGATCGTGCTCGCTGCGGCGGGGCTCGCGCGGCTCGGCATCACGCCGAATGCGGCGCCGCTCGCGGCCGAAGCCTTCCTGCCGGCTCCGGGACAGGGCGCGCTCGCGATCGAGGCGCGCGCCGACGACACGGTGGTGCGCGAGCTGCTTCAGGTGCTCGACGACGCGGCGTCGCGTGCCGCGTGCGCGGCCGAGCGCGCGTTCCTGCGCGAGCTCGGCGCGAGCTGTCAGGTGCCGGTCGCGGCGCACGCATGCTTGACCGCGGACGGCCGGCTCCTGCTGGACGGCCTCGTTGCGAGCCTCGACGGTCGCCGGGTGCTGCGCGATGCGGCGACGGGCGACCCGCAGCATGCCGTAGAGCTCGGTCGGACGCTCGCCGATCGGCTCACGGCGCGCGGCGCGCGCGACATCCTGCGTGCAGCGGAGGAGCAGGCCGGCGCGATCTGAGCGACGTCGGCGCCGCGCGACGTGCGGGCTCGTCGGCCACCGGTCTCGTCCGCGCCGGGTTCAGTTCAGACGCGTCAGCTCCTCGACCACGACGACGCGCGCACCGTTGCGCTCGAAGAGCTGCCCGCGCACGAAGACGTGGGCCGCGACGTGCTGGCGCGCGGCCGCGCTCGGATCGCTCGCCGGCGTCGCGCCTGCCAGGGGAAACAGCTGACCGGTGTCGTCCTGCACGATCCCGAGCTGGCCACCGTTCTTCAGGCACGCCATGGCGCAGGCGCGATGTCCCTCGCCGCGCGCGCCGTCGCGCAGGTAGCAGCCGAGCTCGACGACCTCGCCGCGGATCTCGATGCTCCGTCCGCCGGGGATGCGCTTGGGAGGCACGTCTTGCGCGGGCACGGAGGCCGCGATCAGCAGCACGGCTGCGAGCAGCGCGCTGCCGACATGCGAGAGAGCGAAGGAAGGTCGCACGAGGGCAACCGTAGCGGCCGTCCGCGCGCGTCGCCACGCGCATCGCGCGTGCCGCGCCACGCGTCGCTCTCGACCGCGCGCGTCGCGGCCCGCGTCGCCGTGGCGCGCGCGCCAGCGGCCGCGAGCTTGCCACACCGAGAGGAGGGCGGTAGCTGTCCCGCGTGAGCTCGGGGATCGTGTATCTGGTCGGTGCGGGACCAGGAGATCCGGGCTGCCTCACGCTGCGCGGTCGCGAGTGCCTGTCGCGTGCCGACCTGGTCGTCTACGACTACCTCGCGAACCCCGACTTGCTGCGCTTCGCACCGCCGGCTGCGGAGCGTGTGTTCGCCGGCAAGCACGGCGCGGGACCGCATCTGCTCGAGCAGGACCAGATCAACGCGCTGCTGATCTCGGCCGCGCGCGCGGGACGCACCGTCGTGCGCTTGAAGGGCGGCGATCCGTTCGTGTTCGGACGTGGCGGCGAGGAGGTCGAGGCGCTCGCCGCCGCCGGGCAGCGTTTCGAGATCGTGCCCGGCGTCACCTCGGCGCTCGCCGTGCCGGCGTACGCGGGCATTCCGGTCACGCACCGCGACTGGGTCTCGGGCTTGACCGTGCTGACCGGACACGAGGCACCGGGCAAGCGGACGTCGCGGGTGCAGTGGCAGCACGTCGCGACCGCGGGCAACACCATCGTGCTGCTGATGGGCGTGACCCAGCTGCGCGCGAACCTGGGCGCGCTGCTCGAGGCGGGTCTCGATCCGGAGACGCCCGCGGCGGCGATCCGCTGGGGCAGTACGCCGCGCCAGCGCGTCGTGCGCGGCACGGCGGCGACGCTCGCGGCCGCGGTGGAAGCCGGTCGTCTCCGTCCGCCGGTCACCGTCGTCGTCGGCGAGGTGGTCCGGCTGCGCGACCCGATGCTCTGGTTCGAACGTCGTCCGCTGTTCGGCCGGCGTGTGGTCGTGACGCGCACCCGCGAGCAGGCGGGTGTTCTGTCCGCAGCGCTGCTCGAAGCGGGCGCCGAGGTGATCGAGTGTCCGGCGATTCGTCTCGTCGATCCGCCGTCGTGGGCGCCGGTCGACGCCGCGATTGCGCAGCTCGGGACCTACGACTGGCTGGTGCTCACCAGCGTGAACGGTGTCGAGCGCTTCTTCGCCCGTCTCGACGCGTCCGGTCGCGACGTGCGCGCTCTGCACCGCGCGCGCATCGCTGCGATCGGGCCGGAAACGGCACGCGCGCTGGCGCGGCGCCACCTGCGCGCGGACCTCGTGCCCGACGAGTTTCGCGCGGAGGGTCTGCTCGCGAGCCTCGGGAGCGAGGACGTGCGCGGCAAGCGTTTCCTGCTGCCGCGGGCGGCCGGCGCGCGTGCGATCTTGCCCGATCGGCTGCGCGCGGCGGGGGCCACGGTCGACGAGGTCGTGACCTATGCGGCGACGGTGCCCGACGAGAGCGTCGCGAAGCTGCGCGCGGCCCTCGATGGCGGACCGATCGACCTGCTGACGTTCACCAGCTCGAGCACCGTCACGAGCTTTCTCGCGCTGCTCGAGCGCGCCGCTCCGCACGACGGCCGGGAGCGGATCGCGAGCGCCCGGGTCGCGTGCATCGGACCGATCACGGCCGCGACCGCGACGGAGGGCGGGCTGCGTGTCGACGTGCTCCCCGACCAGTACACCGTTCCGGCGCTCGTGGCGGCGATCGTCGCGAGCAGCGGCGGCGCACGGCCGCACGAGGAGGTTGGCTGATGGCAGGACGTTTTCCCGCGGTGCGCCCGCGGCGGCTGCGCACCACGCAGCGCCTGCGTCGCCTGGTGCGCGAGACGCGGCTCGCGCCGGAGCAGCTCGTGCTGCCGCTGTTCGTGGTACCGGGACGCGGCCAGGCCGTCGACGTGCCGTCGATGCCGGGCGTCAAGCAGTGGTCGGTGGACCGTGTGGCCGAGGAGGCGGGGCGCGCCTTCGACGCCGGCGTACGCAGCGTCATCCTGTTCGGCATTCCCGAGGCGAAGGACGCGTCGGGCAGCCATGCCTGGAAGGAGGACGGCATCGTCCAGCAGGCGCTCGGCGAGCTGCGCCGCGCGCTGCCCGAGCTCACGCTGATCACCGACGTCTGCATGTGCGAGTACACCGACCACGGCCACTGCGGCGTGCTGGACGGCGAGTCGGTCGCGAACGATCCGACGCTCGAGCTCCTCGCCCGCGAGGCCGTGTCGCATGCGCGTGCCGGTGCCGATGTCGTCGCGCCGTCGGACATGATGGACGGCCGCGTCGGCGCGATCCGCGCGGCACTCGACGCGGCCGGTTTCGCCGGCACGCCGATCCTGTCCTACGCAGTCAAGTACGCGTCGGGGCTGTACGGACCTTTCCGTGACGCGGCGCAGTCGACGCCGGCGTTCGGTGACCGGCGCAGCTATCAGATGGATCCACCGAACGCGCGCGAGGCACTGCGCGAGCTCGCCCTCGATCTGGAGGAGGGCGCGGACATGGTCATGGTCAAGCCCGCGCTCAGCAACCTCGACGTGCTGGCCGCGGTGCGCGCCGCCTGCAACGTGCCGGTCGCCGCCTATCAGGTGAGCGGTGAGTACGCGATGATCAAGGCCGCGGCGGCAAACGGCTGGATCGACGAGGCGCGCGTCGTCGACGAGACGCTGATCGCGATCCGGCGGGCTGGCGCCGACCTCATCTTGACCTACTTCGCCATCGACGCGGCACGGCGCTGCTGAGATCGGCGAGCGAACCGGAGGGCATCGTCGTGTCCGTGATCAGCAAGGTGAGCCACATCGGCGTCTGCGTGTCCGACCTCGAGCGGTCGATCCGCTTCTACTGCGACGTGCTCGGCTTCGTGCGCTCGGAAACGATGTCGGACGTGCACGTGGAAGGAGAACCCAGCGACACGCTGCTCAAGCTGCGCGACGTGAAGCTCGACGCAGTGTACCTCGAGCGCGACGGCTTCCGCCTGGAGCTGCTGCATTACGAGCGGCCGCGCTCGCCGTCCCGAGCCCCCGAGCGATCGATGAACGACCTCGGCTTCACCCACCTCTCCGTGCAGGTCCCCGACGTCAAGGCAGTGCTCGAGAAGCTCGATGCGCTCGGCGTCGCGATCGACCGCGAGACCGTGATCGAGTTCGGCGGGATGACCGTCGCGGCCTTCGTGCGCGACCCCGACGGACTCGGCATCGAGCTCGTCATCCAGCACTGACGGACGGGTCCCGCGCGCGACGGCGCGCGGCCGCGCGAGAGCGAGCGCGGGGAGTGGGCTTCCGCTGGAATCGCCCAGCGGGCGAGGTCTCAGCGGGCGAACCTCCCGAGTCGCGCCGGCACTCGTTCGTGCACGCGCGAGCCTACGGCGAGCGCCGAGCGAAGCGAGCGCGGGGAGTGGGGCGTTGGTCGCGTCAAGCGCCGCGTTCGCATCGGCACCAAATCGTGCACGCGAGCCTACGGCGAGCGCCGAGCGAAGCGAGCGCGGGGAGTGGGGCCCCGCTGGGCGTAGCCCCGCGGGGCGAGGGGGGGGTGCCCCCGCGGTTCAAATATAACCCGAAGCGCTGAATCCAGCTCGGGTCGGCGCCCTTCACGTCGAGACGGACGGGCAGGGCGCGCGGGCGCTCGCGCCTGGCGCCGATGCGCACCGCGTCGGGCGTGCGTGCGTCGTCGATCGTGAGGTCGAGGGTGAGCTGATTGAAGTCGCCCGCGAGGGTGACGTCGAGACCCTCCTCCTTGCCGGCGGTATGCGTCTCGAACTCGAGCTTGGAGGGTTTCGCTTGCTTGACGACCAGATCCTCGGACGTCGGCGTCACGTCACGGAACGAGCCCGCACGGCTGGTACGCAGCTCGCCGCGGACACGGCGGCGCGAATCGGACGGCACGAGCCGTACGTGCAGCCGACCGCCCTCGCTCCACAGATAGCAGGCGATCCCCGCTTCGGTGACGAACGTCGGCCGACCGTATAGGATCCTGAACGGCATCGTGTCGCCGACTGCAGGTGCAGCGGCGACGACGCTCCGCGCGAGGGTGGCAGCGCACAGGACGAGCAGGGCGGCGGTGCGTGCGCGAAGGAGCGGATGGGCCAGCGCGCGCGACCGATGCCGGGACATCGGCGTCCTGTAGCATTTGAGGTCGTGGGCGCCGCGGGGCGGCACGCTAAGGCTCCAGCTTGCGCGTCCGATACGTCAAGCAGCACGCGGCGCGGGGAGGGAGCCTCGCAGATGCGCGAGCGGACGCGATGAAGGTCGGATCTCCGAAGGGCACGAGGAGCGGAAGAAGCACGATCCGGAGGGGGCACATGACCCGCCGACTCGTGGTTGACATCCGAAACCTCGGCGTCTAGGGTTTCGGCGCTGCCAGGGTCCCGGAGCCCGGAGGGGAAAGAGGGGCAGGACCCGCACTTCCGGCAGCATCGCCAGCGGAAGCTATCAACATAACCGGTAGGCCCGTCTCGATCACGCCGTGACGGACGAGCCGCACCGAACCAGCCCGGAGGACGCGCATGCGACGCCAAAGAGCTGTGTTGGTGATGCTACTTTCGCTCTGTGCGGGATGTGGTGTCGAGGTCGTCAGGAAGAGTCAGCCGCTCGGGGGAGCACTCGACCCGGATTTGATCGGGCCGGTCGCAGCGGCACAGCAGGACTATCACGGTCCGTCCGTCGGTGATTCGGTCGGCCGGGGCAAGCTCGCCCCGAGCGCCAGTCACGAGCTCGACGAGATCACGCTCCATCCGCGGGTGGTCTCCCAGGCCGAGGAGATGACGCGTGGTCGCAGCGTGACCGTGCGCGATGCGCTGGAACGCAGCGGACGCTATATCGACATCATCGCACGGGAGCTCTCGAAGGAGGGCGTCCCGCCCGAGCTCGCGTTCCTGCCGGCGATCGAGAGCCACTTCTCGCCGCGTGCGGAAGGTGCCGGGACGGTCGGCCTCTGGCAGTTCACCAGCGGCACCGCGCGCCGCTACGGCTTGATGGTCTCGCCGCAGGTCGACGAGCGCCGCGATCCGGAGCTCGCGTCGCGTGCGGCGGCCCGCCTGCTGCGCGACCTCTACGACCAGTTCGGACGCTGGGAGCTCGTGCTCGCGGCTTACAACGCGGGGCCAGCCCGCGTGCAGCAGGCGCTCGACCGGCATCCCGGTGCTGACGTCTGGCAGGTCCTCGATCGCGGCCTGCCGGCGCACACGCGCACCTACGTTCCGAAGGTTCTCGCCGTGGCGGCGATCGCGAACGAGCCGGAGCGCTTCGGCATCGAGGGCATCGAGCCCCTCCAACCGCTCAGCTACGAGACCTTCGCCGTCAAGGAATCGATGAACGTCGCCACCATCGCGTCGCTGTCGGGCTGCTCCAGCGATACCATCGCCGAGCTGAACCCGGCGCTGAAGCGTGGCGTGACGCCGAAGGGCAACTTCGAGATCCGCCTGCCGGACGGCTCGAAGCAGCGCTTCGCGAAGAACTACAGCCTGCGCAACGCGAACTGAGCAGCTCGCCCGCGTCAATCGCGCCCCGTGCGCCGCGCGAGCGTAGCCTTGCAGCAACGCGCCGGCACGGCATCGTGCACGCGAGCCCCCGGCGAGCGCCGAGCGAAAGCGAGCGCGAGAAGTCCGCAGGGACCA
>JAIEPK010000230.1 GCA_019749875.1 Candidatus Binatia bacterium | reverse complement strand
TCCGCGAGCGTCCCGCGGTGCGCGGCCCTCGCGCGTCGCCGCGCGCGTCACTCCACGGTCACGCTCTTCGCCAGGTTGCGCGGCTGGTCGACGTCGCGGCCGAGCGCGACCGCGGTCTCGTAGGCGAGCAGCTGCAGCGGGATCGTCAGCAGCAGCGCGCTCAGCACGGGCTCGGTCTGCGGCACGACGAGCACGTCGTCGACCTTGGTCGGCAGGGATTCGTCGCCGGGCTGCGTGATCGCGATCACGGGCCCGCGCCGCGCACGGATCTCCTCGATCGACGACAGCGACTTCTCGTACAGGTCGTCCTGCGGCAGGACGACGTAGGTCGGCGTGTCGGGCGAGATCAGCGCCAGCGGCCCGTGCTTCAGCTCCGACGCCGGGTACGCTTCCGCGTGCACGTAGCTGATCTCCTTCAGCTTCTGCGCACCCTCGAGCGCCACCGGATAGGCGTGCGTGCGGCCGATGAAGAACGCCGAGCCGTGCCGCATGTACTTGACCGCGAGCGCGCGAATGCGCTCGCGCTCGCGCAGGATCGTTCGTACGTGCTCCGGGATGCGGCCGAGTGCCGTGATCACGCGCTTGCCCTCCGCCGACGACAGGTCGCGCACGCGGCCGAGGTTCAGCGCGAGCAGGGCGGTGCACAGCAGCGTCGAGGTGAACGCCTTGGTCGACGCGACCGCGATCTCGGGTCCGGCGTGCATGTAGATGCCGCCGTCGCACTCGCGCGCGATCGAGCTGCCGACGGTGTTGACGATGCCGAGCACGCGCCCGCCCTTGCGGCGCACTTCCCGCACCGCCGCGAGCGTGTCCGCGGTCTCGCCCGACTGGCTGACCGCGACGTACAGCGTCTCGCGCTCGATCACCGGATTGCGGTAGCGGAACTCCGACGCCGGCTCGGCGTCGGTCGGGATGCGCGCCAGGGTCTCGATCATGTGCGCGCCGGAGAGCCCCGCGTAGTAGGCCGAGCCGCAGCCGAGGATCTTGACGCGCCGGATGTCGAGCAGGTCGCGCGCGCTCAGGTTCAGCCCGCCCAGGTGTGCCGTGCCGAACTGCGCGTCGAGGCGGCCTTTCAACGTTCGCTCGCAGGTCTCGGGCTGCTCGAGGATCTCCTTCAGCATGAAGTGCGCGTGCTCGCCGCGGTCGTAGGCCTCGAAGCCCCAGGGTACCGTCGCGGGGCTCTTCTGCGTCGGCTCGGCGTCGAGCGTCGACGTGCGGAAGCCGCCCGCCTCGATCGACGCGATCTCGCGGTCGTCCAGGTAGACGATCTGCTGCGTGTGGCGGACCAGGGCCGCGACGTCGGAGGCGACGAACATTTCCTTCTCGCCGATGCCGATCACCACCGGGCTGCCGTTGCGCGCGGCGACGATGCGGTCGGGCTGGCGTCCGTCGATGACCGCGATGCCGTACGTCCCCTGCACCGAGCGCAGCGCCTCGCGCACCGCCTGCTCGAGGTCGCCGCGGTGGGCCGCCTCGATCAGGTGCGCGAGCACCTCGGTGTCGGTGTCGGAGCGGAACGTGTGGCCGGCGGCCGTCAGCTCGGCGCGCAGCGCCGCGAAGTTCTCGATGATGCCGTTGTGCGCGACCGCGATCTCGCCGCTGCAGTCGACGTGCGGGTGGGCGTTGGCGTCGGTCGGCTCGCCGTGCGTCGCCCAGCGCGTGTGCGCAATGCCGGTCGTGCCGCGCACGCCGCGCTTCGGCAGCGTCGCCTCGAGGCGCGCGATGCGACCCGACGACTTGTGCAGCTTGACGCCGCTGCGGCCGATGACGGCCACTCCGGCCGAGTCGTAGCCGCGGTACTCGAGCCGGTGCAGGCCGGCGAGCAGCAGTGGGGTCGCTTCTTGGCGTCCGACGTATCCGACGATTCCACACATGGTGTCCGACTCCGTTTGTCGAGGGTCTCAGCCGTAGACGAGGCGGCGGATCTGGCGTGCCGTCAGCGGCGGCGCGGCGAAGCGGCGCGTGCGCAGCTCGGCGCCGATCCGCTCCCAGATGGCGTCGTTGCGCAGGTCCTCCGCCTGCAGCTCGGCGTGCCGGCGGGCGACGAATTCCTCGACGGTCTCGGAGAAGTAGTCGAGCGTCTCGCCGACGACCTTGGCGATCGCGGCGCGTTCGCCGCGGCCGATCCGGGTCAGGTGGGTCAGCAGGTCGTCGATCCCGTCGCCATCCGCCATGGCGACGCAATCAAGCAGGGATGTCGCGCGAGTGCGAGAAATTTGCCCGGATCCGGGCACGAATCTTCCATCCACCCCCCGCCCGACACGAAAAAGGGCGGCCCGCGGAGAAGCGCGGGCCGCCCTGGTGCACGCTGGTCGCCGGCGGGGTCAGTGCAGCGAGAAGCCCCGCGTCGCCGGCGTCGAGGTCGCGCCCTGGTCGTCCGTGACCACCAGAACCGCCGTGTAGTCGCCCGGCGGCAGGGTCGCGATGGTGGACGTCGCGCTGCCGTCGACCGGTCCGAAGACCACGGCGCCCGACGGCTTGCTGGTCACCCGGAACGAGTAGCCGACGATCGTCCCGTCGGCGTCGCTCGAGCCGCTGCCGTCGAGCAGGACCTGGTTCGGCTGGCCGGTGTTGCGCGTGATCTGGTTGGTGCGGATGCTCGCCTGCGGTGCCTGGTTGCCGCCGCCACCGGGCTGCTCGGCGCCGCTGCGCGCGCGCAGCTTGTCGTTGTCGAGATCGCACGTCCACGTCACGCTGCCCGCGACCGTCACGGGCTCGTGCCGGCCGTCTTCGACGACCAGCGCGACGTCGAGCGCCGTCGTGGCGGGCGAGCCGGTGCACAGCGTGGGATCCGCCGGAACCGTCGCACGGCTGACCTTGAGGGCCGCGAGGTAGAGCCCGTCCTGCTTGCGGCGCAGCGACAGGCGGAACGACGGCCGGCTGCTGCCCGGAGTCGCGAAGATCGCCGTGCGCTCGTTGCCCGAGATGCGGGTGAGCGTCAACGGCAGCAGCGTCGCGCCCTGGAAGCCGCGCAGCAGCTCACCCGCGCCACCGGCCTCGAGCAGCACGCTGCGCACCGTCACGCTGGATGCCGTGAGGTCGAGGTCGCCCGCGAAGGTGAAGCTGCCGTCGAGCTTGACGATCGCCGAGCCTTGCTCCCCGGGGTTCGCCGCCACCCCGACGGACGTGACCTTGCCGGTCGTCGAGCCGAGCTCGTAGCGTGGCGTCTGCGTCGGGGTCGGCGTGGCGCTGGGCAGCGGCGTCGGTGTCGGGTCGACAGCCGCTGCCGGGCCGGTCATTGCCAGTGACAGGGCCGCGCCGAGCGCGATCCGTGCGAGTCGGTCGAGGTTCCTTCCGTTCATCGTGCTTCTCCGTCTCCTGTGTTGCGGCGCGAACAGGGAGAGCGGGCAGCGCCGTCCGGTGGAACGTCTTCGCGGGGTTCCCGGGACTCTCGGACGTGAGCGTTGCCTTGCGCGTCGCGCTGCGGTCAAGAGGGAATCTGATGCCCGCGATCGGAGGTGCCGATGGGCGTCCGCGCCAGCGTCGCGGGTCGGCAAGCACCGCTCGCGACCGCGTGCGCGGACGTGCGGCGGGCGGTGCGGACTGCTTCAGTCGCGCCGGACCGCCGGACGAGGGAGGGACGAGGCGATGTCGATCGAGCAGGACCTGGATCAGCAGCTCAAGCAGGCGCTGCGCGACAAGGACCAGCCCACGCTGGACGTCGTGCGCATGATCAAGTCCAAGGTCCAGGAGCGCCGCACGGCCAAGGGCTTCTCGGGCTCGGTCGACGACGCGCTGCTGCGCGACGTGATCGGCGCGTACAAGAAGCAGCTCCAGAAGGCCGTGGAGGAATACGAGAAGATCGGCGAGCGCGGCGTGGAGCAGATCTCGAAGCTGCGCTTCGAGATCGAGTTCGCGAGCCGCTTCCTGCCCGCGACGATGGGCGACGCGGAGCTGCGGGTGATCGTGGCGGAGCGCATCGCGGCACTCGGCGTCAGCGACGCGAAGCAGGTCGGCAAGCTGGTCGGCGACGTCATGAAGACGCACCGCGGCCAGGTCGAGGCGGCGGACGTCAAGCGCATCGCGGAGGCGCTGCTCGCCGGCGGCTGAGAGCCGCTCGGATCCCCGCCGGTCAGCGATTCGCCTGCGGGCTCGACGCGACCGCGCTGCGCAGCGCCGCGAGCGCATCGAGGCATTCGCGCGTCACCACCCGCTTCTCGTGCACCGAGACGTCGAACGAGCGGACGTTCGTGTTCTCGCGCGAGAGCTTCAGGGCCTCAGTCGTGATCCGTCGCTGCTCGGCCCATGCCTCGGCGGCGGTATCGAGCGCGCCGGCGGGAACGGCGTTGCTCGCACGCACCGTCGCGAGCGCGCGGTCGACCGACGCCGCGAGCTCCGCCATCTGACCTTCGAGCCGCGTCATCTCCGCGTCGTCGGAGCTCGGGATGTGGATCTGCAGCAGCGACTGCTCGCGCAAGGCCGCGATCGCGGCGGCGTTGAGCGTGCGGATCGTCTCGGGGTCGTTGCTCGAGCGCGCCATCGCGTCCATCGCCACGAGGAAGCGGTCGACGGCGGCGAAGCCGTCGCGGGCCGCGAGCCGCATCGCCTTCAAGTTGGTGTTGCGCACGGCGAGCGTGAGCAGGCGGTCGTCCACGGCCTCGAGCTCCTTCCAGCGCGCGACGAAGGCCGCAAAGCTCTCGGCCACGGTCGTGCGGCCGTCGGCCTCGATGCGCGTGCGCAGGTCGCCGACCAGGCCGTCGATCTTCTCCGCGAGCCGCCGCGACTCGCGCGCCATGGCGAGCGACTCCTCGTCGGTGGTCGCGAGCACCGCACTCTTCTCGGCCTCGACCGAGGACAGCAGCGTGTCGCGGATCGCGTCGATCAGGCCTTCTTCCTCTGCTTGACGACGGAACGCGGGCTCGTGTGTGCAGCCGAAAGACGCCGCGAGCAGCGCCACGGCGAGCACTGCCCGCCACGCGCCGCTCGCGGGACGATCGTGGATCGATCCGGTGCGCATGCCTTCTTGTCGTCTTTCGTGCGCGCCGCGGCAAGCGACGCTACACGACCGCCCGCACCGGCAGCACGACCATCTGCAGCCCGGCGAACTGCAGCCGGCGCTGGATCGTGTGCGCGGCTTGATTGTGCAGAAGGCGGGTGAGGAAGTTCTCCTTCGCGAACACCAGCTTGCCCGAGAAGAACACCGCGCGCGGGAACTTCTTCGCGACCTCGGCGCAGAGCTTGTCGAGCTCCTCGATCGCGTCGGTGCCGAGCGAGTACCAGTACTCGGAGTGCACCCCCATGCTGCGCGCGAAGTCGACGTAGCGCTGCAGCTCCTGCTGCGTGCGCGCGCGCAGATGCTCGACCTCGGCCGCACCCTTGAACTGGCTCGAGTCGATCACGCCGACCGACACGAAGACGAAGTTCTTGAAGTGGCCGCCGAACAGCCGCGGCACGCCGAGCACCGCGTGCAGGCCGAGCCCGTTGTAGCCCGTGACCAGGAACACCGCCGTCGGAGCGTCGAGCTTGCGCTCGGCGACCTTGGTGACCGGCTCGAGCGGCAGGGTCGTCAGCGCGTCGTCGAGCTTCTTCAGCACCACGCTGGTGCGCGTGTAGTGCCGCTTGATGCCGAGGCAGGCGAGCACGAACAACCCGGTCAGGACCACGGTCAGCCAGCCGCCCGAGGTGAACTTCAGCATCACCGTGAAGAAGAGGATGCTCGAGGTCAGCATGAGGCCGAGGCCGTTCACCGCGAAGCGGCGAAGCCACGTCCTGTCCTCGTGGCGGACCTGCCACCAGTGACGGCACATGCCGAGCTGCGACAGGGTGAACGTCAGGAAGACGTTGATGCTGTACAGAACGACCAGCGTGCTCACCGCGCCGCGCGCCCAGACCAGCACGGCCAGCGCCGCACCGCCGATCAGCACGATGCCGTTCTGCGTCACCAGGCGATCGCTCAGCTGGTAGAAGCGGCGCGGCAGCCACGAGTCGACGGCCATGTTCGCCATGACGCGCGGACCGTCGAGGAAGCCCGCCTGTGCGGCGACGAAGAGCAGCGCGCCCTCGGACAGCAGGGTCAAGAAGACGAATGCACGCCCGCCCGGCCAGCTCGCGCTGACGCGCTCGGCGAGGATCGCGTTCATCGTCTGATCCGGGTTGTGCTCGACGCCGATCAGCAGGTACGCGAGCAGGATTCCCGACGACACCACCGCGAGCGAGATCGCCATGTAGAGCATGGTCCGCTTGCCGGTCGCGACGCGCGGCTCGCGCAGGATCTGCAGGCCGTTCGAGACCGCCTCGATGCCGGTGTACGTGCCGCCGCCGAGGCTGTAGGCGCGCATCAGCATGATGAACAGCGCGCCGATGCCGAGCGAGCCCGCCGCCTGCTGGCTCTCTCGATAGGCGTCGGCGACGATCGCCGGCGCCGCCGGCGCGCGCGTGATCAGCGCCACGCCGATCATGATCGCGTGCGTGATCAGGAAGAGGATGAACACCGGCAGCAGCAGCGTCACCGATTCCTTGACGCCGCGCATGTTCATCACGATGAGCAGCAGCACGACCGCGACCGCGGCACCGAGCTTGTAGACGTGCAGATCCGGCGGCAGCAGGCTGAACACCGCGTCGGCGCCGCTCGCGATCGACACCGAGATCGTCAGCACGTAGTCGATCACCAGCGCGCAGCCCGACACGAGGCCCGCGCCCGATCCGAGCAGGTGCGTCGCGACCAGATAGCCGCCGCCCCCGGTCGGGAAGAGCTCGATGATCTGCGCGTAGCTCGCAGAGATCACGAACACGGTGATGCCCATGAGGCCCGCGAGGATCACCGCCAGGAAGTGGTGGTCGCCGAGCGCGAGATACGCTTCCGCCGGGCCGTAGCAGGAGGACGACAGGCCGTCGGCGCCGAGGCCGACCCAGGCGAGGAAGGCGACCAGCGAGATCTGGTGGAAGACGTGCGGGTCGAGCGGGTCGCGCGCGCCGCCGATGAAGCGTGAGCGCAGCTGGTGCCACGTCGAGGCGGGCGCGCTGCCGATCGGCCCTTCTCCCGGACCGAAGACGTCGGCGGCGGGTGGAGTGTCCGCCGGCTGGTCGACGAGGGCGGGGGAGGCGGTCACGGGTCGCAGGCGAGCAGGTCCCATGACGCGCTGAGCAGAGGACATGCCAGTTTGAAAAGGCCCGCGTTTCGTGTCCGGGATGGGTTTGCCGGGCCGTTCGTCGTTCGAAGTGAAAAGCTGCCGTTCGGTTTGAACGGCACCGTTGAACGACGTGAGCCCTCGCCAAGCCTTCCGGGGGGAGGGTCGATCAGCTGCGCCAGAGGAGGATCGGGCGCGTGACAGCCACGCAGCGCGCGTCGCATTCCGGGAAGTTCAGGAGGAACGACGCCTCGCGACGACAGTGCTGCTCGAGACCGGCCCGCGGCGGAACGCACAGGTCCGCGAAGCCGCGCATCGTCTGTTCGAACAGCGCGCCGCGCTCCGCGGGTGGCAGCGCGCGAACGGCGCGGCGTTCCGCGCCGAGCCACCACACCCACACGACCAGCAGCACGAGCGGCACCACCACCACGGCGATCCGTCCGAGCAGGTGGGGCGTCGACGTCGGCACGCGAGGAGGGAGGTGAAGCTCGTGCCCCTCCTGCTCGGCGGTCGCGAGGCTGGTTCGCGATCCGCGCGTCCGCCGTCTCCGAGCCGGCCGCTTGGCCAGCCGCCAGTCGCGCACCACGGTGCCCATGGTGCCGATCGCGGTGCATCGCATGTGCCAGCCGCGAGCTGCTCCTGCGTGGCCCTCGTCCAGGCGTGCGACCGCACGCGTCGTTCAACTCGAAATCGGCTCCGGTCGTTCTGGTCGGCGCTGGGCTGCGCGGGTGGGCGCCGGAGCGCGCCAAGTGCCGCGTTTGCGCGGCTTCCTGCTCGTGGCACGCCCGCTGCTCACGGGCATCCGCGGGACTTTCGGAAAGGTGGCAACCCATGGACTTGGTGAACCTTCTCTTGACGGCGCTCCTGCTCGCGTCGGGCTTCGGGCTGATCCGGCTGTGCGAGCGGCTGCGCGAGGGGGAGAACTCGTGACCGCGCTCTACCTCGTCGGCGGCGCCCTCGCGGCTGGGCTGTTCGTCTACCTGCTGGTCGCGATGCTGAAGCCGGAGATCTTCTGATGACCGCCAACGGCATCCTGCAGACGATCCTCTACTTCGTCGTGCTGTTCGCGCTGGTGAAGCCGCTCGGCGCCTTCATGGCGCGCGTCTATGAAGGCGAGCGAACGTTCCTGCATCCCGTGCTCGCACCGCTCGAGCGCGCGCTCTACCGCGTGTGCGGCGTCGATCCGGAAGAGGGCATGAGCTGGCGGACCTACGCCGTCGCGATGCTGCTCTTCAACGGCCTCGGCCTGATCGCGGTGTACGTCCTGCAGCGTCTGCAGGGCGTGCTGCCGCTGAACCCGCAGGGCTTCGACGGGGTCTCGCCGGATTCGTCGTTCAATACCGCCGTCAGCTTCGCCACCAACACCAACTGGCAAGGCTACGGCGGCGAGGCGACGATGTCGTACGCGACCCAGATGCTCGCGCTGACGGTGCAGAACTTCGTCTCCGCGGCGACCGGCATGGCCGTTCTCGTCGCGCTGATCCGCGGCTTGCGCGCGCGCTCGGCGTCGTCGATCGGCAACTTCTGGGTCGATCTGGTGCGCAGCACGCTCTACGTGCTGCTGCCGCTATCGCTCGTGCTGGCGCTCTTCCTGGTCTCGCAAGGCGTGGTGCAGAACCTGCGTCCGTACGAGTCCACGCAGCTCGTCGAGACGACGGCCGACGCGGACGGCAAGCCGGTCGCCGAGCAGGTGCTGCCGATGGGTCCGGCGGCGTCGCAGGTCGCGATCAAGCAGCTCGGCACCAACGGCGGCGGCTTCTTCAACGTGAACTCCGCGCACCCATTCGAGAACCCGACGCCGCTCAGCGACTTCGTCGAAGCCCTGGCGATCCTGCTGATCCCGGCAGCCCTCTGCTTCACGTTCGGTGCGATGGTCGGCGACACCCGTCAAGGGTGGGCGATTCTCGCCGCCATGACCCTGCTGTTCGTGCCGTTGCTCGTGCTGTGCCTGCAGCAGGAGCAGGCCGGCAATCCGCGCTTGACGGCGGTCGGCGCCGATCAGGTCGCGAGCGCCGTACAGCCGGGCGGCAACATGGAAGGGAAAGACGTGCGCTTCGGCATCGCACGGTCGACGCTCTGGGCGTCCGCGACCACGGCCGCATCGAACGGCTCGGTGAACTCCATGCACGATTCCTACACCCCGCTCGGCGGAATGGTCCCGATGTTCCTCATCCAGATGGGTGAAGTCGTGTACGGCGGCGTCGGGTCGGGGCTCTACGGCATGCTCGCCTTCGCGATCATCACCGTGTTCGTCGCGGGCCTCATGGTCGGACGAACGCCGGAGTACCTGGGCAAGAAGATCGAGGCCTACGAGATGAAGATGGCGTCGCTGGTCGTGCTCATCCCGCCCGCGGTGGTGCTGGTGACGACCGCGATCGCGGTGGTCGCGCCGGCAGGTGTCGGCGCGATCGCCAATCACGGCCCGCACGGCTTCAGCGAGATCCTCTACGCGTTCAGCTCGATGGGCAACAACAACGGCAGCGCGTTCGCCGGGCTGTCCGCGAACGTGCCGTTCTACAACCTGCTGGGCGGCGTCGCGATGTTCGTCGCGCGCTTCTGGCTCGCGATCCCGATCCTCGCCATCGCCGGCTCGCTGGCGGCGAAGAAGGTCGTGCCGCAGAGCGCCGGGACGCTGCCGACGCACGGCCCGCTCTTCGTGCTCACGCTGTGCGGCATCGTGATCGTGGTCGGCGTCCTGACCTTCGTTCCCGCGCTCGCGCTCGGCCCGATCGTCGAGCACCTGAAGATGATCGCCTGAGCGGCTGGAGAAAGATCGATGACGACTCATCCTCCCAAGGCGCGCCCGCTGCTCGATCCCGAGATCGTGCGCGGCGCTCTGCTCTCTTCCGTCAAGAAGCTCGACCCGCGCCACCAGGTGCGGAATCCCGTCATGTTCGTCGTGCTCGTCGGCAGCGTGCTGACGACGGTTCTCTTCGTGCAGGCGGCGCTCGGCCACGGCGAGGCACCGACCGGGTTCATCCTCGCGATCTCGCTGTGGCTCTGGTTCACGGTGCTGTTCGCGAACTTCGCCGAGGCGATGGCCGAAGGCCGCGGCAAGGCGCAGGCGGATTCGCTGCGCCGCGCGCGCCGCGACATCGCCGCGAAGAAGCTCGACCGCCTGCCGCAGAACGGCGCGTTCGACCCCGCGCAGGCGAAGTGGAGCAGCACCACCAGCGCCGAGCTGCGCAAGGGCGTCGTCGTTCTCGTCGAGGCCGGCGACTTCATCCCGAGCGACGGCGAGATCGTGATGGGCGTCGCGTCGGTCGACGAGAGTGCCATCACCGGTGAGAGCGCACCGGTGATCCGCGAGGCCGGCGGCGACCGCAGCGCCGTCACCGGCGGCACGCGCGTGCTGTCCGACTGGCTCGTCGTCAAGATCACCAGCGACCCCGGTGAAACGTTCCTCGACCGCATGATCTCGATGGTCGAGGGTGCCAAGCGCCAGAAGACGCCCAACGAGATCGCGCTCAACATCCTGCTCGCCGCGCTGACCATCGTGTTCCTGCTCGCGACCGTGACCCTGCTGCCGTTCTCGATCTTCGCCGTCGACCAGGCGGGGCAGGGCTCGCCGGTGACGGTGACGACGCTCACGGCCCTGCTCGTGTGCCTGATCCCGACCACGATCGGCGGGCTCCTGTCCGCGATCGGCATCGCCGGCATGGACCGCATGATCCAGGCAAACGTCATCGCGATCTCGGGCCGCGCGGTCGAGGCCGCGGGCGACGTCGACGTGCTGCTGCTCGACAAGACCGGCACGATCACGCTCGGCAACCGTCAAGCGGCGGCGTTCCTGCCCGCCGACGGCGTCAGCCCCGAGCAGCTCGCCGACGCGGCCCAGCTCGCGTCGCTCGCCGACGAGACGCCCGAGGGTCGCAGCATCGTGGTGCTGGCGAAGGACAGGTACGGCATCCGCGAGCGTGACGTGCACGGACTCGGCGCCGAATTCGTGCCGTTCACGGCGCAGACGCGCATGAGCGGCGTGAATCTGAACGGGCGCTCGGTGCGCAAGGGCGCCGCCGACGCGATCGATCGCTACGTGCAGGGCCTCGGCGGGACGTTCTCCGCCGAGGTGAGGAACGAGGTCGAGCTGATCGCGCGCTCGGGCGGCACGCCGCTGGTCGTCGCCGAGGGCGCGAACGTGCTCGGCGTCGTACAGCTCAAGGACGTCGTCAAGGGCGGCATCAAGGAGCGCTTCGCCGAGATGCGCGCCATGGGCATCAAGACGGTGATGATCACCGGCGACAACCCGCTCACCGCGGCTGCGATCGCAGCAGAAGCCGGCGTCGACGACTTCCTCGCCGAGGCGACGCCGGAGGCGAAGCTCGAGCTCATCCGCAGCTACCAGACCGGCGGGCGCCTCGTCGCGATGACCGGCGACGGCACCAACGACGCGCCCGCGCTCGCGCAGGCCGACGTCGCGGTGGCAATGAACACCGGCACGCAGGCCGCGAAAGAGGCCGGCAACATGGTCGACCTCGACTCGAACCCGACCAAGCTCATCGAGATCGTCGAGATCGGGAAGCAGCTGCTGATGACGCGCGGCGCGCTGACGACGTTCAGCATCGCGAACGACATCGCCAAGTACTTCGCGATCATCCCGGCCGCCTTCGCCGCGACCTATCCCGAGCTCGCGATGCTCAACGTCATGGGACTCCGGACGCCGGCGAGTGCGATCCTGTCGGCGGTGATCTTCAACGCGCTGGTGATCATCGCGCTGATCCCGCTCGCTCTGAAGGGCGTGCGCTATCGCGCCGTTCCGGCGGCGCGCCTGCTGCGCGACAACATGCTGATCTACGGTCTCGGCGGCGTGATCGTGCCGTTCGTGGGCATCAAGCTGATCGACATGATCCTCGCCGCCCTGGGGCTCGCCTGAGATGGACGCCGAAGGAGGTTCCGCCATGCAGGAGCTGAAGCGCGCCGCGCGCATGCTGCTCGCCTTGACCGCGCTGACCGGCGTGATCTATCCGCTCGCCGTGACCGCGGTCGCCCAGGTCGTGATGCCGTCGGCGGCGAACGGCAGCCTGATCACCGCCGACGGCGAGGTCGTCGGCTCGTCGCTCATCGGACAGGGATTCGCCGACCCGAAGCACTTCTGGAGCCGCGCATCGGCGACCAGCCCGACGGGCTACAACGGCGCCGCGTCGTCGGGATCGAACCAGGGTCCGCTCAACGACGCGCTCGCCGACGCCGTCAAGAGCCGCGTCGCGGCGCTGGTCGACGCCGACCCGCAGCGCCGGACCCCGGTGCCCGTCGATCTGGTGACGGCGTCTGCGAGCGGGCTCGATCCGCACGTGTCGGTCGCAGGCGCGCGCTACCAGGTGGCGCGCGTCGCCGCGGCGCGCGGGCTCGCACCGGACGCCGTGCAGAAGCTCGTCGACGAGCACACCGCGGGCCGCGACCTCAGCGTCCTCGGCGAGCCACGCGTCAACGTGCTCGAGCTGAACCTCGCGCTGGACGCGATGCACCGGTGAACGTGCGCGATCCCGAGATGCGGCCGTCGCCCGAGGCGCTCCTCGAGCACGCGGAGCGCGCCGAGCGCACGAAGCTGCGCATCTTCGTCGGCGCGGCGCCTGGCGTCGGCAAGACCTACGCGATGCTGGAGGCGGCGCGCGAGCGCCTGCGCGAGGGCGTGGACGTCGTCGTCGGCGTGGTCGAGACGCACGGCAGGAAGGAGACCGAGGCGCTGCTCGAGGGACTCGTCGTCGTGCCGCGAAGGAGCGTCGAGTACCGCGGGCAGACGCTGCGCGAGATGGACCTCGACGCGATCCTCGCGCGACGGCCGGCGATCGTGCTGGTCGACGAGCTCGCGCACACCAACGCGCCCGGCAGCCGGCACCCGAAGCGCTACTCCGACGTCGAGGAGCTGCTGGAAGCCGGCATCGAGGTCTGGAGCACGGTCAACATCCAGCACCTCGAGAGCCTGAACGACGTCGTCGCGCAGATCACCGGCATCCGCGTGCAGGAGACCGTGCCCGACGTGGTCTTCGAGCGCGCCGACGAGATCAAGCTGATCGACCTGCCGCCGGAAGATCTCATCAAGCGCCTGCACGAGGGCAAGGTGTACGTCCCCGCGCAGGCGCAGCGCGCGATCGAGAACTACTTCAAGCCCGGCAACTTGACGGCGCTGCGCGAGCTGGTGCTGCGCCACGCGGCCGAGCGCGTCGACGACGAGGTGCAGCGCTACATGCAGGCGCACGCGATCACCGGCCCGTGGGCGGTGAGCGAGCGTCTGATGGTCTGCGTCAGCGAGGGCCCGTTCGGCGAGCGCCTGGTGCGCGCTGCGCGACGCATGGCCGGACGACGGCACGCGGAGTGGATCGCGCTCTTCGTCGAGCCCGCCGGCTTTCATCGCCGTACCACGGACGAGCGCGAGCGCGTGGCGCGCGCGCTCCACCTCGCGGAGCGCCTCGGCGGCGAGCCCGTCACGATCCCGGGGCGCGACGTCGCGGCCGAGATCGTCCGCTACGCACGCCAGCGCAACGTGACCGAGATCGTGCTCGGCAAGCCGCCGCGCTCGTTCTGGCAGGCGCTGTCGCGACGCTCGCCGGTCGACGACGTGATTCGCGCGAGCGGCGACATCGAGGTGCGCCTCGTGACCGGCGAGCGCCTCGCGCTTCCCGAGCGAGCGTCGCGGCGGCATCGCGAAGAGGCGTCGTCGGGTGCGCCGCCGGCGCTGCGCTACGGCGTCGCGGCGGGCCTGGTCGCCGCCGCGACCGGGTTGGCGCTGCTGCTGCGCGCGCTGTTCGCCTTGCCCGACGCGTCGATGGTGTTCTTGACGGGGGTGCTCTTCGCCGCCGTCTGGGGCGGGCTCGGGCCGTCGCTCGCGGCGTCGGTGCTGGCACTGCTGGTGTACGACTTCTTCTTCGTCGAGCCCGTGCTCACGCTGTCGGTGACCAAGCCGCACGACGTGGTGCTGCTGTGCGTCTTCCTGATCACCTCGGTGCTCGTCAGCCACCTGACGGCGCGCGCTCGCGACGAGGCCGAGGCGGCACGGCTGCGCGAGGCACGCACGTCGGCGCTGTACGCGTTCGGGCGCCGCATCGCCGAGGCGGCCGGGATCGACGAGCTGCTGGCGGTGATCGCGCAGCAGACCGCCGCGTTGCTCGAGGCCGACGTGGTCGTCCTGCTGCCGGAGGGCGCGCACCTGGCGCCGCGTGCGACCCACCCGGCGGGGCTCGAGCTCGCGCCGGCCGACGTCGCGGCGGCAAGCTGGGTGCGCGAGCACGGCGAGAGCGCCGGTCCCGGCACGCAGACGCTGCCGGGCGGCGACTGGAGCTTCGAGCCGCTCGACACCGCGCGCGGCGTGCTCGGCGTGCTGGCGCTGCGCGTGCACGGGCCCGAGCGCGTGCTCGCGCTCGAGCAGCGCCAGCTGCTGGAAGCCGTCGCGCGCCAGGCGGCGATCGCGATCGACCGCACGCGCATCGACGTCGTGCTCGCCGAGAAGGCGAAGACCGAGGCCGTCATGGAGGCGATCGAGGACGGCCTCGTCGTCCTCGACCCGGGCGGCGTCGTGATCCACGTGAACGAGGTCGCGTGCGCGATCCTCGAGGTCGAGCGCGGGCACGTCCTCGGCCAGCGCTTCGACGCGCTCGCGAGCCGCCACCCGCACTACCTGCGCGTGCGCGAGGCGGTGCGCGAGCTGCAGCGCCATCCCGGGCACGAGACCGACCGGGTGGAGATCGCGCTCTTCCTGCGCGGCCGCGACCACCATTTCGTGCTGCGCCCGACGTCGTTCCGCACCCCGGAGGGCGAGCCCGCGGGCCTGATCCTGGCGCTGCAGGACGTGACCTACTTTCGCGATCAGGAAGCGCGCCGCGAGCACCTGGTCGCGACGCTGTCGCACGAGCTCGGCACGCCGATCACCTCGCTGCGCATGGCGCTCGAGCTGCTCGGCCGCGAGCCGTCGCGGCTCGACGACGAGCAGCGCGACCTGGTCGCCGCGGCGCACGAGGACGTGGTGCGGCTGCAGGACGTCTCGCGACGCTTCCTCGACCTCGCGCGCAGCCGCGCCACCGCGATCGCCGTCGAGCGCGGCGAGATCGACGTGGGCGGCGTGGTCGAGCGCGCGATGCGCATCTTCGCGCCGCAGGCGCGCGACAAAGGCATCACGCTCGACAGCCGGGTCGACGAGGTCGGCACGCTGGTCGGCGACGAGACCAAGCTGACCTGGGCGGTGTCGAACCTGCTCGCGAACGCGCTGCGCTACACGCCGCCCGGGGGCCGCATCGTGGTCGAGGCGCTGCCGGGCGGACCCGACGGAGAGGTCCGCATCTCGGTGCAGGACAGCGGACCCGGCATCCCGCCGGAGCAGCGCGACCGCGTGTTCGAGCGCTACGCGCAGTCGGCCCAGGCGGGCGACATCGGCGGCGCGGGGCTCGGGCTCGCGATCGTGCGCGACATCGTGCAGGCGCACGGCGGGCGCATCCTGCTCGACAGCGAGCCCGGGCGCGGCACCCGTTTCACGCTCGCGCTGCCGCGCTGCTAGTGTCGACCCCCATGGCCACGGTCCTCGTCGTCGACGACGAGCGCAACATCCGCACGCACCTCGCGACGTACGTCAAGAGCCTCGGACACGTGACGGAGACGGCAGCGAGCGCGGAGGACGCGCTCGCGCTGCTGCAGCAGAGGACGTTCGACCTCGTGCTGTCCGACGTGCGCATGCCGGGGCTCGACGGCCTTGCCCTGCTCGGCGAGATCAAGAAGCGCACGCCCGAGACGCTGGTGGTGCTCATGACCGCGTACGCGACCGTGCCGCAGGCGGTCGAGGTGATGCGCGCGGGCGCGTACGACTACCTCGTCAAGCCGTTCTCGCTCGACCAGATCGGGCTCCTGCTGTCGCGCGTCCTCGAAGTTCGCGACCTGCGCCGCGAGAACCGGCGGCTGCGCCTCGCGACCGACGAGCCGATCCTGCTCGAGTCCGAGAGCCCCGCGATGCGCCGCGCGCTCGACGTCGCACGCCGTGTGGCGGGCTCGGACGCGACCTTGCTCCTGACCGGCGAGAGCGGCACCGGCAAGACCGTGCTGGCCCGTCAAGTTCATGCCTGGAGCGCGCGGCACGCGGCACCGTTCGTGACCATCACCTGCACGACGCTGTCCGAGCACCTGCTCGAGAGCGAGCTGTTCGGTCACGTGAAGGGTGCCTTCACCGGCGCCTGGAAGGACAACCCCGGACGGCTCGAGGCGGCTGCGCGCGGCACGGTCTTTCTCGACGAGATCGGTGAGCTGTCGCTCGAGCTGCAGGCGAAGCTGCTGCGCTTCCTCGAGGAGCGTCGCTTCGAGCGTGTCGGCGGACGCACCACGATCGAGGTCGACGCGCGTCTCATCGCCGCGACCAACCGCGACCTCGAGGCCGAGGTGGCGGCGGGACGCTTCCGCTCGGATCTCTTCTTCCGCCTGAACGTGGTCGGCATCCGCCTGCCGCCCCTGCGCGAGCGCCGCGACGACCTGCGACGCCTGGTCGGGCACGTGCTGACGACGCTCGCCGCACGCCACCATCGCGAGCCGGTGCCGCAGCCGACCCCCGAGGCGTGGCACGCGATCGAGGGCTACGCATGGCCGGGCAACATCCGCGAGCTGGTGAACGCGCTGGAGCGCGCGCTGGTGCTGTCGCGTCCCGACGCGATCGAGGCCGACGCGCTGCCCGACGCGGTGGTCGCGCCACCGGCGCCGGCGCCCGCGCCCAGCGGCGGCGACGAAGCATCCGGCTCGCTCGAGGTGCTCGAGCGCGCGCACATCGAGCAGGTGCTCGCCGAGTCGCCGACGCTCGAGCAGGCGGCGGCGCGACTCGGCATCGGCGTCACGACGCTGTGGCGGCGTCGCAAGCGCTACGGCATCTGAGGCTGCTGCGCCGCGAACAGCGGCGCCGACCGAGGGTCGCGGCACGCCGTGCACGCGCGCGATGCTCGGCTCAGTCCGCGCTCGCGACGGTGTTCGCGAACAGCAGGCTGAGCAGCGCGCGGTGCTCCTCGGTCGAGAACACGCACACGTGATCGCCGGCCTCGAGCCGCGTCTCACCGTGCGGCGGGATCACGTCCTGGCCGCGCAGCACCAGGGTCAGCAGGCAGTCGCGCGGCAGCGGCAGGTCGCGGACGAGTGCCCCCGCGACGGCGGTGTCCGGATACACGTACAGCCACGAGAACGTGCCGCCGTACTCGTGGCGCGACACCAGCTCGATGCTCGCCGGCGGCGGGATCGATGCCGCTTCCGCGAGACCCAGGCGCCGCGCGAGCCACGCGACGCTGCCGCCCTGGACGATGCCGTTCGCCAGCACGAAGAAGAACACGACGTTGAAGATCTCGGTCGCGTGCGGCACGCCGCGCAGCACCGGGTAGGTCGCGAGGATGATCGGCACCGCGCCGCGCAGGCCGACCCACGACACGAACACGCGCTCCCGCCAGCCGAAGCGGAACGGCAGCAGCGACAGCAGCACCGCGACCGGGCGCGCGACCAGCGCCAGCACCGCCGCGATCTCGAGTGACTCGTCCGAGATGGGCACCAGCGCAGACGGAAAGACCAAGAGCCCGAGCATCAGGAACATCGCCAGCTGCGCGAGCCAGGCGAGCGCGTCGTGCACGCGCAGCGCCCACGCGCGGTACGGCATGCGGCCGTCGCCGATCAGCATGCCGGCGACGTAGACCGAGAGCAGCCCGCTGCCGTTGATCAGCGACGGCAGCCCGTAGGCGATCAGCGCGAGCGCGACGGTCACCGCCGGAAAGAGCCCCGCCGCCGGCAGCCGCGCGTGGCGCAGCAGGAAGCGTCCGAGCACGCCGACGCACACCCCGCCGACGAGCCCGAACGCGAGCTGCGCGGCGAAGAAGCCGAGCGTCGCCGCCACGCCGGTCTGCTGCGCGACGAACGCCTCGGTGCCGACCACCGTCAAGAGCATCGCCATCGGGTCGTTGATGCCGGACTCGACCTCGAGCAGCTCCGCCGTCCGTCCGCGCAGCCGGATGCCGCCGCCGCGCAGCACCGAGAACACCGCCGCCGCATCGGTCGACGACACGACGCAGCCCGCGAGCACCGCGACCGCGGGCTCGAGCCCGAGCAGGAGCCCGCCGGCCGCGGTCAGCGCCGCGGTCACGACCACCCCGAAGGTCGACAGGAGCAAGGCCGGACCCGCGGTGCTGCGCAAGGTCGAGAGCCGCGTGTTGAGGCCGCCGTCGAAGAGGATCAGGACCAGCGCCAGCGTGCCGAGGTGGAACGACAGCGCGTAGTCCTCGAACGGGATGCCGCCGGGACCTTCCTCGCCGGCGAGCATGCCGACGGCGAGGAAGACCAGCATGATCGGCACCCCGAGCCGCTGCGACAGCGGGCTCAGCAGCACCGCCGCGAGCAGCAGGATGCCGGCCGCGGTCATGAGGATCGCGCCGCTGCTCAGGTCCACCCCGACCTCGCGCCGCTCCTTCGCCTCGGGCCTCGCACCCGACCACAGTAGGCGAGGCCGCCCTGCATGCCAATGCGCGCGGCTCTGGACGTGGTGCCGCGAACCCGTGCACGGCCCGGTCGCCGCGCGAGCGCCGCGTCCGCTGCGGGCGGGTGACGCGGCGACCGGATCTGCGATAGGAAGCAGACCGATGTACCTCGGCATCGACCTCGGGACGTCGAGCGTCAAGCTGCTGCTGGTCGACGACGCGCAGCAGGCGATCGACGAGCACAGCACGCCGCTCGCGGTGCGGCGCCCGCATCCCGGCTGGTCGGAGCAGGACCCCGAGGACTGGTGGCGTGCCGCCGATGCCGCGGCGCAGGCGCTGCGCGCGCGCCGCGCGGCCGAGATGGGCCGCGTGCGCGCGATCGGGCTCGCGGGGCAGATGCACGGGGCGACGCTGCTCGACGCGCACGACCGCGTGCTGCGTCCGGCGATCCTGTGGAACGACGGGCGCAGTGCCGCCCAGTGCCGGACGCTCGAGGAGCGCGAGCCGCGCACGCGCGCGATCACCGGCAACAAGGCCATGCCGGGCTTCACCGCGCCGAAGCTGCTCTGGGTCGCGCAGCACGAGCCCGAGGTGTTCCGGCGCGTCGCGCGCGTGCTGCTGCCGAAGGACTATCTGCGCCTGCGAATGTCGGGCGACGCGGCGAGCGATCCCTCGGACGCGGCGGGCACGCTGTGGCTCGACGTCGCCGCGCGCGCGTGGTCGGGCGCCATGCTCGCCGCGACCGGGCTCGACGAGCGCGCCATGCCGCGCCTGTACGAGGGCTCGGCGGCGACGGGCACGATCCGCGCCGCGGTCGCGGATGCGTGGGGCGTGCCGCACGACACGATCATCGCGGCGGGCGGCGGCGACAATGCCGCGGGCGCGGTCGGTACGGGTGTCGTCCGTCCCGGTGACGCGTTCCTCTCGCTCGGGACGTCGGGCGTCTACTTCGTCGCCGGCGACCGCTTCGCTCCGAACCCGGAGCGCGCCGTGCATGCCTTCTGTCACTGCCTGCCGGGCACCTGGCACCAGATGTCGGTGCTGCTGAGCGCGGCGAGCTGCCTCACCTGGGTGACGCGCGCGACCGGGGCCGCGAGCGAGGCGGCGCTGCTCGACGAGATCGCCGAGGTCGATCGCGATCCCGGCGTGCTCTTCCTGCCGTACCTGTCCGGCGAGCGCACGCCGCACGACGATCCGGACGCGCGCGGCGTGCTGGTCGGCTTGACGCACACGACCACGCGCGCCGACCTCGGCCGTGCGGTGCTCGAGGGCGTGGCATTCGCGTTCGTCGACGCGCAGGACGCGCTGCTCGCGGCCGGCACGGCGATCGGGCGCGTGGCGGTGATCGGCGGCGGCGCGCGCAGCGCGCTCTGGGGTCGCATCCTCGCGAGCGCGCTCGACCGCGAGCTCGACTACCACGCCGGTGCCGAGCACGGTCCGTCGTTCGGCGCCGCGCGCCTCGCGCGGCTCGCGGCGACGGGCGAGGATCCACGCGACGTCTGCACGCCGCCGCCGGTCGCGCGGGTCGTCGCACCGGATCCGGTGCTGCGCGCGCGCTACGCGGCGCGCCTCGACACGTTCCGCAACCTGTACCGCGAGCTGCGCGCGAGCTTCACGGCCCTCGCCGTGCAGGGCTCGCGCGAGGAGTGACCGACGACATGGCCGAGCCCTTCTTCCCCGACGTCGAGAAGATCCCGTACACCGGCCCGGACGGGACCGACCCGCTCGCGTACCACTGGTACGACGCGGACCGCGTGGTCCTCGGCAAGACCATGCGCGACCATCTGCGCATCGCGGTGTGCTGGTGGCACACGCTCTGCTGGCCGGGCAGCGACATGTTCGGCGACGCGACGCTCGATCGGCCGTGGTTCGGGCCCGGCGACCCGATGGCGCTCGCGGCGCGCAAGACCGAGGTCGCATTCGAGCTGTTCACCAAGCTCGGCGTGCCGTTCTTCACCTTCCACGATCGCGACGTCGCCCCCGAGGGCGCGACCTTCGCCGAGACCGGCGCGAATCTCGATCGCGTGCTCAAGCACCTCGAGCGTGCGATGGCGCGGACCGGCGTTCGCCTGCTGTGGGGCACGGCCAACCTGTTCAGCCACCGGCGCTACGCGGCCGGCGCCGCGACCAACCCCGACCCCGAGGTGTTCGCCTACGCGGCGGCGCAGGTGAAGAAGGCGATGGACGCGACGCACCGCCTCGGCGGCGCCAACTACGTGCTGTGGGGCGGCCGCGAGGGCTACGACACGCTGCTCAACACCGACCTGCGCCGCGAGACGCAGCAGCTCGGGCGCTTCATGGCGCTGGTCGTCGAGCACAAGCACAAGACCGGCTTCGGCGGCACGCTGCTCATCGAGCCCAAGCCGATGGAGCCGACCAAGCACCAGTACGACTTCGACGCCGCAGCGGTGCACGCGTTCCTGCGCCGCTTCGATCTGCAGAACGACATCAAGCTCAACGTCGAGGTCAACCACGCGACGCTCGCCGGGCACAGCTTCGCGCACGAGCTCGCCTACGCGGCGGCGAACGACCTGCTCGGCAGCGTCGACGTGAACCGCGGCGATCCGCAGAACGGCTGGGACACCGACCAGTTCCCCAACAGCGCCGAGGAGGCGACGCTGGCGCTGTACGTGATCCTGCGGGCCGGCGGCTTCACCACCGGCGGGTGCAACTTCGACGCGAAGCTGCGCCGGCAGAGCATCGCGCCCGACGACCTGCTGCACGCGCACGTCGGCGGCATCGACACGCTGGCGCGCGGCCTGCTCGGTGCGGCACGCCTGATCGAGGACGGGACGCTCGCCGCGCGTCTCGACGCGCGCTACGCGGGCTGGGACGGCCCGCTCGGGCGCGACATCCTCGGCGGCGCACACTCGCTGGCGAGCCTCGCCGAGCGGATGGAGCGGGGCGGCGTCGATCCGCAGCCGGTGTCGGGGCGGCAGGAGGCGCTCGAGAACGTCGTCCAGCGCCTGACCGCGCGCGTCGCGTGAGCACGGGAGGGAGGTGCAGATGAGACGACGAAGCCGGTTCGCGGCGCACGCGGCGACCGTGCTGGTCGCGCTCGCGCTGCCGACGACACTGCTCTCGAGCGTGGTGCCGCGCGTCGCGTCGGCCGCGGACGCAGCACCGGACGCGCCCTCGGCAGCGCCCGCACCCGCACCGTCGCTGGCGCTGAGCGACAAGCCGCCGCTCGGCTGCTGCTGCATCGCGACCAACGAGCCGGGCAGCAAGGCCGGCTGCACCTACGGCCTGTCCGAGGACGCCTGTCGCACCGCGGGCAAGGCGGTCGCGACCTGGAGCTCGAGCTGGACGCCGGGCAAGTGCGCGGCGCGCTGAGGTCGGTCCGTCGCCCGCGAGGCTCGCGCACCGCTTTCCGTCAAGGACGCGGGACGCCGCGCGCGCTGCGGCAGCGCCGCGCGGGGCTCACGGCGCGATCGTCGCCGGCACGCACAGCTCCTCGAGGCTCGACACGGTGAGCTTCTCGTCGCCGAGCTCGCTGCCGAGGAACAACCCGCTGCGCTTTCCGAAGCGCGGCATGCCCGAGCTGGTGCGCACCTGGAAGCAGAGCAGCTGACCGGGGTGCTGCGCCGCCGTGGCATCGGCGCCGCCCACGTCGACCGGGGTGCACAGCCGCGACGGCCGCGCGACGTCGACGCTCGTCGCGCCGAACGCGTCCTCCACCGGGATGCCGAACAGGGGTGCGAACTTCGCGTCGCCCGGTGTGATCGTGACCTTGTAGCAGCTGAAGTGATCGGGATCGGGCGGCACCGGCGGTCCGGGCGGCGTGGTCGCGTCGAGGGCTGCGGGCACGAGCGCACCGTCGATCTTCTTCAGGTCGAGTCGCAGCGTGCCGAGCGCGCTCTGCACCACGACGCCGGTGCGCACGGCACCGGTCGGCACGACGTCACGCAGGCGGACGAGATAGCCGCCGAGCTTGTCGGGATGCGCCGGTGCGGTCCCGTCGGCCCCGTCGACGTCGACCGGCAGGCACAGACCGTCGTGCTTGCGCACGTCGGCACGCGCGCTGCCGAAGCGATCCGCGACCGGGATGCCGAGCACCGGTGAGAACAGCGGTCCCGTCCGATCGGTCTTGGCGGCGTAGCAGGTGAACGCGTCGAGCCCGTGCGACGGCGTGCACAGCGGCTCGTCGAGCGGCGGTGCGCCCGATCGGCAGCCGACCAGCGGCGTGCAGTAGTCCGCACCGGTGCAGCGATCGCCGTCGCCGCACGGCACCGGCGACGCGATGCAGGCGCCGTCGACGCAGCTGCCGGTCGTGCAGGCGGAGCCGTCGCTGCACGGCGTGCCGTTGCTCTGGCCGTTGCAGTTGGACGTACACGCGTTGTCGACCGACAGGCAGATCTCGCGGCTGCCCATCGAGATGCAGGTCTCCGCCGTGCACGCATTGCCGTCGTCCGGGCACGTCGGTCCCGGCACGCACCTTCCGCTGCCGTCGCACCGGTCGCCCTGCGAGCAATCGTTGCCGTCGGCGCAGGTCGTTCCCGCGGCGGCGTTCCCGGACGGACCGTCGCACGGACAGAGCGACGGCTGCTCCTCGTACAGGCAGCCGAGCGTCGCGAAGCAGGAGTCGCTGGTGCACGGGTCGTCGTCGTCGCAGCGCAGCGGCGGGCCCTGGGGCGTGCAGACGCCGTTCGCGCACGCGTCCTCGGTCGTGCACAGCGAGCCGTCGCTGCACGCGGCGCCGTCGGGCGCGCGCACGTGACTGCAGCCGGTCGCTCCGCAGCGATCGCTGGTACAGGTCTCGGCGTCGTCGCAGCGCGCGTCGTCGGGGGTCGCGACGCAGCCGACGCCGGCGACGCACGCGTCGATCGTGCACGCGACGCCGTCGTTGCAGACGCGCGTCGGGTGCGTGCAGACGGCACCGGCGGTGCAGACGTCGGAGGTGCAGGCGTCGCCGTCGTCGCTGCACGCGTGCCCGGTCCGCGGCGCGTAGGTGCAGCCCTGCGTCGGCGAGCAGTCCTGCGTGCACTCGTTGCCGTCGGACGGGCATGCCGGGGTGGTCTCGAGCTGACACAGGTGCGAGCAGCCGTCGCAGCCGAGCGCGTTGCCGTCGTCGCAGGTCTCGCCCGGCTCGAGCGTGGTGTTCCCGCAGCAGCTGCCGAGCGCCGGGTCGATGGCGAGGGTCGGTGCCGGGGTGAGCACCGCGAGCGGGTCGATCGCCGGCGTGCCCGCGGTCAGCGTCAGCGCGTTGCAGCCGCCGGTGACGTTGGGATTGCACGGCGTCGCGACCAGGCGCGCGCCGCTCGCCAAGGTCACGATCCCGGCGCTGATCGCGTTGGCGCCGGACAGCCCGCCGCCGCCCGCGCCGGTGTCGAGGATGCCCGACACGGTCGCACGGCAGCTCTGCAGCGTGACGAAGCCGCCGTTGCCGGCGCTGCCCCGAGCCTCCAGCGTGCCCGCGACGGTGATGCGGCTCGCGTCGCGCAGCGTGATCGAGCCGGCGCCGAACGAGCCGCCGCTCGCCTGCACGAGCTTGCCCGCGGCGAGCGAGATCTCGCCGTCGGCGCGGATGTCGACGTCGCCGCCGGACGCGTCGCTGCCGCCGCCGACGCGGACGTTGGCGGTGATCGCGACGTCGCCGCCGGCGTCGACCTCGACGTCGCCGCCGTCCGAGCCGCCGCCGTTGCCCTGCGCCGAGATCTGCGCCGCGATCGCGACGTTGCCGCCGGCCTCGATCGCGACTTCGCCGCCCGCCCCCTCGGGCGTGGCACCTTCGGTGGTGAGAGCCCCCTGGATCGAGACGTTGCCGGCGTCCGCGGTGATCAGGATCGGGCCGCCGTCGCCGCCGTCGCCGAGCTCGATCTGCTCGCCGCTCGCCTTGACGAGGCCGGTGCCGGTGATCGTCACGTCGCCGCTGTTCGCCGTCAGCTGGACGCCGCCCGGATAGTCGCCGCCCGACGCGTTGAGCGTGGTCGAGACGATGACGTCGTTGCCGGCGAGATCGAGGAACCCGCCGGCGCAGAGCAGGTTGCCGGTCGCGTGCACGGGGGCGGCGAGGGACAGCGGTCCGCCGGTCGCCTTGAGCGCGATCGCGCCGCCGCACGCGCCGCTGCCGGTGCCGTCGGCGGCGACGCTGCCGGCGCGCACGTCGATCGACCCCGCGGTGACGCTCACCACGCCGCCGTTCGCGGCACCGCTCGCGTCGATCGTCGGCCCGCTGCCGCTGAGCACGAGCGCACCGGCGACCTCCACGGTCACCGTGCCGCCCGCAACGCCGCTCGGGCCGATCGAGCGGATCTTGCCGGCCGAGAGCGTCAGCGTTCCGGCCCGCACGGTGAACGATCCGCCCGCGCCGGCACTCTGGAGCGCGCCCGTCAGCACCACGTCGCGCGCTCCGAAGTCGAGCACGCAGCCATCGCCGACGTCCTTCGTCCCGCCGATCGAGCACGGGTTCGCGTTCGCGGCGCACAGATCGGTCGCGCTGCACACCGCCGCCGCAGCGGCGGTGCGGGCCGCGAGCGAGCTCGTCAGGAGGATCAGCCCGATCAGGGCCGAGCAGCGAGGGAGGCGAGGGATCAGAACATTCTCCGCGGGTGTGGCGTCGCCGGGCGTTCGTTCGGCGCGCGCACCATAGACTCTGCGTCTCGAATTGGGCAACAAGCAAAACGGTTTGCACAGCGCCGCGCGTTGCCCGTATCCATGCGGGATGTCGCGGACCGCATCCTTCCTCCGCTTCCTGCCGGTGCTCCTCGTCGCCGGGACCGTGCTGGCCGACGCTCGCGTTGCATGTGCTGCAGAGCCCACGCCCGCGCCGACGGCCCACTTCAAGCGGCCGAAGCCCGTGCCGCGCACCAGCGACGGCATGGTCCGCGTCCCGGCGGGCAAGTTCTTCATGGGCTGCAACGAGCAGGCCGACGAGGACTGCCTCGACGACGAGAAGCCCGGCAAGTTCGTCGAGCTGCCGGCGTTCGAGATCGACGCGACCGAGGTCACGGTCGCACAGTTCGGTGCCTGCGTGCAGGCGAAGGCGTGCTCGGCCGCGGGTCTCAACATGCCGTTCGTCGACGGCAAGGACGACCCGAAGATGGCGCCCTACTGCAACTGGCAGAAGAAGAACCGCCAGCAGCACCCGATCAACTGCGTCGACTGGACGCAGGCGCTCGCCTACTGCCGCTGGGCGGGGAAGCGGCTGCCCACCGAGGCCGAGTGGGAGCGCGCCGCGCGCGGCACCGACGGACGGATCTACGTGTGGGGCAACGAGACCGAGCGCGGCATCAAGTTCACCAACATCGCCGACGAGTCCGCGCGCAAGGTCTTCCCGGAGTGGAAGCACACCGGACGGTACGACGACGGCTTCGTCGGCACGGCGCCGGCAGGCTCGTTCCCCGACGGCGTGTCGCCGGCCGGTGCGCTCGACATGATCGGCAACGTCTGGGAGTGGACGGGCGACAGCCGCGAGGCCGGTCACTCCGTGCGCGGCGCATCGTGGACCTTCGAGCCGGCCTGGGTGCGGGTTTCGCTGCGCGGATGGACGAAGGACGCGACGCGCGCCGCCGACGGCGGCTTTCGCTGCGCGCGCTGATCACGGAGAGCGACGCATGGCACGGTTCGATGGACGCGTCTGCATCGTCAGCGGCGGGGGCTCCGGTCTCGGTCGCGCGACGGCTCTTCGGCTTGCATCGGAGGGCGGGCACGTCGCCGTTCTCGACCTCGCACTCGAGTCCGCGACCCGGGTGGCGGACGAGATCGCCGCATCGGGTGGAACGGCACGCGCGTACCAGGTCGACGTCGCGGATCCGAAGTCGGTGCGCGCGGCGGTCGACGCGGCTGCGACCGCGCTCGGCCGGCCGCAGGTGCTGGTGAGCTGTGCCGGCACGGGGCGCTTCGCCAACTCGCACGAGATGCCGTTCGAGGACTGGCAGCGCATCATCGCCGTCAATCTCACCGGGACCTTCTTGATGGCGCAGGCGGTGCTGCCGCACCTGCTCGACGGCGGCGGCAACATCGTCAACGTGGCCTCGAACGCCGGGTTGATGGGCATCGCCTACAGCGCTGCGTACTGTGCGTCGAAGGCCGGCGTGGTGAACCTCACGCGCGCGCTGTCCGACGAGTACGTCAAGCGCGGCGTGCGCGTGAACTGCGTGGCACCCGGCGGCATGGCGACGCCGTTCCAGAACACGTTCCGGGAGCTGCCGCCCGGCGCCGATCCGACGTCGCTCGGCAAGATCCGCTCTGCGCTCGGCATGGCGGAGCCCGACGAGGTGGCGGCGCTGATCGCGTTCGTCGCGTCCGACGAGGGGCGCTACATGACCGGCGCCATCGTTTCGATCGACGGCGGCATCACGACCTGAGCGAGAGCGAGCGCTTGCCCGTGGCGGTGCGTGCACGACGCGACGTGCCGGCAGCGGCCGCGCCGTGCGGCGGAAGCGACTTCCGCAGGAACACCTGCTGATGCCCCGGCGGACAGTCGTCGAGCACGCCGAACACCTGGTAGCCGTGCTTGACGTAGAGGTCGGGCGCCTGGAACGTGTAGCTCTCGAGCCGCGCCGCGCGCCATGGCACGGCATCCGACGGAGCGGCTTTGCAAGCAACGGTTCCGGCTTGATCGGCGCCGCACGAGCCCGCATCGTTCGGGCGATGCGGAGCTCGGGTGTTCTCGTGTACGCCGTGGCGGCGCTCCTCGGGTCGGTGGTCGGATGCCGGCAGGCGGCCGAGACGCCGGCATCGGGCGCTGCCGCCGGGCCCCCGTTCGCGCGCACGGGCTCGGCCAGTGACCTGCTGTGCGCTCTCGAGCGTGCCGCGCGTGGCGGGAGCGAGGGGCGCTGCACCTGTGACGACGTCCCGCTCGCCGGCGCCTGTGGCCATCACACGATCGGGCTCGACCGGCGGCGCGCGCTGCGTCTCCCGGCGGGCGTGCCGCTCTCCTTGACGGTCGACTCCGGGGGCGCCACGTCGCTGCGATATGCGGTGGGATCGCTCGCGAGGGCCGGTGCCGTCACCGTGCGCGTCACCGCCAGCACCGCGTCCGGCGAGCGCGTGGCCGAGCACGAGGACGTCGTGACCGCTGGACTGCCGTGGCAGGACGTCGCGCTGAAGTTGCCGCAGCCTGTGGCACGGATCGACGTCGAGACCGTCGCCGCGAAGGCGGGCGGCGGCGAGGTCGCGATCGCGACGCCGCGCCTGGTGACTCCCTCCGCCGACGGACCGGCGGGACCGACGAACGTCGTCGTCTACCTGATCGATACGCTGCGCGCGGATCATACCTCGGCCTACGGCTACCCGCGCGACACCACGCCGCGTCTCGCGGCACTCGCCCTGGACGGCATCCGCTTCGACCTCGCCTACAGCACGGCGGCGCGCACCCGGCCTGCGACGGCGAGCGTGCTCACCGGCCTGATGCCGGCGTATCACGGCGCGCACTCGGGCTTCGCGCTGTCGACGCAGGTCGCGACGCTCGCCGAGCGCTTTCACGCCGGCGGATGGTCGACCTGGGCCTTCGTCACCAATGGCCACGTCGCCGGTCCCGGGCTCAACTTCGAGCAGGGCTTCGATCGCTTCCAGTACGTGCGCTTCCCGGGGCGGTCGCACACCCGGACCGAAGAGGTGAACGCGGTGCTGTTCCCGCACCTCGATGCGGTCGCGGACGAGCCGTTCCTGCTCTACGTGCACGCCCTCGACCCGCACGCTCCGTACGACCCGTTGCCCGGCTATGCCGGACGCTTCACCGATCCCGCGTACGCGGGCCCCGTCAAGCCGGCGGAGACGCTCACCGAAGACCTCGTCAAGCTGCCGATCGGCGACGCCGACCTGCGCCACGTCGTCGGCCTCTACGACGAGGAGATCCTCTACCAGGACGCCATGTTCGGCGCGCTGCTCGATCGGCTCGAGAAGCTCGGCGTGCTCGACCGCACGGTGATCGTCGTGGTCGCGGATCACGGCGAGGAGTTCAAGGAGCACGGCTCGTGGGCGCATGGCGGGCGCTTGTTCGAGGAGCAGACGCACGTTCCGCTGGTCGTGCACGTGCCGCGGGTGGCGGCATTCCGCGGTCGCACGATCGCGCAGCCGGTGCAGATCGTCGACGTGATGCCGACGCTCCTGTCGTGGTTCGGCCTGCCGGGGGCGAGCGCCTGCCAGGGGCGTGACTTGACGCCGCTGCTGGCCGCCGCGTCCGGGACGGACGTGCCCGCAGCCCCGATCTTCGCGGAGGAGACGACGTACCTGCAGGGGGCCGAGCTCAAGTCGCTGCGCTCCGGCAGCTGGAAGATCATCCGCTCGGGTGGGGCCGGCACCGACCGCTACCAGACCACGCAGCTCTACGATCTCGCGTCCGATCCGGGCGAGACCACGGACGTCGCGCGCAAGGAGCGTCGCCGACTGTTCGAGCTCGACGAGGAGCTGCAGCGGCTCGAGCGCGGCTGGGCGAGCGCGTTCCGCCGCGAGCAGGGGCCGAAGGAGCAGCTCGACGAGCAGACCAAGCGGCAGCTGCGGGCGCTCGGCTACGTCGAGTGACGTCCGTGGCCGCCGCGTCGCTCACGCCCGGCCGGGCGTCCGTGCGCGGGGACGCGCGCACGGACGGCCCTGGTCACGGCACGCTCGCAGCCGACGGCACGCAGAGGTGGTCGCGCGCGAACAATCCGACGACGTCACGCCCGTTCGCCGACGTCACGGTCGTGGTGCGTGGCCGGAACGCATCCGGGTAGCGGCCCCACACCCGATGCTCGGCGATGCGGTAGCAGACCAGATGCACGGCGTCGTGCTCGACGCCGCTCTCCGCGACGCTCGCCGGCGTACACGCCATGTCCGGCGCGACGACGTCGACCGTCGCGCTGCCGAACTCGTCGCTGAGCTTGACGCTCACCGGCACGAAGCGCGGCGTCCGCGCCTTGGTCTCGGCCGCGTAGCACTTGTACGCGTCGAGGCCGGGCTCCGCCGGCACGCTGTTCGCGCCCGCCGGCAAACAAAGCTGCTTGACCTTGCCGATGCGCAGCGTCTGCTCGCCGAACGCATTGCTGACGCGCAGCGTGCGAGTGCCGTCGCCGCCGCTCGCGCGCTGCAGCTGCACGCAGGCCAGCCGGCTCGCGATCTGGCCGGCCGGCAGCGACAGCGCGGAGCACACCTCGGTCGTGCTGCCGAGCTTGAAGACTGCCGCCTCGAAGCGATCCTCGATGCGGATCTTGGCCGGCGCGACCCACCAGTACGGCTTCTGCCAGCTGAATGCGTCGTAGCACTGGAACGACGACACGCAGGCGGCGGGATCGAAGTCGCCCGGCTCGCACGAGCCGGCGACGCAGCTGTCGGCGACGGTGCACGGGTCGCCGTCGTCGCACGCCGTGCCGTCGGGCGACGGGCCGCCGACGCACGCTCCCGTGGCCGGGTCGCAGCTCGACCCCGAATTGCATTGGCCGTCACCGCCGCCGCCGCACACCACTGGAGCGCCGCCGGCGCACGCGCCGGCGCCGTCGCACGCGTCG
>JAIEPK010000428.1 GCA_019749875.1 Candidatus Binatia bacterium | reverse complement strand
ACCGCGGCCCGCGCCGCCGCGGCCGCGCTGCGCATCAGCCGCTCGCAGGTCTGCGGGTCGAAGGCGCGGGCCACCGTTCCCGGCGCGACGACGCGCGCGAACGGCAGGCCCGCCATGCGCTGCAGCTCCTCGTCCTCGACGAACAGCCCGGCGAGATCCGCGCGCATGCGCGCCGCGAGATCCGCCCAGGTCGCGAGCGAGGCGAGGCCGTCGCGCGACGCGCCGAGCGCGACCACGAGCCGCCGGAACGTCGGGACGTCGCGGCTCGTGCCTCCCGTCGTCAGGACGTCCTCGCCCGTGCCGGCCGTCGTCGACTCTCCCCGGCTCATGCCGCCGCTCGTCCGATGTCGCCGATCATGGGCCCGTCGCCTCGTCGCCGGCGTCCCCCGTGACCCCGGGCGCGGCCAGCGTCACCGCCGCGAAGCTCTGCCGGCACGCGGCGAACGCCTGCAATCGGTCGAGCACGCGCCGGTTCACGCTGCCCTCGGGATAGACGCCGTCGAAGCCGGCCTCGCCCGCCGGCACGCCGGTCAGGAGCTCGATGCCCTGGTCGACGTGCTCGACCGCGAGCACGCGGAAACGCCCCGCGGCGGCCGCGTCCACCACGTCGCGACGCAGCATCAGATGCTTGACGTTGGCCGCGGGGATCAGCACGCCCTGCGTGCCGGTGAGGCCGCGCGCGGCGCACAGGTCGAAGAAGCCCTCGATCTTCTCGTTCACGCCGCCGATCGGCTGCACGCGCCCGAACTGGTCGACCGAGCCGGTCACGGCGAGACCCTGCGCGATCGGCAGCCCGGAGATCGCGGACAGCAGCGCGTACAGCTCCGCCGACGACGCGCTGTCGCCGTCGATCCCTCCGTACGACTGCTCGAAGACGAGCGTCGCGCCGAGCGACAGCGGCTGCTCGAGCGCGAAGCGGGCGGCGAGAAACCCGGACAGGATCAGGACGCCCTTCGAGTGCAGCGGGCCGCCGAGCTCGACCTCGCGCTCGATGTCGAGGACGTCGCCCGAGCCGACGCCGACGCGCGCGGTGATGCGGCTCGGACGCCCGAACGCGGCGTCGCCGAGCTGGTAGACGGCGAGCCCGTTCACCTGCCCGACGGCTGCACCATCGGTCTCGACCAGCAGCGTGCCGCGCACGGTCTCCTCGAGGAAGCGCTCGCGCACCCGTCCGGAGCGGCGCAGCGCCGCGTCGATCGCGGTCTGCACGTCGTCGGCGGAGATCCGCTCGGCCGCGCGCTGGGCCGCGTGGTGGTCTGCCTCCGCGAGCAGATCGGTGACTTGACGGGTGAGCGTCGTCAGGCGCTCGGCGTCGCCCGCGAGGCGCGCGCCGTGCTCCACGAGGCGCGCCACCGCCGAGCGGTCGAGCTCGCGCAGCCCGCTCGCACGCGCCTCGGTCGCGAGGAAGCGCGCGTAGAGCAGCGTCGTATCGCCGCTGCGGACGATGCGGTCGTCGAAGTCGGCGACGACCTTGAACAGCTCGGCGAAGTCCGGATCGAGCGCGTGCAGCAGGTAGTAGATGGTCGGCTCGTCGATCAGCACGACCTTCACGTCGAGCGGGATGTGCTCGGGCTCGAGCGACACCGTGCTGACCAGGCTCACCATCTGTCCGAGCGACTCGATGCGGATCTCGCGCGTGCGCAGCGCCTGCTTGAGGCCCTCCCACGCGAACGGCTGCGCGAGCACCTTCCGTGCGTCGAGCAGCAGGTAGCCGCCGTTCGCGAGATGCAGCGCGCCTGGCTTGATCAGGTTGAAGTCGGTGACCAGCGCGCCCATCGCCTGCCAGTGCTCCACGCGGCCGACCAGGTTCTGGTAGCTCGGGCTCGGCTCGTAGACGATCGGCGCGCCGCGCGTCTTCGCGTGATCGACCAGGACGTTGACCTTGTAGCGGCGCAGCTCGGGACGGTCGCCGTCGGCGGCCTGCGCGACGACGTGACCGGGTGCGCCCTCCGCTTCGGGCGCACGGCGGAAGAGATCGACGTGCTCGACCACGTCCGCCTGCACGCGGTCGAGGTGCTCGAGGACGTCCGGCAGGTCGTGGTTGCGCTCGCGCAGCTCGTTGATCAGGTGCTTGACGGCGAGCGTCGCTACCTCGTGGTTCAGCTCGCGCAGCTTCGCGAGCCCCTGGCGCTGCCACTGCGGCAGCTCCGACATCCGGTCCTGCAGCCGCTCCTGCATGGCGGCGACGTCCTTTGCGATCCGCTCGCGCTCGTCGACCGGGAGCTTCGCGAACTCCTCGGGGCTCATGACCTCCGTGCCCTTCAGGGGCGCGAAGCCCATGCCCATCGGCGTGCGCAGCAGGGCGACGTTGCGGGCGCGCGCCTCGTGCTCGATCTCCTCGAGTGCTTTCTGCTGCCGGTCCTTGACCTCCTCCTCGATGACCGACGCGTGCGCACGGTACTCCTCGGACTCGAAGGCGGACTGGAGCGCCGCGCGCAGGTCGTCCATCAGGCTCGCCATCTGCGCGCGCAGCAAGACGCCGCGTCCGGGCGGCAGGGCGAGCGCGCGCGGCCGGAACGGCTGCGCGAAATCGTGCACGTACACCCAGTCGCGCGGCACGCGCTCGTCGGCGGCGTGCGGGTGCAGCGCGCGGCGCACCACCTCGTGCACGCCGGCCGCGGCCGGTCCGAGCGCGAACAGGTTGAAGCCCGGCTGGCGGATCGACATGCCGAAACGCAGCGCCTCGAGGGCGCGCTCCTGGCCGAGCGCGCGCGGCAGATCGTCGAGCTCGGCGGTGCTCGCGAACGGCAGGCTCTCGGGCGGGCAGGCGCGGTACAGCAGCCCCGGTGGCAGCGGCTCGGGAATCGCCATCGCCGACGAGCTACGCGGGACGACCGCCCCTCGTCAACGCACGCCGAGGTGCGCGACCTCCGCTCGCGGCTCCGGCCGACGCAGGAAGCCTTCCAGAGCGGCGTGCGTCTCGAGCGGGCGCTCGAGCTGCGGCACGTGGCCGCAGTCGAGGTAGATCTGCTCCGCCGCCGGGAGGACGTCGGCCACGTGACGCGCGAAGCCGATCGGCACCAGCCGGTCGAGCCGCCCCCAGACGAACAGGCAAGGCGCCTGCAGGCGCTCGAGGCGCGTCCAGAAGCCCTTCGACCCGTGCGGCTCCTCGAGGTAGATGTTGCGCGCCGCGGCGTAGAACGCGACCCGCCCGCGCGGCGTCAAGTAGGCGCGCAGGAACTCGTCCACGCCGGCGCGCACCCAGCCGCTCGCCGCCTCGGGGATGATCCGGTGCACGACGCCCTCGATCACCCAGCGCGGCGACGCCTGCACGAGCCCGAGCTCGGGACGGAGCAGGCGCACGAACGGCGCCCACGGCCGCTCACGCTTCCAGGCGAGCGACGGCGCGATCAGCCCGAGCTTGCGGACGCGGTCCGGGTAGCGGAGCCCGAGCTCGAGGGCGACCCGCCCGCCCATGCTGTTGCCGATCACGTGCGCACGGTCGATCGCGAGAGCGTCCAGCAGATCGACGATCGCGCGCGCGAAGAACGGCGGATGGTACGGCGCGAGCAAGGGCTTCGCGGAGTCGCCGAAGCCCGGCAGGTCGACCGAGATCGTCCGGAAGCCGGCGGTGGCGAGCGCGATGGTCGTGGTCAGGAACGAGATCTTGGTCGCGCCGAGCCCGTGCACGAGGATCACCGGCTCGCCCTCCCCGGCTTCCACGGTCGACAGCGTGCCGCTGTCGGTCTCGATGCGGCGGAACGCGAGCCCCTGCGGCGGCTGCATGCCGCTCGTCGCCGCGAGGAAGGCCACGCCGAGGTGGAGGTTCCGGCGCACCAGCAGCTTGCCCGCGCGGAAGGCGTCCATGCCGCCACGCAGATCCTGCGCGACGTGCTGCCAGCTCGCGCGATCGGCGGCGAGGGTCGCGTCGGGCGAGGGCTCGGTCGCGGCGCGCAGCTGCACGCCGCCGTCGACGAGGGCCACGTCCCACTCGCCCTCGCCGGTCACCGCGAGGCGCACCACGGAGCCCTCCTGCACGCCGTCGAGGACCGTCGGATCGTAACGCTCGAGCAGCAGCCGGAGCGGTTCGGGCGCGTCCCCGAAGCGCGCGCCGGGCGCGGCTGGAGGGGCGTCGGACGCCGCGCGGCGTGCGGCCTGCTCGCTGGACATTGCTCCATGATGCCACCGGAAGCGCGCGGCGCGAAGTCGCTTCCTGCAGGCCCCGCCCGCGATCCGTCGCCGAGGGTCGGCCGCGGCGCGCCGCGCGCTTTCGCTCGATCACCGCCCGTGGCACCTTCGTGCCGTGCCGGGACCGTCGTACGCCGTCGTCGCACGCGGCGCGGGGACGCACCTGTCGCGCGTCGTGTGCACGCTCGGGCGCCGCGACCAGCCGTTCCCCGAGGTTCACGCACTCTCGCTCGGCGAGCTGGCGCGCGACGCCAGGCTCAGCTCGTTCCACTTCCTGCGTGTCTTCCGGCGCGTCGCGGGCGTCACGCCGCACCAGTACCTGATCGGCGCGCGTCTCCGCCGGGCACTCGGCCTGCTGCTCGATACCGAGCTGCCGGTGACGCGCGTCGCCTACGACGCGGGCTTCGCCGACCTGTCGAGCTTCGATCACACGTTTCGAAGCGCGATCGGCTGCAGCCCGCGCGCGTATCGTCGCGGCATGCTCCGGGGCGTCGCCGTGCGGCCGCTTCAGGACGCGTAGGGTACGAGCCGCTCGACGAGCCCGGCGGCGCACAGCGAGCCGCGTGCCGGGATGCCGGTGAACTCGTCGCCGGTGGCGATCACCTCGCCGACCGCGCCGCGCAGCAGCTCGCCCGACGTGCCGACGACGACGAGACGCTCCGACACGAAACGCGGCAAGGTGCTGCCCGCGCCGATCTCGGCCCAGCCGGTGTCGCGCATGACGAGCTGCCCGACCGCCTCGCCGGCGCCGGTCTGCACGCGGATCACGCTCGCGGCGGTGAAGACGATGTTCGGCGGCGCCGGGAGCGGCGCGAGCGCGGCGCCCGAGACGGGATTGTTGTCGATGCCGGAGAAGGCCTGGATGCGGAGCCCGAACGAGCGACCGTCGGCCGCGGTCAGCGTGATCGGCACGACGGCGGTCTGGTAGCAGAGGCCCGGCGTGAAGCTCAGATCGGGCAGGTAGCGCGACGCCACCGCGTCGCTCGCGACGGTGCAGGCGGGGTCTTCGGTGAGCGCCAGGTCGACGACGTCGATGCGCACGCATTCGATGTCTCCGGTCGCGGACGCGCTGCGGTTGCCGCACGCGGGCAGCGCCGCGAGCATCACCAGCAGCGCGAGGGCCGCGCGGCAGGGCGTCTCGCCCGGCGCGTGCGCGCGCCGCCACGAGCGTGGTGCGACATTCCGGACGATGCGGGAAAGACGTACAAGCGACGGCATGCGACGGACCTCTCGGCGAGCGGCCGCGGCCGGCTGCGCGCGGCGGCGGCGCCCTTCAAGCACACGACGGCACGGAAGACGATGAGGGCGCCGGCATCGATCGGCATCCGCGACGCGAGCATAGGCGACCTCGCAGCGGTGATCGCGCTGCTCGCGCGCCAGCTCGACGAGCACGACGTCGCGCTCGCGCCCGACGCGCTCGAGCGCTCGGTGCGCACGCTGCTCGGCGATCCGCGCCTCGGCCACGTGCTGGTCGCCGGCGTCGAGGGCGACGAGATCGCGGGCGTGGCCGTGCTGTCGTTCCTGTTCACGCTCGAGCACGGCGGTCCGGCCGCGTGGCTCGACGAGCTCTATGTCGTGGACACCTGGCGCGGGCGCGGCATCGGCGAGCGGCTCGTCGAGGCGGCGCTCGGCGTCGCCCGCGCGCGCGGCTGCGTCGCGCTCGATCTGGAGGTCGAGCCGGGTCACGACGCCGCGACCCGGTTGTACGAGAGGCTCGGCTTTCGCCGCCACCGGCGCGTCCGCTGGGTGCGGCCGATCGCCTGAGCCGGCCTGCCGCGCGCGACATGTCGCGTGCGCCCGGGCGCACGCCGTGCCCGCAGCGCCGGGGCGGCGAGATCTTACCGCGAGTTTACCCTTCGTTTAGGACCGGCCGGATCGCGGAGCCTAGTCGATCACGCGTCTCGGCGCCGTCGTGCGCCACGGAGGTATCGTGATGATCGCTCGCATTCCGTCCCGTCGTCCGCTCGCGCATCGCCGCGGCTCGCCGCCGAAGCCGCATCCGTTCGCCACCAGGACGGCGGTCGCCGTCCTGGTCGGATTCGCGACCGGCGCGCTCCTCGGCGGAGCACCCGGGGCGGCGCTGGCGACGGCGATCACGGTGACCACGACCGAGGACGAGCTGGCCGACGACGGCGACTGCTCGCTGCGCGGTGCGATCCGCGCCGCGAACCTGAACGCCGCACAGGACGCGTGCCCCGCCGGCAGCGGCACCGAGCGCGACGTGATCACGCTCGCCGACGGCGCGACCTACGCGCTGACCTTGTCGGGCACCGAGTCGCTCAGCGCCGCCGGCGACCTCAACGTCAACAACAACCCCGGCACCGGGCCGGACCTGCTGATCCAGGTGGCGAACGACGGCAGCGCGACGATCTCGCAGGACGCCGCCATCGACGACCGCGTGCTCGCGGTCGCGGCGAATGCCGACGTCGAGCTCCGCGACGTCACGCTGCGCGGCGGCTCCACGGGCGGCAACGGCGGCGGCATCAACGTCGGGTCGGGCGGTGCGCTGAAGCTGGTGCGCTGCTCGATCGTGGACAATGCGAGCTCCGCGCTCGGCGGTGGGGTCTTCAACGCCGGCAGCCTGGTCGCGGAGGAGACGTTCTTCCTGCGCAACGCGTCCACCGGCTTCGGCGGCGGTGGCCTGTTCAATGCCAACGGCGCGACGGCGAACGTCACGGGCTCCCGCTTCGAGGAGAACCTCGCCATCCCGCAGAGCGGCGGCGGCATCCGCAACACCGGCAAGCTGATCGTGAGCGGTACGGCGTTCGTCTCGAACGTCGCGACCAACACCGGCGGCGCCGTGGTGAACAGCGGCCCGACGATCGACGCCGTGGAGATCGACGCGAGCTGCTTCGTCGGCAACTCGGACGTCGCGGTCGACACGTTCGTGGCCCTCGGTCAGACGGCGGTCGGCAGCTGGTGGGGCAAGTCCAGCGGACCGTCCGGGGGCTTCACCGGCGGCGGTGACCAGGCCAGCGTCAAGTACGACGTGAGCGGCTTCGCGACCGCACCGCTCGCCGCGTGCCGGCCGCTGCAGCTCGCGCTCAACCACCGCTTCGAGCTCGACGACGACGCCAACCACGTTCCCGATCGCTGGAAGCTCCGTCGGCTGGACGCCGGCACGGACGGTACGTCGTGCAGCGGCAGCAACTGCGTCCTGCAGATGAACGGCGACGGACAGCGCAACCAGGCCTTGCAGAACATCGACGCCTCCGGCGACGCCGGCGACACCGTGAGCTTCAGCGTCGGCAGCACGGCCACCGCCGCCCCCGCGACCACGGGCCGGTACATCGCCGAGCTGCAGCTGATCCATGCCGACGGATCGCGCCAGAGCCGGAGGATCAAGTTCTCGCGCGGCACGCACGGCTTCGAGACCAAGACCAGGAGCATCGTCGCCGCGGAGCCGTTCGTCCGGCTGAAGGTCCTGCTCGAGTACGGGCTCGAGAGCGGGGTGGCCACGTTCGACGACGTGAGCGTCGTGCTCGAGTAGCAGCGGCCTGCCGCGGCGCGGCTGCGCGCCGCGGCACACCCCGATGCGACGACGGCTCAGCGCGCCGGCGGCGACGGCGCCGGGAGCGGCCCCGCGGCGCGCAGGTACTCGACGATCTCGCGCGCCTGCTTCTCGGTCAGCTGCCGCTCGAAGTGCGGCATCGCCGCGTCTTGACGCTCGAGCATGTGCAGCACGTTGCGACGCAGCTCCTCGGGATCCTGCGCCCGCAGGTAGCCCCGGTCGAGCACGACGGGCGGCGCATCGGCGCCGCGCGCGAACACGCCGTCGCCCTTGCCGTCGTCGCCGTGGCAGCCGCCGCACCACAGCGAGTAGTACGCGAAACCCGGCGACAGCAGCCGGACGTAGGCCACGAGATCGTGCGCCTCCGCGTCGGACGCGAGCGGCGGGATCGCCGGCATGCCGGCGCGGCCGTGCCGCACGACCTCGAGCAGCTCCGCGTCGCTCACCGCCTTCTGGAACTCCGGCGACGCGAGGTCGCGTGGTGGCCGCTGGACGCCCGGCGGCAGCCGCATGCCCGGCGCCGGCGTACCGAACGGACCGTGACACGCCTCGCAGCGCGCCGCGTAGAGCGCAGCCCCGCGCTCCACGGGCGGCCAGGTGACGTCGGGCAGACGCTCGAGGTGCGCGACGATCGCCTCGACCATGCGCGTACGCCGCCTCGTCGCGGCCGGATCGATCTCGATCCGGAGCTCGCGCCCGCGGCGGATCTTCTCGGCCAGCTCCTCGGTCGGGTAGAGCGTGAGGAAGCCCTCGCGCAGGTCGCGCGGTGGCGGCGCGAAGTAGATGCCCTCGGGTCCGTCGCCACGGCCGGCGGCGCCATGGCAGGGCGCACACTCCCTCTGGTAGAGCAGCGCGCCCGAGGCGTCGCCACGCGGGACGAGCGCGCGCGCCGGCCCGGCGGAGGCGACGATCAGCAGAGCCACGAGGAGCGGCGCGCGGGATGCGCGCTGCACGGCGCGTGTGATCGGACTCGCAAAGGACACGCTCGCTCCCCCCGGGGCGCTCGTCGAACCGGGGCGCACCCGCGCCTCCGTTAGCGCAGGTCGCGGGTCGCCTCCAGTGCGCGCGCTCGCCGGCGACCGCCGGAGCGGCACCTTCTTCCCGGTGACGCCGTCTTCGGTCACGGGGCACGATGCGCGACCACGGCGCTACGGCGCGCTCCGACGCAGCGACCGTCGCCGCGGAGCGATTCGCACGCCGGCACGTCGCAGCCGCCAGCGCGAACGCGCCCCGCGCTGGTCACGCACCATCGCGCCGACGCGAGCGGCGCGGATCGCGGCTCGACTGCGCCGACACGCATCGGCTACCAAGAGCGCAGTCCGGTGCACCGATCAGCACAGATTCTGTGGCTCGCGGCGCCGCTCGCCCTCACGATCGGCTTCCTGCTCGCAGCGCGACCGGCGGGCGCAACGAGCTGCCCGGCGGCTCCGGTCGCGCTGACGGCGGCGCGCTTCACGCTCGCCGCCGACGCGAGCGCGCCGCCGCGCGAGGACCCGCGTGAAGCGCTCAGCCTGCCGGACCAGTGGCGCCGACGCCGTCCCGACGCGAGCGGCTTCGCCTGGTACCGCCTCACCCTGGACGCAACCGACGGCGGCAGCGAGCGCTGCGGCGTGCTGCTGCCGGACGTCAACATGAACGCCGCGGTGTTCGTCAACGGCAGCTGGGTCGGCGACGGCGGCTCGTTCGAGGAGCCCGTCGCACACAACTTCAACCGACCGCTCTACTTCCAGTTTCCCGCAGCACTGCTGCACCGAGGCGTCAATCGGATCGACGTCCTGCTGTTCGCCTACGAGCACCACTTCGGACGGCTCGGGCCGGTGTGGATCGGCTCCCATGCCGCGCTCGCGGAGCGGTACGAGAGCGCGTTCTTCCGGCAGATCGTGCTGGCACAGGTGGGCAGCGCGCTGGCGATCGTGACCGCGGTGTTCATCGCGGTCATCTGGGTCGGCAGCGGCTTCCAGCCGCTCTATGGCTACTTCCTCGCGACCACGGTCGCCTGGGCGATCAACAGCCTCAACTACTGGGTGAGCCACATCCCCGTCTCGCACTGGGCTTGGGACCGGACCGTCAATGCCGCGCTCGACCAGTTCGCGGTGTTCCTGGCGCTGTTCTTTCATCGCCTGGTCGGCGTGCGACGCCCGATCGTCGAGCGCGGCCTGTGGGCCTTCTCGGCATTCGCGCTCGCCGCGGCGGTGCTCACGCCGCGCGCCGGATTCGCGGACGCGATGATCTTCACGCACGTCGCGATCACCGCGATCGGCGCGTACGTGACGGTGCTGTCGTTCGTGCACCGCCGTGCGTTGACCCGCCTCGAAGCGCGCGTCTATCTCGGCGCCTGGACGGCGCAGCTGCTGTTCAGCGCGCACGACCTCGGCATCCAGCTCGGGCTGTGGCGCGGCGTCGGCTACACCATTCCGTACACCGTGTCGTGCATGATGCTCGCGTTCGGCTCGACGCTCGCGATGCGGTTCGTGCGCGCGCTGCGCGAGGCTCGGGCGCTGACCGAGCAGCTCGAGGAACGCGTGCGCGAGCGCGAAGAGGAGCTGTCGCGGCAGTTCGAGAAGAGCCGCGACCTCGAGCGCCGCGACATCCTCGGACGCGAGCGGCAGCGCCTGATGCGCGAGATGCACGACGGGCTCGGCGGCCAGCTGATGTCGTCGCTGGCGCTCGCCGAGGCGGGCGGTGACGCGGACCAGGAGGTCGTGACGGCGCTGCGCGACAGCCTCGAGGAGCTGCGGCTCGTCATCCTGTCGCTCGATCCGGGTCTGACCGAGGTGGCACCGTTGCTCGCGGCGCTGCGCGGGCGTCTCGAGCCGACGCTGCAGCGCTGCGGCATCCGCTTTCGCTGGCGCGTGGTCGACGCGCCGACGCCGCGCCGCTTCGGCCCCGAGCAGCTGCTGAGCGTGCTGCGCATCGCGCAGGAGGCAATCACCAATGCCGTGCGCCACGCGGCACCGTCGACCATCGAGGTGGCGACCACGGTGGACGACGGCGTGCTGCTGATCGGCGTGCGCGACGACGGCCGTGGCTTCCCGCAGGCCCTGCGGCGCGGTCGCGGGCTGAGCAACATGGAGCGCCGCGCGCAGGAGATCGGCGCACTGCTCGACATCCGCTCGGGTCCCGAGGGCACGTCGATCGAGCTGCGCTTGACGCTGCAATGAGAACGAGGGGTCGCCCGCGCTGCGCGCGCGGAGCCCGAGATCCGCGACTCAGGACTTCAGGTCGATCAGGCCGAGGTTGACCGCTTCGAAGACCGCCTCGCTGCGCGAGCTGACCTCGAGCTTGCGGTAGATGTGCTGCACGTGCGTCGTCACCGTGCGCGCCGAGATGCCGAGCAGGTCGCCGACCTCCGCGACGCTGAAGCCTTTGGCGATGAAGGTCAGGATCTCGAGCTCGCGGCCGGTGAGCGGCGTTTCGCTCGCGCGCGCCGGCCGCGGTGCTTGAAAGCGCTGCAGCAGGTAGCGCGCGATCGGCGGGCTGATCGGCGAGCCGCCGGCCAGCAGCTCGCTGATCGAGCTGCCGACGTACTCGGCCGAGCCGTCCTTCAGCAGATAGCCCATCGCGCCGGCGGCGATGGCGTCCATGACGTGGCGCTCGTCGACGAACACGGTGATGACCATCGCCCGGGTGTTCGGGCTGACGCGCTGCGCCTCGCGGATCACGTCGACGCCGCTGCCGTCGGGCAGCCCGAGGTCGACCAGCAGGACGTCCGGCTGTCCGTGCAAGGCCGCGCGCGCCTCCGTGGCCGAGCCCGTCGAGCCCAGCAGCTTGAGCGCCGGGATGCCGTTCACCACGGCCTCGAGACGCATCCGCGTCGGCGGGTCGTCCTCCACGATCAGCACGGTCGGCGCCATCGGATCTCGTCTGTAGCGGATCTGCGCGCGTCGCGGCATCCGTCGAATCGCGGATGCCTCCGAACGGCCGCGCCGCGCTGCGCCGCGGCACGCGCTAAGGCGAGCGGCCGTTCCCGCCGAGGAATCGACGGAGGAGCGCCCCGTCCGGGCGTGACCTCGAGGACTCGATTGGTGATCAACCCGCCCCGCTTCGCCGAATATCTGCTCACGCTGCCGCTGCCGGCGATGGGAGCGGTGGTGCTCGGCGCCTGGGCGCTGATCGCGATCCTCGTGCACAAGGTGCTGGTGCCGCGCATCGCCGGGCCCGACGGCTCGCGCATCGGCCACTTCGAGGCCGAGGTCGCCTCCCAGCTCGGCATCGTGCTCGGGCTGCTGCTGTCGTTCAACGCCGTCACGGTATGGGAGCAGTCGGGGGCGGCGCGCGAGTCGACGCTGGCGGAGGCGTCGGCGCTGCGCGAGATCCACGAGCTGCTGCCCGACCTGCCGGCGGACCAGCAGGCGGCGGTGCGCGGCTCGCTGCGCGACTACCTCCGCTACGTGATCGACGACGAGTGGCCGCGCCTCGGCAAGGGCGATCCGGGGCTCAACAAGCCGGACTCGCTGCGCACGCTCGCGCGTCTCGGACGCGAGTCGGGCAACGACGACCTGCACGACGCGGTCGGGGCAGCGATCAAGGCGCGCGACGACCGCATCCGCATCGCCACCAGCCGCATGCTGCCGGCGCGCTGGGGCATCACCATCGTGCTCGGCGCGCTGGCCCTGCTGTCGATCGGCCTGATCCACGCGGAGCACCGCCGTGCCCGCGCGGTCGCGATCGGCATGCTCGCCTTCGCCATCGGCGCCTGCTTCCTGGTGCTGATGGCGCAGACGCGGCCGTTCCTCGGCGCGCTCGCGCTCAAGCCGACCGAGCTCGAGCAGCTCTCGTCGGCGCTGGCGCGAGAGGCCCACGGCCGGTAGTCTCCGGCCACTCGAATCATTTTTATCCTTGTCGCGACCGGCGCGACCATCGCCACGCGGGCCGCGTGCGGCGCCACGCCGCATCCTCGTGGCATTATTCCACGTTGACCGTGGTGCGGATTCCGTCGACGATCGGCCCTCTTCCGCAGCAGGCCCCGAACGATTGGATCCGCCATGTGCTCGTCCCTACGCACCCTCCTCCTCGTCGCGTCTCTGGTCGCAGCTCTGCCCACGGGGGCGCGGGCCGACGGGGAGCTCGATCCGTCGTTCGCGACCACGGGCGTGGCCCTCGTCGATCTCGGCGGCAGCGACGAGAACGTCGCTGCCGCGGCAGTCGCATCCGACGGACGGATCGTGATCGTCGGCGACATGGCCGGGACGAAGGATCGCGATCTGGTGGTGGCTGCGCTCAAGCCCGGGGGAGCACCCGACACGTCGTTCGCGGGCACCGGACTCACCACCGCCGATTTTGGTGGTGTCGAGCAGGCCAAGGGGGTCGCGATCGACGTCGACGGGTCGATCGCAGCGCTCGGCACCCGTCGCAAGGACGGCAAGGCAGAGCTCGTGCTCACTCTCTACCGAGCCGACGGCACGCTCGATTCGACCTTCAACGGCACGGGGCGTCGCGTGCTCGCGTTCAGCGACTCGGCCGACAACGACGGCGCCGGCGTGGCGTTCGATCTGCACGGCCGCATCGTCGTCGCAGGCACGCGGACCACGGGGGCGGGATCGGTGCTGGCGATCGGCCGCCTGCTGCGAGACGGCTCGCTGGACACCAGCTTCAACGGCAACGGCAAGCGCTTCGTCGACTTCGGCATCGCCAACGGCGTGAGCGTCACCGGCGCCGCGGTGGCGATCGCCGACGACGGCAAGATCGTGATCGCGGGAACGCGCGCCGGAGCTTCCGGCACCGACTTCGCGATCGCGCGCGTCGACGGTGCAGGAGCGCTGGATACCGCCTTCAACGGCAGCGGCAAGGTGTCGGTCGACTTCGGAGGCAACGACGTCGCCCGCGCGCTCGCGCTGCGTCCGGACGGCGGCATCGCCGTCGCGGGCAGCCGCATCACCGCGTCGGGGTCGGACTTCGCGGTCGCGTTGCGCCTCGCGGACGGCAAGGCGGATCCCGCGTTCCGCGGCAACGGGAAGGCGACCACCGACTTCGGCGCGAACGAGACCGCGTTCGCGATCGCGGCCCAGGCGGACGGCAAGCTGGTCGCCGCCGGCGTGCGCGACGGCACCAATGGACGCGATTTTGCGATCGCTCGCTACCTGCTCGACGGCACTGCCGACCCCGCACTCGACGGCGACGGGAAAGTCCGACTCGACCTCAGCGCCGGCGGCACCGACGAGGCCGCCGCGATCGTCGTCCAGGCGGACGGACGGCTGCTGGTCGCGGGGAGTGCGGTCTCCGACGGCCGCAGGGACGCGGCGGTGTTGCGGTTGCTGTCGCCGCTCGCCACCGCCGTGGGAACGCTCGAGATCCCGGCGCCCGGCTCGCGGCAAAGCGGCATCGGCGTGATCTCTGGCTGGCTCTGCAGCGGACCGTCGGTCAGCGCGCGCCTCGACGGGCAGCCGGCCATGGTCACCGCCTACGGCACCGGGCGCGCCGACACGACGACCATCTGCGGGGATGCGAACAATGGCTTCGGCCTGCTGTTCAACTGGGGCCTGCTCGGCGACGGGTCGCACGTGATCCGGATGTTCTCCGGCAATGCGCAGTTCGCGTCTGCTCGGTTCACCGTCTCGACCCTGGGCGTGCCGTTCCTGCGCGGTGCGAGCGGTCGGTACTCGCTGCCCGGCTTCCCGCAGGCCGGCAGCTCGATCGACGTCGTCTGGAGCGAAGCGCTGCAGCGCTTCGCGATCGCGCAGTACACCCGCCCGACGACCGCCACCGCGGCGAGCGGGAGCGCCGGCGCCGCGGTCGAGTCGACGAGCGCGAGCACCGTAGGCACTCTCGAGAATCCGGCGCCCGGCTCGCTGCAGAGCGGCATCGGGGTGATCTCCGGGTGGGCGTGCGACGCGACGTCGATCCAGGTGCGCATCGACGATCGACCCGCGGGCCAAGCCGCCTACGGCACGGGTCGCGCCGACACTCAGCCGATCTGTGGCGACTCCAACAATGGCTTCGGGATGCTGATCAACTGGGGCTTGCTCGGTGACGGCACGCACACCGTCGAGATCCGTGCCGGCGGCGTCACGCTCGCCAGCAGCACGTTCGCGGTGACGACTCTCGGCACGCCGTTCTTGCGCGGCGCCGCGGCCTCCTACACCCTCCCCGACTTCCCCGAGTCAGGACGAAACGTCGACATCGCGTGGGACGAGGGCCAGCAGAACTTCATCGTGGTCGGCGCCGACTGATCGTCTGCGCGCGAGGGGCGGTGCCGAGCGGCGGCATTCGACGGCGGAGCCGGCGCTTCCCTCTGCCGGGCTTCCGCGCCATGGTCAGCCGCGTGAGACGCACGACGATGGTGGTGGGCGGGCTGATCGCGACACTGGTGCTGGCGAGCGGGGCGCGGGCGCAGCAGCTGGACTGTGGCGGCCGCTTCGTCGAGAACGGCATGAGCATCGCGCAGGTGCTCGATCTGTGCGGCGAGCCGCAGCAGCGCACGCGCAGCGAGCGCACGCTGACCACCGGCCTGCTCGACAGCCCCGGCTCGGAGATCCTGACGATCCCAGTCGAGGTGTGGACCTACTCGCCGCCGGGTCAGTTCAGCCGGAAGGTGGTCTTCGAGTCCGGCCGGGTCGTGAAGACCGAGACCGGCGGCTACGCGGATCTGCCGCCACAGTTCTGAGCGCGCACCTCACGGGCTGCAGACCACCGCGCGGCGACGCGCGACGCAGTCGTCGATCCCGCCGGCGCGATCGAGCCGATCGCCGGTCGTGAGCTTGACGGTGAGCGCCGGCGCGAGCGGTCCCGTGACGTCGAGCCCGCTCGCCGTGAGCGCGAAGCGCAGGCGCTGCGCGCCAGCCGCTGCACCGGCGACCGGCCGGAACGTCGCCACGGCACCGCGGCGCGCGCAGCGCAGCACGCCGTTCGACCGCACGGCACACTCGGCGGCGCTCCACTCGAGGCGACGCGAGAAGCCTGCACCGTCGTCGATCGAGGCGACCAGGCCGGCGTCGATCGCGAGCGGCAGCGCCGCGTCCGCGTCGAGGAATCCATCGACGGCGATGCGCCCGGTCGTGCCGCCGCCCGGCGCGTCGTACTGGACGCGCGCCCGGGCGACCGTGAGGCCTCCTTCGATCGGATCGCACGCGTCGCCCGCGCCGGGACGCAGCGTACAGGCGCCGGTGCAGCAGCCGACGGGCGAGCCGTTCTGCTGCCCGTCGTCGCAGGCCTCGTACTCGTCGAGCACGCCGTTGCCGCAGGTGAGCGCCCACAGCTCGTTGCCGTGCACGCCGTCGTTCGCGACGAAGAACAGCTGCCCGTTCCGGTTCTCGGCGGTCCGCACGCCGGCGCCGGGCGCGCCGCCCGACACGTCGACGGCGAGACGCGTGCCGGCTGGCGTACCGTCGGTGATCCACAGCTGCACCGCGAGGCTCGCCGTGTAGACGGGGAAGTACGCCATGTCGCCGACCACGACGATCGGGGACGGATTCGAGCTTCCGGGCCCCGGCAGCGCGTCGACGAGGAGCTCGGTTCCGGCGGCGGTGCCGTCGCTGCGCCACAGCTCCGTGCCGGTCTCCGGTCGCGTCACCGCGAACAGCAGGACGTCGCCGAGGCGTGCGAACGCGATCGGCGCATCACCACCCAGCGCTGGCGGAGGCGCCACCACCGCCACCCGCTCGGTGCCCGCGTCGGTGCCGTCCGATCGCCAGAGCTCGGACCCGGTCGGGCTCGAGGCGCCGAAGTAGATCGCGTCGCCGAGCCGCGCGACGCCGAACGTCCCCGAGCCGCCCGGCCCCGGGTAGATGTCGCGCAAGAGCTGCGTCCCGCCGGGCGTGCCGTCGGTGACGTGGATCTCTCGGCCATGCGTCCCGTCGTCGGCGGCGAAGAGCACCCGCCGCCCGAGCTTGGCCATGGTGCCACCGTTGTACGACGAGCCGGCGGGCCCGGGATTGAGGTCCGCGACGATGGTGGTTCCTTGCGGCGTGCCGTCGGTCCGCCACAGCTCGGAGCCGGTCTGCGGGTCGCCCGCCGTGAAGTAGAGGTGGTCGCCCGCGCGCAGCCCGCCGGACGGCCAGGACGACGAGTACGAGCGCAGCAGCGTCGGCGTCGTCGTCCCGGCGACGGTGCGCCACAAGGTGCCGGCACCGGCGCCCCGGCTGATCAGCCCGTAGACGACGTCACCGCCCAGCGCGGACGCCAGCGAGAAGTTGGGATACGAGCTGCTCGCGATGTCGGCGAGAGCCGAGAAGCCGCCCCCTTCCGTGCGCCACAGGCGGTAGCCTTGCTGGGGCGGACCGTCGGTGGTCAAGAAGAGCGCGGTGCCACGGGCGTCGAGAACGTTCGTGACCGTCCGGCCCGCCGGCCCGACGATCCGTGTCGTGCCGGCGAAGGTGCCGTCGCTCTGCCACATCGCGCCGTCGAACGCCGGGAAGTAGACCTGGTCGCCCTGCGCGATCAGGGACGGGTACGACTGGACGCCCGATCCGTTGCCGTCGAGGATGTCGCGCACCAGGGCGGTGCCCGCCTCGGTGCCGTCGCTGCGCCACAGCTCGCGTCCGTGCAGGCCGTCGACCGCGGCGAAGAACAGTACGTCGCCGGCGACCGTCAGGCTGCCCGGCCGGCCGCCCGGACGGCCGGGAAAAATATCTCGGACGCGCTGCGTGCCGGCCTCGGTGCCGTCGCTGATCCACAGCTCGTCGTCGCTGTCGCTCGAGCGCGCGACCAGCATCAGGCGGTCGCCCAACACCGCCATGGCGCGAAACTCGTCGCTGCACGGATAGGACTTCAGATCCTTGACGAGCCGCGTGCCGGCTTCCGTTCCGTCGCTGCGCCACAGCGCGCCACCGCGCCCGTCGTCGGTCGCCGTGACGAAGTACAGCGTGTCGCCGATCGCCGCGGTGTGCCACAGCGCGAGGTCGCCGTTCTCGCCGGCGACGTCGCTCACGCGGAACGTGCCGTCCTCGGTGCCGTCGGTCGCCCACAGCCGCGCCCCCTCGACGTCCGAGATGGTGGCGGTGAAGTAGACCAGCGCACCGGCGACGACGAGCCCCGATGGATTCGAGCCGGGGCGTCCCGGCGAGAGGTCGGCGACGCGGCGGGCACCCGCGGTCGCATCGGCGCGCCACGGCTCGCGCCCGGTCGCACCGTCGGTGGCCGAGAACAGCACGCCGTCCTCGAAGGCGACGAGATCCGCGGGCAGCGAACCGTCGGAGCCCGGCCGGAGGTCGCCGACGAGCTGCGTTCCTTCGGGCGTCCCGTCGCTCGACCACAGCTCCGAGCCGTGCACGCCGTCGTTCGCGACCAACCACACGAGCCCGCCCGCAGCGACCATCTCCTTGATGCGTGCGCCGCCCGCGCCGCCGCGCACGTCGGCAACCAGCGCCGTACCGCCCTCGCTGCCGTCGGTCACCCACAGCTCGTCGCCGTGCGTGCCGTCGTCGGCGACGAAGAACAGCAGGTCGCCGAGCGGCGTCAGAAGGTGCGGCAGGCTCTCGGCGCGACCGGGAGCCAGGTCACGCACCAGGTACGTGCCGTCCTCCGTGCCGTCGCTGGTCCACAGCTCGCGACCGTGCACGCCGTCGTCGACGACGAAGTAGACCGCGTCGCCGACCGCGGTGAAGTCCGTCGCGACGGCGCCGCGTGGGCCGGGCTGGATGTCCTCGACGAGGCGCGTACCGTCGGACGTGCCGTCGCTGGTCCACAGCTCGAAGCCGTGCACGCCGTCGTTGCCGGCGAAGAACACGCGCACGCCGACCGCGCCCATGTCGCGGACCGCGACGGCACCCGTGTCGGGGCGTTGCTCGATGTCGCGCACGAGGTAGGGCGTGCCCTGCGCGGCAGCCTGCGTCGCGACGACGACGCACAGCAGCGCCGTGATCGCGATGCGCGTCGCACACCGCGCATCCAGAGAAGTGGCTCGTCGATCCATGTGGTCCGCTCCCATCCAGAGGTTCGACGTCGCGGGTGGTGCGGCAGGATCGGAGCAGGAACTGGCGGTGTGCGCGAGACAGCCCGTGACGTTCGGCGGACGCCTTATCAACCGCGTCGCGCGGAAGACAAGACACAAATCCTTCGCGACCCCAGTCGCGGCGGGCGCCGGCCATCGCGGCCCGCCCGAGCCCGGTTCGACAACGGCCGTCCGCGCTCAGCCCGCCGGCGCGACGTCCACCTCGATGCCGTTCACCACGGCATTGTTCGACAACGGGTCGACCAGCGTCCCGGGCGACAGGATGTTGCTGTTCACGCCGGCGTACCGGCGCGCGACGCCGAGCCGGATGCCGTCCTTGTCGTGGCCCCAACCGTGCGGCAGCGAGACGATGCCCGGCATCATCTCGTCGCTCACCTGCACCGGCACGACGATGCTGCCGGCCTGCGACGTCACGCGCGCAAGCGCGCCGTCGGCGAGCGAGCGCACGCGCGCGCCGTCGGGATGGACGAGCAGCGTGCAGCGGTCACGACCGCGCACCAGCGGCTCCAGGTTGTGCATCCACGAGTTGTTCGAGCGCAGGTGACGGCGCGACACCAGCAGCATGCGGTCGATGCGCCGCGCGAGGCGCGCGCGCAGGCGCGGCACGTCGGCCATGATGTACGGCGGCGCCAGCTCGACCTTGCCCGACGACGTCGCCAGGATCTCGCGCAGCCGCGGCACCAGCGGGCCCATGTCGATGCCGTGCGGCGCGTCGACGAAGCTCTGCAGCGTGAGCCCGTCCGGCCGCTCGCCGTAGCGGTCGCCGAACGGCCCGGTGCGGATCTGCAGGTCGAGCAGCCGCTCCGGTCCGCGGCCTTCGTACAGCGGCAGGATCTTCGCCGCATCGATCCCCTGCGCCATCGCCAGCGCCATGAAGTACCCGTCGTCGATCGCGGCGACGTCGACCTGGTCGAGCTTCATGCCGCCGGCGAGCGCGCCGAGCTTCAGCAGGATCTCCCACTCCGCCGGACGCCCCGGCTCGGGCGGGAAGACCGGTGCCGAGTAGTTGCCGGCGCTGCGCACCGCCCACATCGCGATCAGGTCGTCGAAGTGCGGCTGCTCGAGCGGCGACAGCCCGGGCAGGATCACGTGCGCGTGGCGCGTGGTCTCGTTCAGGTAGTTGTCGACGCTGATCATGCACTCGAGCTCGGGCAGCGCGGCGTCGAGGCGTGCCGCGTCGGGCGCGCTGATGACCGGGTTGCCGGCGATCGTGATGAGCGCCTTGATCTGGCCCTCGCCCGGCGTGGCGATCTCCTCGGCCATGCACGACAGCGGTGCTTGACCGAGCACCTCGGCCGCACCGCGGACGCGCGTCTTCCAGCGACCGAACTCGAGGCCGCCGGCGAACTCCGGGTTCGGCAGCGAGTTCACCGACCACGCGATCGGGTTGCCGAACATGAGCCCGCCGGGGCGGTCGAGGTTGCCGGTGAGGACGTTGACCACGTCGACCAGCGCCGACGCGAGCGTGCCGAACTCCTGATTGCAGAGACCGATGCGGCCGTAGACGGCGGCGCTCGGCGCGGCCGCGATCTCGCGCGCGAGGCGTCGGATCGTGTCGGCCGGAACGCGGCACGTGTCGGCGACGCGCTCGGGCGTGAACTCCGCCGCCGCGATCCGGATCTCGTCGACGCCGTTCTCCAGATCCGCGAGGTCGCCGAGCCGGACCAGGCTCTCGGCGAACAGCACGTTGCAGATCGCGAGCAGGAACGCCGCGTCGGTGCCGGGCACGATCGGAACCCACTCGTCGGCACGATCCGCGGTGCCGGTGCGGCGCGGATCGATCACCACGGTCTTGCCGCCGCGCGCACGGATGCGGTCGATCTCGCCGAGCAGGTCCGGACACGCGAGCAGCGAGCCCTGCGACGCCTGCGGGTTGCCGCCGAGGATCATCCAGTACTGCGTGCGCTGCACGTCCGGGGTCGGGATCCACCACATGTGGCCGTACATCAGCATGCACGAGACGTTCTTCGGCCACTGGTCGACCGTGCCCGCCGAGTAGATCACCGGCAGCTGCGACAGACCCATGAAGAGCCCGACGTAGCGCGCGAGCGAGAAGTTGTGCGCGGTCGGATTGCCGATGTAGCAGCTCACCGCATTCTTGCCGTGACGCGCGAGCACGCCGCCGAGCAGCTCGGCACAGCGCACGAAGGCTTCGTCCCAGGTCGCCTCGCGCCAGCTCGCGCCGTCGCGGATCAGCGGCGCGCGCAGGCGGTCGGGATCGGCGTGCAGCTGCGGGATCGTCGCACCCTTCGGGCAGACGTAGCCCTTGCTCCAGACGTCGGCGTCGTCGGGACGAAGGCGCACGACGCGGTCGCCGTCGATCTCGAGCTCGAGGCCGCACATGGCCTCGCAGAGCGGGCAGGTGCGGTAGCGGACGTCGGGCTTGGGGGTGGTCGCGATCGGCATCGGGGGACGAGAGACCAGCGCGCGGCGGCGGTCAAGGGGCGCTCCGTGCGTCGGCCCGAGAGGCCGGTGTCCGCTCCGGCAGATCTTCGTGTCCGTTGCAGGACACGAAGACCACCACGCGACGACGTCGATGCACCCGACGGCCGCTGCGCCGGCGTGCGGATCGCGCGCACGCGCGGCGGCACTCTGCTTGCAATCGCGGCGCGGCGTCCACCCGGGGCACCCGAGCCTCGCGGCGAGAATTACGACGACATGCCGAGCGCCCCACCCGACAAGAGCGATGCCGCGTTCCGAGCCCTGCTCGAGGGCTTCGAGGTGATCCGGTACCCCCAGTGGGCGCCCGCACTGGCATGGCGCAGCTTCGCGCGGCTGCTGCCCTGTCTCCTCGAAGAGGCCGATCCGTACGATCCGTGCGTGGCGAACTTGCTCCGCGTGAGCCTCGGGTATCCGGTCGTTCTCGAGGTCGCCTTCCGGAACGAGCGCGACGCACCACCATCACAGACGAGGATGGTCGCGGCCGACCTGCAGACGCGTCAGCTGCTTCGCGACGCCGATCGCTGGAGCCGCCGCGGCAGCTGGACCGCGGAGGCCCGGCCAGCGATCGAGTCGGCCCTGCTCATGATGCAGCGCGCGGGTGGAGCGTCGTCGCAGCTCGCGTCACGCGTCGTCGCAAGCCTCTACCGCGTCCGGCGCGCGGCTCGGTACCGAGAGGCGTGGGTGGCGGCCCTGGGGCGCGACTTCGACACGCTGGAGCCATTCAGCAAGGAAGCCATCGGGGATCTGCGGAGACATCTCGAGAGGCCCTTGTGGCAAGCGACCGAGCCACCGATCGAGGCGGCTCTCGTGGCCACCAGCAAGGCGCTCGGACGTTCCACGGCAGGCTTTCTGTGGCTGACACTGGCGACGCACCACACGCGTCGCCTCGAATGGGTCCAGGTCCTGAACGTCCTGCACGACGCCCCCGAGGAGGATCTGGCACCCGAGCTGATCGAGGGCATCGAACGCCTCATCGACGCCCCGCAGCGCCTGGCGACCTTGCTCGCAGGTATCGCGTTCACCGATCGTTCCCGTCTCGACCTTGCGGCAGCTCCGTCGGTCGCGGGTCTCCGCGACTGCCTCGGCGGCGGCCGCTCCGAGGTAGCTACGCGCAGCGCCCCAGCCGAGCTGCTGGCGCGCGAGCGCAGCCTCGATAAAGAGGCGCGCTTCTCGCCGAACGCGGCCTGGCTCTCCTGGGTTCTGACCGTCAACGGCCCCGCCATCGCGTCGATCCAGAATGAGCTGCGCTCCTGGCTGCCGCAGGGCAGGCGCGATCGGGACACCTCGGGCGCCGCCCTCGGCGCCGAACCCAACAGCTCCGAGGGCACGCCCTCCTCTCCGAAGGGCTCCGCGACGGCGAGCCCTGCCGCCAAGCCGCGCGCGACGGCCAAGAAGAAGGCTCCCGTCAAGCGCAAACCGGCGTCGACCACCAAGCGCAAGTAGCCGAGCCATGCCCGACAACGCTTCCCAGGACCAAACGCTCGACCGTCTCGCCCGGCGCATCCTCGAAGGCGACGTGGTCTTCTTCATTGGCGCCGGCTTCTCGATCGACAGCGAAGGCAACACCGCGCGTCGACTGATGCGCCGCCTGGTGCTCCGCCTGCTCGCCTTCGACGAGGCTGGCGTGCCATTCGCGAGCTCCCTGTTCGAGGACTTCTTGCTGAAGTTCAACCTCGACCCGAAGAACTTCCTGAGCGGTGCGCACGATACTCGCGAGGCTCGCGTGCGCTGGCTGACGCTGGGCGGCTTGAGCCCGACCCCGGAGGACGAGGAGAAGCTCGACGGCTTGCACAACGAGGTCTACGCGGTCGGTCCCTACCTCGAGACCCTCGCACTCAATACGACCACGCGCACGGTGCTGCGGCGGCTGTTCAACGTCCTCGGCGAGTGGCCCATCAACCGGCTCGCGCGCGACTACTACGAGGTCAATGAGTGGTTCTGCCTCGCATTTCAGACGCTCCTGCAGAACATCGCCAGCAGTCGGTCACGGAGACGTGCGCAGCTCGAATGCATCCACACGATCGAGGAGCGCCTGCGGATTGCCATGAACGGCCTCCTGCCCGCACACGAGGCCGAGGACTTTCCGCTGGCGAGGATCGAGGAGTGGCTCCTGCCCCGGTCAGATGGTCGTGCCCTCGATCCGCGGATCGCGGGCAAGGCACTGTTCCTCGAGACGCTCGGCTTCGCCGACGGAAGAGTCATGAGCGGAGACCTCGACTCGGGATTCGATGCAACGGTCTCGAGTTTTCGCGACCGCTTGCTGCCGAGACACCACGTGCTCGCGCGCTTCGCACGCGAGGGCTGGTGTCCGACGTTGATCACCACGAATTTCGATCTGCTGCTCGAGGGCAGCTATCGACTGGCTGGGTTCGGCGGCAGCGAGAAGTGCGCTGCGCGAGACCCTCGTGATCCCGACTTTCCCGATACGCTGATCTCGTCGTACGACGTCGTCGCCTCGCCGCTCGAGTTCTTCCGCAAGGCGAAGGCCTACCGCACGACCGTGGTCGTGAAGATTCACGGCTGCGCCCGTCGCTACCGCAACCTAGCGGCGCAGCTCCGCGCCGCGCTCGCGAAGCGCGGCGGCGGTCCGCGCGACTACTCGCAGGCGCGCGCCGAGCTCGAGGAGTGCGTGCGCGGGCTGGTGTTCACGTATCGCGAGATCCAGCACTGGCGGAACGACAACTGGGCGGCGGACTTCCTTCGTACGATCCTGCGGACGCGCACCGTGGTCTTCTGCGGCTACAGCGTCCGCGATCCGGTGATCCACGACACCTTCCGCGGCGCATTCGAGGAGATGGCGCGCCACGGTGCTCCAAGTCCCGGTGCGGTGGGCAGCGCGCCCGCAGGCGCATTGCCGCCGGCCGCGGGGACTTCGCACGAGCCCCGGCCTCCTGCGGACTCGTCGAAGGATGCGCCACTCTTTCTCATGGCGTCGACGAACGAGCGTCCGTTTCACGGCGAAGCCGTCTTGCGTGCTGCGTCCGAAGCAGTCGGTGGCTGCAGCCCGCCACACGAGCCGCACCGGAATCTGGTCCGGTTCAACTTCCGCGGTGGCGCGTTCCCCGACCTGGACGAGGTGATGCGCTGGTTGCAGCACCTCACGTGGCGCCGTCGGCAGGTGGAGTGCGTCGACAACTTCGCCGCGCGGAGCGGCGCGCTGCTGGCAGGTGACGGCTCGTTCCAGCAGAAGCCGCGGCGCGAGATTGATCGGATCCGACGGAAGCTCGAAGACCTGGTGAGCAGCGACGTCGCCGACGGGCCGTTCACCGCGGCGAGCAGCGATGCGGCGCGGCGGCAATTCGAGCTCGCGACCGGCTGGACCGAGATGTTCCACGTCGGGTTGCTGCGCGAGTTCGCCTGCGCCGACGATACCCGCCGCCGCTACCCGAAGCTCGACGCCGAATCGCTGCGGCGCCACGAGTGGTACTTCCCCGCGATGGAGAACGCGGTCTGGACTTGCTGGGCGGTGATCGTCGAGCTCGCCCTGCGCACCCTGGCAGACATCCTCGACCAAGAGCTACGGACCGCCGAGTGCACGCGCCCGACCGTCCTGTTCGGCGGTACGACGGCCGGCACGCGAACGCCCTGGGCCTTGACGATCGAGTTCCACGGTACGGAGCGTGCCGCTTCGGCGCCGCGCGTCGTGGGCGCGCCGGCACGTCGCGTGGTCTGGGAGCTCCAGCCCCACGATGTCCCGTGGCCGTTCGGTCCGCCGAGCTCCGCTGCCTCGCCGTCGCCGGGCGCCCGCCACCGCGGATCCAGCTTCTCGGCGCACGCGAGCGCCCCCCCGGGCAGTCTGGTCTGGCAGCTTGCCGCGTGGGATGGCGCCCCGGCGAGCGCGTCCCGCCTCCGTCAGTCACTTGCCAGCTACGTGCCGTGAACCGGCACGCTGTGAGGTACCGCGTTGACGACAACCGCAGTTACGAGCGAGGTCGTTGCCAAGATCCTGGCGTGTGATGCTCCGAAGATCACGCCGCGCGCGATCGGTGGAGCGGTCGGCACGCAGACGTTCGATGCGTGGTGCGCGACGACCGACGTCGATCTGCTGTACGATCCCTCCGGTGCGCCGGTCACGGTCTCGCTCGATCGGCACTTCGACCTGGCGGCGGATGCGATCGTGCACGACGCGCGGCTCGGAACGATCGGCCTGATCCACGTCGTCCCCGAGCAGCGATTGGCGGCATGGGTTCGCGATCGCATCGATGAAGCTGCCTATGCACGCCACCTCCTCTTGACGGCAACCCGGACCGCCAAGGCGTCGCGGCTGCTCGCATACACGGTCGAGGTAGTGCTCTGCGTGTCGTCCACTCGGCCCGCCGACGCAGCGGCGATCGGGGAGGCGTTGCGTGATCTCTACCAACGCGGGACGTACCTGCACGGAATCGGGGTGACGATCTGGACGGCGGATGGCGATCTGCAACCGGTGCGCGAAGGCCTTCCGTGGCTGCTTGGTGCGACGCGCGAAGCGTTCGCGCGCATGCTTCGGCCGGCGCACGCGCACACGAACGGCCGCGAGGCCGCCGGGGGCACGACGGCAGCCAGCGAACGAGAGGATCCGAGCAACTTCCGCTCGCTGTCCCTGACCAACTTTCGCATTGCCGGTCGACGCACCCTCACGCTCGATGCGGACGCGCGTGTGCACCTGGTGCACGGCCCGAACGGCAGCGGGAAGTCGTCGCTCGTCGAGGCGTTCGAGCTGCTCACGACGGGACGGATCGTTCGTCTCACCGATCTCGACGCGACCCCCGACTACGAGAAGGTGCTGCGCAATCGCCTGGCGTCGGAGGTCGCGAAGATCGAGCTCGATCGGTCGGCCTGGCAGGTGGTACGCGACGGCGTCGATCAGCCACTCGACGCAAGCCTGAGCGGCGACTCGATCCGCCTCAACCAGGACCTCGCCGACCGCCTCGCGGCCGGCAGCAGCGGCGAGCGCGCCGCGACGTTCCTGCGGGCGTTCTTTCCCGAGGAGGCAGAGCGCCTCACCGACCGCATGCACGCATTCTCCGAGCTGCGCTCGGCGTGGCAAGCGGCGCCGCAGCTCGCGCGTCAGCAGCTCGTCGATCCCAAGACCACCGCCGGTCCCGACGTGCCCGACCTCCCCGAAGAGAGCCGCATCACGTCGCTGCTCGAGTGGATCGCCGCACCAAACGTCGATCGCACCCGCATCAAGCACATCGTCGACAGCTCCGGAGCCGCCGGGTGGTCGTCCTGGAGAGCCCACCTCGCCCCATCCGCGGTGGCGGTGCTCGAGGAGACCGGTGAGCTCGCGTGGGACGACGCGCTCGCCCAGTCGCGCTCGTTCGACGCGGGGCTCGCGAGCGCCCGCGACGAGGTCGCGGCGAACGAGCCGTACCTCGCGGTCGCCATCCGCGTGCTCGAAGCCCTGGCGGCCGAAGCAGGGCCGCGGACGGCGCGCCCACCCCGCACCAGCGCCGCAACGCTCTTCGACGACTGGCTCAGGGCCACCGCCGAAGCGGATCTCGCGGCGCGCCTGTGCGACGTGGCGATGACCGTCCAGCGCGCGACACCGCCGGGCCGAAGCGTCTTCTCGAGCGATCTGCGCACGGTGCTCGGCCTTCTCCGCGACGATCCGTCTTCCGAGCTGCTGACAACCTGCACGAAGAAGCGCGGCAAGCTCGAAGCGCTCGCCCGCGACCTGCGCGCGCAGCTGACGAGCAGCACGCAGCCGTCGCAGCGGCTACCGCAGGCGGCAGGACAGCCGCACGTCCTGACGCTGCAGGACGCCGACTATGCGGCGCTCGACTACGTGGCGCGTCGCGGGCTGCTCGGCGAGGAGCTGGAGCACTGTGATCCACCGCTCGGCGATGCCGTGCGCGCGGTGGTGGAGCGGGGCGGAACGACGTCGGTGGCCGGCTCGGGGGGCGCGTTGCTGTCGGTCGGAGCCGTGGACTGGACCGTGCCGCTGCTCGACAAGCTGCGCGTTGCGCAAGCGGTCGCCGGCCAGATCGACGCCGCCACCGAGCGCACCGTCTCGCTGGCGGCGACGCTCGAGTCGCTGCAAAAGCTCCATGATGCAGCGGCTCGCGTCCTCGCAACCGGAGCGCAGGCCGAGCGCGACTTGAGCGCGCTGCTGACGCAGGGCCCGGAAGGCGGCGGTCACTTGCTTGCAGCACTCAACGAAGTCGTCGCGCTCCTCACACCGGCACGGTGGGGCTACGTCCCGCTGCACGCGGCGACCGACTTCCGCGCCGGCGGGACCATGGAGCTCAGCGCGGGCGATCAGGTCGCGATCGCGCAGAGGCTCAATACCGCCGAGCTCAACATCGTCGCGCTCGCATTTTTTATTCTTTGCGCACGACGCGTGTCGAACCCACTGCGCCTGGTCGTGCTCGACGATCCGTTGCAGAACATGGACGAGATGACGGTTACGGCCGTCGCCCGCGCGCTCTCCAAGCTGATGCGCCTCTGGCGCATGGTCGAGGCTCAGAACGGGGCACCCGCCAGCGGGGTAGGCGAGCCCTGGCGACTCCTCATCTTGCTGCACGGGCAGGACGACGTGGAGCGATTCCGTGTCGAGCTGCCGTGCGTGCTGTATCGGCTGCCATGGCTCGGGACGGCCATCGACACCGATCGACGACCCGACGAAATCATCGCGGCCGAGCCGAGCCTGCTGAGCGATCGTCTACAACCGCTCGCAACCGTTCTCTCGCGGTGATCGCGGCAGCGCCCCCGCTCACGGCGAAGTGACGCGGGTGCCGCACCACCCGAGCGACGCGCGTCGGATGAATGCGCGCCGGCTCGGTTCGCTCGTGCAGGATCTTCCGTCGAGCGTGCACAATCGTCCGCCGCATTCTTGCAACATGAGCGCGGATGCGAGCGACGGTCGACTTTCTGTCGATTGGGCGCTGAACCCTGCTGACACGACTCCCGCTCGGCGCTACCCGTCGCGACAGCCGGTCGGTTCGCAACCCCCCGCACCGTACCACTGGAGGGATCCATGCGCAGGATGTTCTTGACGGCGGCACTCGCCATCGCGACCTTCGGCCTCGCGGCGAGCAGCGCCCACGCCCAGTTCAACTACCCGAAGAAGGCGAACAAGTTCCAGGCGACGATGGTCACGGCGTACGCGCCGTGCACGGCGTCCAACGACACGACGACCGGAGCGCTCGGGCTGCCGGCATGCCACCCCGCGGTGCGCAGCGACACGGTTTGCGGCTTCGACGTGTCGAATCCGGCGAAGCCGCTCGGCCAGGGTCAGCTCCAGGCGACCGTCGCCGGCGCCGGCGACAAGCTCGACATCAAGCTGCAGGTGAAGCTGCAGGGCCTCGATGCCGGCTGCATCGGCCAGACGCTCTGCATCGCGCCGTTCCTGCGTGCGTCGAGCACCGGCTGCGTGAGCGGCGACCCGAACGGCTGCACGACGCTCGAGGCGCTCACCAATCCGTTCGCGCTGTCGGGTCCGGGCTGCGGCGTCGTCGACTCGAGCGGCAAGCTGCAGATCAAGACCACCGTCGACACCGCGCTCGGCATCGACCTGATCACGCCGGGCACCCATCTGACGCTCGACCTGGCGCGCACGGGCGTGCGTCGCACCACGGGTCCGTCGCTGCCGGCCGCCGGTGCGCTGACGTTCTCCGCGGGCCTGCTCGCGCCGTGACGCTTCCGTAACGGCCGCCGAAGCACGAAGGGGCCGGGACGCGCGACGTTCCGGCCCCTTCGTCGCGCATGCCCGACGCGTGCGCCGGCGCGCGACGCCGCGACGCTCGACGCGTGCTTCCGCGCGGCCGTCGTCAGCGGGACGTCGGCGCGGGGTCGCCGCCGCACGCGTTTCCGATGCCGAGGAACGCTTGCTGGAACGGCGTCGCCGGCTGGACCGAGCGCGCCGAGACCATGCTCACCAAGAGCGGAAACGTCGTGTCGAGCGCGCCCGGCGACATGCCGCCGTAGACCTGCTGCACGACGTACGCGGCCCAGCCGTTCGCGGGCGGCGGCACCGGGCCGATGCGCAGCAGCGCTTCGCCGAGGGTCATGACCTGAACCTCGGCGAGCCAGCCCTGCTGCGTGCTGCCGGTTCCGAGCGTTTGCTGGGCATCGGCCGCGAGCCGCTCGAGCCGGGCCGCGCTCATCGGCACGAGCACCACCTGCGATGCCTGGTCGTCGCTGAGGTCGGAGCGGACCACCGCCGCCGACGTGTTCGGAAGCGGCTGGCCGGTCTGTGCCGCGAAGAGCCGTGACGCGAGCGTGATCAGCGAAGTGCTGGTCACCGGCGCGCTGCCCACGATCGGCGTCCACTGCCCGGCCCACGCGGGGACGAACGGCACCTGCCCGCCCGGCCTGCTCTCGGTCTGGATCGCCACGCGGCGCGCGAGGAGGATGCTCGTTCCGTCGCCGGTCTGCGCGCACGGCAGCACGATCAGCGGCAGCTCCGCCGCCGCGGCCCCGCGCACCAGCGGCACGACGTCGGTCGCGCCCGCGGCCGCGAGCAGCAGCGCGATCAGGGCGGCTTTCGCGACCTGCGCGCACCAGCCGCGCGTCGCTCGGGACGCGGCCGCGTCGCGCCGGGATCGGAGGGACGTCATGCCGGTACCATCGACGCCGATCCGACGGCGCGTGAGCGCGCGTTCGATGGCGCAGCGACGGCAGGCGTTTCGCGTCGTCGGGCAGGCGTGCGAGCCACGATCGACACGCGACTCTCGCTCCGCGTGACGCCGCGGAGCCGCTGGCG
>JAIEPK010000444.1 GCA_019749875.1 Candidatus Binatia bacterium | reverse complement strand
TACTTGGCCTTGCTCTTGTACCCGGCGCGCGCGAGCAGGCCTCGCGCGATCACCAGGCGCTGGATCTCGTTCGTGCCCTCGCCGATGATCATGAGCGGGGCGTCGCGGTAGTAGCGCTCGACCGGGAACTCCTGGCTGTAGCCGTAGCCGCCGTGGATGCGCATCGCCTCGAGCGCGACCTCGTGGCAGGTCTCCGACGCGAACAGCTTCGCCATGCCGGCTTCCACGTCGCTGCGCTCGCCACGGTCCTTCTTCGCGGCGGCGCTGCGCGTCAAGAGCCGCGCGGCCTCGATCTTGGTCGCCATGTCGGCGAGCTTCAGCTGGATCGCCTGGTGCTCGCAGATCGGCTGGCCGAACGTCTCGCGCTCCTGCGAGTACTTCAGCGCGGCGTCCAGAGCGGCCTGCGCCACTCCGACCGCACGCGCCGCGATGTTGACGCGACCGACCTCGAGCCCGGCCATCACGTACTTGAAGCCTTCGCCTTCGCGGCCGACCAGGTTCTCCGCCGGCACGGGGAAGTCCTCGAAGGCGACCTCCGAGGACTCGACGCCCTTGTAGCCGAGCTTCGGCAGGTCGCGGCTGACGGTGCAGCCGGCGATCGGCTTGCCGGCCGCATCGAACTTCTCCGCGATCAGGAGCGTCATGCCCTTGTGCGGCGGGTTCGCGCTGGGGTCGGTCTTGACGACGAGACCGAACATCGTGCCGGTACGCGCGTTGGTCGACCACATCTTGCTGCCGTTCACGACGTACTGGTCGCCCTTCTTGACGGCGACGGTGCGGATGCGCTGCGCGTCGCTGCCCGCGTGGGCCTCGGTCAGACCGAGCGCGGCGCGCTTCTCGCCGCGCGCCATGACGGGAAGAAAGCGCTTCTTCTGCTCGTCGTTGCCGAAGGTTCGGATCACGTACGCGATCATCAGGTGCGTGTTCAGGATGCCCGACAGACTCATCCAGCCGCGGCAAAGCTCCTCGACGATCATGGCGTAGGTGCTGACCGAGAGGCCGAGGCCGCCGAACTCCTCGGGAATGGTCGCCCCGAAGAGGCCGAGCTCCTTCATGCGCTCGACGAGAGCCGTCGGGTACTCGTTGCGGTGCTCGAGCTCGCTCGCGACCGGCATCACTTCCTTGTCAACGAACGTCCGGACTCCGGCGATGATGTCGTGATCGATCGAGATTTCCTGCACGGCAGATTTCCTCCGGCCGCGAATTCAACACCTCGGCCCCCGTCCTTCAAGGCGCGCTCGAACCAGCGACACGGCTGGAACGTCGCCAGCGATGGGTGTATGCGCGCTGACATGAAGGGGCGGGGCGGCAAGCTGCAGCGCAAGTGGAAGCGCGACCGCGAGCGCAAGCTGTTCACCGAGCGCGCGCTGTGGGGCGCCGGCTTCGCGCTCGTGGCCGGTGTCGACGAGGTCGGCATGGGTCCGCTCGCGGGGCCGGTGATCGCGGCGGCGGTCGTGCTGCCGGTCGACATCTCGGTCGACGGCGTCGCAGACTCGAAGACGGTGCCGAAGGCGAAGCGCGAGACGCTCGCCGACCAGATCGCGGCGAGCGCGCTCGGCATCGGCATCGGCATGGTCGACGTCGACGAGATCGACGCGATCAACATCTACCAGGCCGGGCTCCTGGCCATGCGGCGCGCGGTCGAGGCGCTGCCGGTGGCCCCGAACCACCTGCTGATCGATTCACGGCGCATCCCGGATTGCACGATCCAGCAGACCTGCGTCGACGACGGCGACGCGACCGTGTACTCGATCGCCGCGGCGTCGATCGTCGCCAAGGTCCACCGCGACCGGCTCATGCGGGAGCTCGACGAGCGCTATCCGGGCTACGGATTCGCGGCGCACGCCGGCTACGCGACCGCGGCACACCTCTCGGCGCTCAAGAGCCTCGGCCCCTCGCCGGTGCACCGGCGATCGTTCGCACCGGTGCGGGCGCTGCTGCCGGCTGTCTGAGCGGGACGGCTCGGCTACACTCGGGTGGTGTGCATCCGCGCCGCCGCGCGGATGCGTTGCGGAAGAGGATGCGAGCGATGGCCGACGTCACCATGCCCCGGCTTTCCGACACGATGGAGGAAGGCAAGATCCTGCGCTGGCTGAAGCGTGCGGGTGAGCGCGTCGAAGCCGGCGAGTTGCTGGTCGAGGTCGAGACCGACAAGGCGGACATGGAGGTCGAGTCCTCGGCCTCGGGGGTGGTGAAGGAGCTGCGCCTCGCCGAGGGCGAGACGGCGGCCGTGGGCACGGTGATCGCCGTGATCGAGGCGGGCGGCACCGGTGGCGGCGCCCCGGCGGGCAACGGAGCGCCGGTCGAGACCAGCCCGGGCGTGATGCCGGCCGCCAAGGCGGCGACCGTCGCCGCAGCACCCGCACCCCGGGAAGCTTCGTCGTCGCCGAAGGCGGCATCCAAGCCGACACCTTCACCGGCCACGACGGCCCCCAAAGCAGAGCCGCGTGCGAGCGTACGCCCACGGACGTCGCCGTCCGCCCCGTCTGCCGCGACCTCCGCCCGCCCGGCGGCAACGCACAATGGCGAGGTGAAGGCTTCGCCGCTCGCACGCTCGCTCGCCGAGGAGCTCGGGATCGACCTCGCGACGATCCGCGGCACGGGACCCGCCGGACGCATCACCCGGCGCGACGTCGAGGACGCGCAGCAGCGGGCGGGCGGGCGCGCGAGCGACGCCGCGACGTCCACCGTCGCTGCGGGCGACGGTCATGCGGACGACGCGGCGGCTCGGCGCGGAGAGACCGGTCACAAGTCGCCCCGCGCCGGCGCATCCGAGCCGGCACGCACGCCATCGCCTTCGGCGGACGAGCCGGGCGCGCCAGCCGCGGACGGCATCCGACGCGTGCCGCTCACCAAGATGCGCGCCTCGATCGCGAAGCGCATGTCCGACAGCAAGCGCGAAGCGCCGCACTTCTACTTGACGACGGTGGTCGACATGGACGAGGCCGTCCGGCTGCGTGCGCAGCTGAAGTCGCTCGGCGTGGAGCCGGCGGTGACCTACAATCACATGGTCCTCAAGGCCTGCGCGGACGCATTGGCACACTTCCCCGAGATCAACGCGCGCTTCGCCGGCGACGCGATCGAGCTGCTGGAGGCCGTCAACCTCGGCATCGCGACCGCAGTGGACGACGGTCTCCTGGTGCCGGTCTTGTCCGGCGCCGACAGGCTCGATCTGCTGTCGCTCGCGGCGCGCGCGCGCGCGCTCGCCGACAAGGCCGAGAGCGGGGGCTTCACCAGCGCGGATCTCTCGGGCGCGACCTTCAGCGTGTCGAACCTCGGGATGTTCGACGTGGACAGCTTCAGCGCGGTGCTCAATCCGCCGCAGGCGGCGATCCTCGCGGTGGGCTCGGTCAAGCAGCGTCCGGTCGTGCGCGACGGCGCGCTGGCGGTCGGCTGGACCATGTCGATCACGCTGTCCTGCGACCATCGCGTGATCGACGGTGCGCGCGGCGGCCGCTTCCTCGCCGACGTCAAGCGCCGACTCGAGAATCCGGCCGCGTTGCTACTGCCGTCGGGCGGCGCATCCGAATGAGCAGCGCTGCGCTGACCACCGGTGCGGCAGGGGACGTCCTGCCGGGCGCCGCGCTCGCGGGGGAAGGCATCCCGTCACGCTGGCTGGGCCGGCTGGCATTCGCGCCTGCGCTCGCTCTGCAGGAGGACCTGCGACGGCGCCATGCGAGCGTCGGAGATGTGGTGCTGCTCCTGGAGCACGAGCCGGTCTACACCACGGGGCGCGGCGGACGCCCCGAGAACCTGGGCAGGGTCGCCGCCGACCCGGCGATCCCGTTCGAGCGCATCGGCCGCGGCGGCGACGTGACCTACCACGGGCCCGGTCAGCTCGTGGGCTATGCGCTGGTGGACCTGCGCATGCGGGACCGCGACGTGCACCGCTTCTTGCGGCAGATGGAAACGGGTGTCATCTGGACGCTGCAGGCGCTCGGTGTGCGGGCCACGCGCTGGCCGGGAAGGACCGGGGTCTGGGTCGTGGATCGCGGCACCGGCGTCGAGAGCGTCGCGGCGGAGCCAACGGACGTCGCGCACCTGGACGATCACGACATGCAGCTCGGCAGAATTCGCAAGATCGCTTCGCTCGGCGTCGGGGTGCGCGGCGGCGTCACGATGCACGGCTTCGCGCTCAACGTCGCACTCGATCTCGCACCGTTCGCGGCGATCGTGCCGTGCGGCCTCGCGGGCGTGCACATGACGACGGTCGAGCGCGAGGCAGCGCGGCCCGTGCGCTCGGTACGCGACGTCGCGATGCTCGCAGCGCGCCACGTCGGCAGGGCACTGGCGTGGCCGTATCCGCACAAGGCGGCATTCGGCGAGGTGTCTTCATGAGCAGTGCCACGGCGGTGCGACGTCACCCGGACTGGATCCGCGTCCGCGTCCCCGGCGGCGAGGGCTACGCGCGCACACGGGCGATCGTGAAGGAGTCCGGCGTCGCGACGGTGTGCGAGGAAGCGCGGTGTCCGAACGTCGCCGAGTGCTGGGCGCACGGCACCGCGACCTTCATGCTCATGGGCGACACCTGCACGCGCAACTGCGCGTTCTGCGCGGTGAGCCACGGTCGTCCCGAGGCGCTCGACCCGATGGAGCCCTACCGTCTGGCACATGCCGTCGAGAAGCTCGGCCTCCAGCACGTGGTGGTGACCTCGGTGGATCGCGATGACCTCGAGGATCTTGGAGCGGGTCACTTCGCGGCGACCGTGCGCGCGATCCGGCACGCGGTGCCGAGCTGCGAGGTCGAGGTTCTGACGCCGGACTTCCAAGGCCGACACGACTGCGTCGAAACGGTCGCCAGCGCGCCGATCGCCGTCTACAACCACAACCTCGAGACCGTGCCGCGGCTCTACAAGCGCGCCCGTGCCGGGGCGAAGTACGAGCGCTCCCTCGACGTGCTGCGGTTCGCCCGCGCCACGCGGCCGGATCTGCTCACCAAAGCCGGGCTGATGCTCGGACTCGGGGAGGAGATCGAGGAGGTGCGGGCGGTGCTGCGGGATCTCCGTGCGGCCGGCTGCGACATCGTCACGCTCGGCCAGTACCTCCGGCCGACCGCGAAGCATCTGCCGGTCGAGCGCTATCTCGATCCAGCCGAGTTCGACGAGCTCGGCCGCGATGCGCTCGGCATGGGATTCCGGCACGTGGAGGCAGGTCCACTGGTGCGGAGCTCCTACCACGCCTGGTCGCACGTCCCGCGCTGACCGACAGGTCCGCAGCCGACCGTCGAAATCGCGGCCGTCGTTGCCATGATTTGACGCATGTCCGTTGCTTCCGCGCGCCTTTTCCCTTACCAAAACTCGTCTTAAGCAAAGTCGAGAAAGGGGCGGAGGAGGCGAATGCTCAAGCTGTACGACTACCCGCAGTGTCCTTTCGGCCAGAAGACGAGGATCGTGTTGGCCGAAAAGCAGTTGGACTACGAGCTGACCGTGGTCGACCTGCGGAAGCACGAGCAGCTGGAGCCGTGGTTCGTCGCGTTGAACCCGTTCCACAAGGTCCCCGTCCTGATCGACGAGGACGACGAGGACCACCGCACCGTCATCTACGACTCGACCGTGATCGACGAGTACCTCGAGGACGAGTATCCCGAGCCGGCGCTCCTGCCGCCGCCCGGTGATTCCGCCGGGCGCGCCCGCGTTCGCCAGCTCGAGGACTACGCCGACATGGCGTTCGTGCTCGCGGCGGGCAACCTCCTGACGGAGCACGTGAAGCCGGAGGGGGAGCGCGACGCCGAGAAGCTTCGTCGCGCAAAGGACGAGGTGGATCGGGCCTTTGCCCTCCTGGAGCGTGAGCTCGCCGGCGGCAAGGAGTACCTCGCGGGCTCGTTCAGCATCGCCGATGCGGCGTTCGCGCCGCGCCTGCTGCTGCTCGTGGCTCGCGGTGTCGCGCTGCCCGAGGGGGCGCGGGCGCTGCGTGGCTACGTCGACCGACTTCGCCAGCGCGAGAGCATCCGCCGACTCGAAGGTCTCTGAGCATCTCGCGCACGACCGTCCTCGAAGGGCCGGTGGGTCGACCACCGGCCCTTTTTTCGTGCGCGAGCGCCCGACACCTTGGCCCGAAACTCGCGAGCGCGCCCGATCAGCGGTGACGTGCGCGGCTCTCTCCGTCGCTCGTCGTCCGTGATTTCACGACGGAATCGACACGCCGGCAGAGCGCCGGACCCGGGGAGGCCCAGCATGCCGTTCTCACGATCGCCACGCGCGCAGCGCGTCAGCTTCTCATCCTTGTGGATCGGGCGCGCCGGGGCCGTGCCGCTGCTCGCCGTGCTGGCGCTCGCAGCGTGCTCCGGCTCGGGCTCGAGCGGGCAGGGAGACGGAAGCGCGACACCGGCCTGTGCCGACGGCGTCAAGGAGTACGCGAGCACCTTCGCCGGCATCCAGGACCGGATCTTCGAGCAGCATGGGTGCACTTCGACGATCTGCCACGGCAGCGCGGCGGCGGGCGGATTGCAGCTGACCGCCGACGTCGCCTACGCGAACCTCTTCGAGGTGACCGCACAGGGCTCCGGGCTGAAGCGTGTCGCGCCCGGCGACAACGATCGCAGCTACCTCTGGCTCAAGCTCGCGGCCGCGACGCGCCCCGGTACGGTGGCGATCAAGGGCGCGCCGATGCCGAATGGATTGCCGGCCCTGAGCGAGGACGATCTCGAGCTGGTCCGTCTGTGGATCTACGCGGGTGCGCCCGCGACCGGCACCGTGCTCGGGACCGAGCAGCTTCTGGGAGCGTGCCTGCCGCCTCCCGAGCCGATCACCATCGAGCCGCTGCCGTCGCCGGCTCCCGGTGCGGGCATCCAGTTCGACATGCCCGCCTACGAGCTGCCGAACCACCGCGAGATCGAATACTGCTTCGCGACCTACGAGGATTTCAGCGACCAGGTTCCCGCCGAGTACCGCGATCCGAGCGGCAAGTACTTCCGCTTCGATGCGACCGAGCTGCGGCAGGATCCGCAGAGCCACCACCTGATCCTCTGGTACGCACGGGCGAACGACGATCCCTCGTTCGACCTGCACGACCCGGCGTACGGCGAGTGGACCTGTGTCGGTGGCGAGCAGGAGGGCGCCGCGTGCGAGCCGACGGAGCAAGGTGCCTGCGGAAGCGGTCACTGCACCGCCGCGATCCGCAGCACCTTCGCCTGCATCGGCTACGGCCCCCAGACGAGCTTCACCGGGCGCGGGCTGAACGTGACCGTCGGCGGCGCGCAGCAAGCGCAAGATCGCACGGCGTACACGCCCGGCGTGTTCGCCCAGATTCCCATCAAGGGCGTGTTCTACTGGAACTCGCACGCCTTCAACCTGACCGCCAAGGACGCGCGCATGCATGCGCGCATCAATTACGAGTTCGCGCACGACCAGCGCTACCCGATCCGCGCCGGAGGGATCCTCACCCCGGGCTCGATCTTCAGGATGAGCGGCATCCCGGCGTATGCGACCGGCGACGTCTGCGACGACTTCACGTTCGAGCAAGGCTCGCGCGTGTTCGAGCTCTCGTCGCACGTGCACAAGCGCGGCAAGCACTTCTGGATCACGGCACCCGACGGCTCCCGGCTCTACGAGAACTTCACCTACAACGATCCGTCGGTGGCACGCTTCGACCCGCCGCTCGCGTTCGACTCACCCGATCCCAAGGAGCGCACGGTGCGCTTCTGCGCCACGTTCAACAACGGCGTCGCGGCCGACGGCTCACCCGATCCGGAGACGGTCACCCGCGCGTCGCGCATCCCCGCGAGCGCGCACGCGTCGGGCATCGGACTCTGCACTCCGAGCGCGTGCGCGTCCGGGCGGATCGGCGAGCGCTGCGCCGGCGAGGACGACGATTCCTCCTGCGACACCTCGCCCGGCGCCGGCGACGGGTCGTGCGACGCCTGTCCGCTCACGGGCGGCGAGAGCACGGAGAACGAGATGTTCCTGATGCTCGGCAGCTACTATGTCGACCCGGCGGCGGCCGCGGGCACGGCGAGCGTCGCGACGGTCGACGCATCCGGCCGCTCGCTCGACAGCGAGCTCCTGGCGCCCCCGGTTGCGGCATGTCGCGGTCCGATGCCCGGTGGTCTCGTCCTGTCCGGAGATGCCTCGGTCGCGCACGCCGGACACACGTCCGACTGATCTGCTCGCGGCGCGCGGCCGCGGGTCCCTCTGCGCGAGCGGGCGGGATGCGCGGCTGGCGTCGCCGCGGCGTCAGTCGAGTACGGGTCGCGACTGCTTCGGGATCACGACGATCCCGGACTCGGTCACCGTGAAGCGCTGGCGATCGCGCTCGAGATCGTAGCCGATGCGCTCGCCCTCGGCGATCTCGACGTACTTGTCGATGATCGCGCGACGGACCTTGGCGTGCCGGCGGATCCGGCAGCCGTCCATGATCACCGAGTCCTCGACCTCGGCGAAGCTGTGCACGAACACGTTCTTGCCGAGCACGGAGTTGCGGACGCTGCCGCCGCTGACGATGCAGCCCTCGGACACCACCGACTGCACGGCCTGTCCGCGGCGGCCGATCTCGTCGAACACGAACTTCGCGGGCGGGTTCGGCGTCTCTGCCGTGCGCAGCGGCCACGACTGGTTGTAGAGATTCAGTGCGGGATCCGGCGAGCGCAGGTCCATGTTGGCTTCGTAGAACGCGTCGAGGGTGCCGACGTCGCGCCAGTAGGTCGGCTTGCCTTCGGGCTCGCCGGGCAGGCGATTGGTCGCGAAGTCGTAGGCGAACGTGCGGCCCTGGTCGAGATGCGCCGGGATGATGTGCTTGCCGAAGTCCGTGCCGCCGCCCTCGCTGTCGGCGAGCTCCTTCAAAGCCCGCATGAGGAAGTCGGCGTCGAAGATGTAGTTGCCCATCGACGCGAGGCTGAAACCGGCACGGTCGGGCATCTCGGGCGGATCGGCGGGCTTCTCCTGGAAGCCGATCACGCGGCCGCTGCGGTCGACGTCGACGATGCCGAAGCTGGAGGCTTCGTGACGCGCCACCGGCAGCGTCGCGACCGTGACCAACGCCTCGCGCTCGCGATGGAAGTCGGCCATCTGCCCGATGTCCATGCGGTAGATGTGATCCGCCCCGAACACGGCGACCAGGTCGGGTTGGTAGTTCTCGATCAAATTGAGGTTCTGGTAGATCGCGTCCGCCGTGCCCTTGTACCAGTTCTGCCCGTGCTGCATCTGCGCGGGCACCGGCGAGATGAAGTGCTCGGCGATGAGCCCGCCGAACTTCCAGCCAGCCGCGAGATGCTCGATCAGCGACTGCGACTTGAACTGCACCATCACGTAGATCGAGAAGATCCCCGAATTGACGAAGTTCGACAGCACGAAGTCGATCAGCCGGTACTTGCCGCCGAAGGGAACCGCGGGCTTCGCTCGGTCACGCGTCAGCGGGTAGAGCCGCGTCCCCTCGCCACCCGCCATGATCATCCCGAGGATGCGCCGCGACGTTCCTGCCATCGCTTCAAGAGTGTCGTTCGATCCCCGGGGAGTCAAGAACGCCGTCGTCACGTGAGCGCTGCGGTGTCGCGCTCCGGTCCATGCTATGGCTGCCGCGTGGACGACGACGCAGACGAGCTCGAGCGACGACGGCGCGAGATCATCGAGTCGTACAAGGTCGTCTGCATCTGCAACAAGATCCGCCGCGGCGTCATCGAGAAGGCGATCGCGAGCGGCGCGACCAGCCTGGACGAGATCCGTCGTCGCACGCGCGCCGCCACCGGTCCGTGCGGCGCGAAGCGCTGCGGTCCGGTGATCGCCGGCATGCTGCGCCGCTGAGCGGGTCGCCACGACGCTTCGTCTTGCAGCACCGGCGAATGCTGCTAGGGGACGCTATCAGGAATCGCTCTCGTTTTTTGCAGCCGTGCAGCCACGCTGAAGGAGGAGCCATGAGCAAGCTGGGCGGGTCGAAGACCCATCAGAACCTGAAGGATGCGTTTGCCGGGGAGTCGCAGGCGAACCGACGCTATCTGTACTTCGCGCGCCGCGCCGACATCGAAGGCTACCCGGACATCGGCGGCCTGTTCCGCGACACCTCGGAGGCCGAGACGGGACACGCCTTCGGCCACCTCGACTTCCTGAAGGAAGTCGGCGATCCCGCCACCGGCGCGCCGATCGGCGACACCGACAAGAACCTGAAGTCTGCGATCGACGGCGAGACCTACGAGTACTCGCAGATGTACCCGGGCTTCGCGAAGACCGCCCGCGAGGAAGGCTTCGCGGAGATCGCCGAGTGGTTCGAGACGCTCGCCCGCGCCGAGAAGTCGCACGCGGGACGCTTCCAGAAGGGGCTCGACACCCTGTCGCAGAGCTGAGCGGGCCTCGAGGAGCACGCCTGCACGCCATCCGCGAGCCGGACCGTGGCGGGCGCGGGCGTGCTCCGCTCCCGCGTCGCTCGAAGGACAAGCGACATGCGCAAGGTTTCCCTCGAGGATCTCGCCGGGCCGTCGCGCTACGGCGAGATCCGTGACGAGTTTCGCCGTCGCATCATCGCGCTGAAGCAGCACCGCCGCGTGTCGGTCGGCGATCGCGTCACCCTGGTGTTCGAGAACTTCGACACGGTGCTGTTCCAGACGCAGGAGATGCTGCACGTCGAGCGGATCACCGATCTCGACCGCGTGCGCGAGGAGCTCGAGGTCTACAACGACCTGTTGCCGGGGGAGAACGAGCTGTCGGCGACGCTGCTGATCGAGATCACCGATCAGGGAAGCGTCGCCGAGGAGCTGCGGCGGCTGATCGGCATCGACGAGCACGTCTCGCTGCGCGTCGGGGACCGCGTGTTCCGCGCGCGCTTCGAGCCCGGCCGGAGCACCGAGGAGAAGCTCTCCGCCGTGCAGTACGTTCGCTTCCAGCTGAGCCCGGAAGCGGCAGCCGACTTCGCGCGCGGCGACGTGGCGATCGCGATCGACGTCGACCACCCGAACTACCGCGCGTCGACGACGCTCGATCAAGGCCAGCGGGCGAGTCTCGCCGCCGACCTGGGCGCTGCGTGAGCGCCCCCGCGCCGAGACGCCGGAAGCCCGCGTCGTCGACGGCGCAGCGCAGCACGCGCCAGCTCGACGCCGTCTACGGCGTCCTCTGCGCGAGCACGGCGCATCCGTCGGCCGAGCAGGTCTTCCGAGCGGTGCGGGAGCGGATCCCCACTGTGAGCCGCGGCACCGTGTACCGGAACCTGGCCAAGCTCGTGGCGGCGGGGCGAGTACGCATCGTCCACGTCCACGACCGACGGGCGCGCTACGACGCGCGACTCGACCCGCACGATCACTTTCAGTGCCTCGCCTGCACGACGCTGGTCGACGTTTCTCCTTCGCGGCGCACCGACGACGTGCGGCAGCCGACCCGCGCGCAGCTCGGTGGAAACCGCGTTTCGGGGCGGGTCGTGACCTGGCTCGGGACGTGCCGCACGTGCACGCCGACGACGAACGCGAGACGAGGATGACCATGCCGCAGCTGCCTGACGAGATTCCGATCTTTCCGCTCCCCAATGTCGTGCTGTTTCCGCACACGGACTTGCCGCTGCACATCTTCGAGCCGCGCTATCGCGAGATGGTCACGGACGCGATGGCCGGCGATCGCCTGATCGGCATGGTCCTGCTGCGCGGCGACTGGCGGCGCGACTACCATGCGACACCCGACGTCTTTGCCCTCGGCTGCGTCGGGCGGATCGAGACCTTCGACGAGCTCGACGACGGCCGCTCGAACCTCGTGCTGCGCGGGGTCGCGCGCTTCGACATCACCGGGGAGATCGCCGGTCGTACCTACCGCCGAGCGCGTGTCGCATGGCGCGAAGAAGACGAGCTCGGCATGGCCGAGGAGATCGGCGACCTGAACGCGCGCTTGCGCGCCGCCGTCGAGCGGCTGCTCGCGCGACGCGAGCGCGAGGCTCCGGCGGATCTCTGGTCGCGGCTGCCGCGCGGCACCGGCTTGCTGGTGAACACACTCGCAAGCGTTCTCGACCTGTCGCCGATCGAGAAGCTCGCGTTGCTCGAGTGCGACGACGTGCGCTCTCGTACCGGACGCTTCCTGGAGGTGCTCGAGTTCCGTCTGGCGGCGAGCGGTACTCTGGCCGACGCGGCCGGCGACGACGAGCCGCGTCACTGAGCACGCGGGGAGGTTCACCGATGCCCACCGTCACCGCGGCGATCGTCGTGGTCGCGTTCCTCTCCGGCTGCGCGACGGCGGTTGCCGGCTACTGGGTCGGGCGAGGACAGAGTCCGGTCTCCCTGGTGCTGAACTGGGGCGCGCTGACGCTCGTTCTGCAGCTCTTCGCGGCCTGCGTCGCCGTCGTCCACGCGCGCGCCGGACGGCCCGCCGTGCCGTCCGACCCCGGCGCGGCGCCATAGCATCGGCTCGACGGCACGCCGCCTGCTCGATCCGCGCCCCAGGGTAGTCCCTGTCGCAGATTGCGCCCTACCCGGCACCCAGCGATCTGCTAGGAGAGGACGGCGGAGGACAGAATGCAACGAACCTTCAAGGACATCATGAACGACGCGCGCCAGGTCGTGCCGGAAGTCACGGTCGACCAGGTCAAGCAGCGCCTCGCGGGCAACGGCAAGCAGGTCCACCTGATCGACGTCCGCGAGAAGGAGGAGTACCGCGAGGGCCACCTGCCCGGCGCAGTCTCGGTTCCGCGCGGCTTTCTCGAGATGCAGATCGAGGAGAAGGTCCCGGAGCGGGATGCCGAGGTCATCGCCTACTGTCAGGGCGGAACCCGGTCGCTGATCGCCGCCAAGATCCTGAAGGACATGGGCTACACGAACGTGGTGTCGATGGCCGGCGGCTTCGGCGCCTGGAAGGGGGCCGGCAACGCGTGGAAGGCCGACCGCCAGTTCTCCGCCGACCAGCTGCAGCGCTACAGCCGCCACTTCTTGCTGCCCGAGGTCGGTGAGGCTGGGCAAGCAAAGCTGCTCGACGCAAAGGTTCTCCTGATCGGTGCCGGCGGCCTCGGCTCGCCGACCGCGTACTACCTCGCAGCAGCCGGCATCGGCACCATCGGCATCGTCGATGACGACGTCGTCGACCGCTCGAACCTGCAGCGCCAGATCCTGCACAACGAGGAGCGCGTCGGGATGCCGAAGGTCGAGTCGGCGAAGCTGACGCTGCAGGGCCTCAACCCCGACGTCAACGTGATCGGCTATCGCGAGCGCGTGAACTCCGAGAACATCATGCGCCTCATCGCCGACTACGACATCGTCGTCGACGGCTGCGACAACTTCCCGACGCGCTATCTGGTGAACGACGCGTGCGTGTTCGCCAACAAGCCGAACGTGCACGGCAGCATCTTCCAATTCGAGGGGCAGGCGACGGTGTTCCACCCGGGCAAAGGTCCCTGCTACCGCTGCCTCTTCCGGGAGCCGCCACCGCCTGGTGCCGCGCCGTCGTGCGCCGAGGCGGGCGTGCTCGGCGTGCTGCCGGGGCTCGTCGGCTGCGTGCAGGCGGTAGAGACGGTGAAGCTCGTGCTCGGCACCGGCAACCCGCTGATCGGCCGTCTGCTGCACTTCGACACGCTGGCGATGGAGATCAAGCAGCTCAAGCTGCGACGTGATCCCGAATGCCCGGTGTGCGGCGAGCGACCGACGGTGACCGAGCTGATCGACTACGAGGAGTTCTGCGGGCTTCGCGGGGGCATCAACCAGGCGGCGCACGCCTGAGATGCAACCGTTCCCCGGCAGGGGGCGCATCTTCCTGCTGCGGCACGGGGAGACGGACTGGAATCGCGATCGCCGCATCATGGGCCGGCGCCCGGTCCCGCTCAGCGAGCGGGGCCGGGCTCAGCTTCTCGCCCTTGCACCGCATCTGGGCCGCCTCGGCGTCGCGAACATCTTCACGAGCCCGCTGCCGCGGGCTCGTTCGACCGCGGAGCTGATCGCGGAGCACCTGGGCGGGATTCCGGTGCTCGACGACGAAGGGCTCACCGAGGTCCATTACGGCTCGTGGGAAGGCCGGACGTTCCGTGAGCTGGTCCAGGAGCCGGAGTTCCACGCGTACTGGAAGGAGCCGGTCTCCACGCCGTGTCCGGGCGGCGGCGAGAGCCTGCTCGAGGTTCAGGAGCGCATGTTCGCGGCGATGGAGCGCGTCGTCGCCGCGGCCGCTGGAAGGCCTGCGATCGTCGTGTCGCACGGCGACCCGCTGCGGCTCGTCGTGTGCGGCTGCCTGCACCTGGATGTCGCGGAGCTGCGCCGCATCCGGCTCGACAACGGAGGGCTGTCGGCGATCGAGCTCACCGGCGACTGGGCCGAGGTGAAGTTCCTCAACATGCGCCCCGATCTCGACGCAATGCTCGACCACTGAGGAACGTCGCGGGCCCGAGACGCAAAAAAACCCCGGGGAGCCTTCCGAGCAATCCTGAGATGCGCTCGGCCTCGCGGTGTAGCGAGGGTCCCCGGGGCCGGTGGTGTCTGGAATGCCCCCAGACGACCACGTGTATTCAACGTAGCCGGGCCTAGGAGGCCACCACCTCACAGTCCACCTGCGTACAACTTGCAATCACGACTGGATCACCTCCTTTCCCGGCGCGGCCGGCTCCGGGCCCGATTTCTCCCGGACACGGCAAGTTGCGGGCTCCAGACCCGCGCTCGGCTCGGGACCGCCAGTCTGTCCCTCCCCGACACGGCCCGTCACCCGAACGGGACCACCCCGAGCGGGCGACTCCACAGACGCTGTTCACCGTCTGAGCCGTGGCGCGATGCTACGCCCATCGGCGGTTTCTGTCCAGATTGTCCGCCGCGGAATCGCGAACTTGACCCGTCGGGTAGGCCATCGATACAGCGCCTCCATGGCCCCGCTCGTCGTCGCCGGTCTGGTCGCGTTCGCCGTCGGGCTGATCCGCCTCGGCAGTCGCATCCAGCCGCGCTCGTTCGATCGCGACGAGGAGCTGCGCCGCGGCGCGGAGCTCGGCTTCCTGCCCTTCGGCCGCCAGCCGACCGAGCCCGTCGACGCGGAGAGCGTGCGCGTCGGGCGGCCGTTCTGATCGCGCGCTTCAAGAGCGCAGGAACGCCAGCAGCGCCTCGTTCACTTCCTCGGGCCGCTCCTGCTGCACCCAGTGGCTGCAGTCCGGGATGAACCGGATCGAGAACGGCGCATCGACCAGCGCGTCGGTTCCGACGGTGAGCTCTTTTCCCAGCGCCACGTCGTCTTCCGCCCAGATCAGCAGCGTCGGGCATTTGATCCGCGTCTCGAGCGAGTAGCGCGTCAGCGCGGCGCGGTTGCGGAACTGCGCGCGGTAGTAGTTGACGGCCGCGGTCGCAGCGCCGGGGGGATCGAAGGAGCGCTTGATCTCGCGCAGGTCCTCCTCGGTGAAGACCTCGCGATCCTTGCGCACGACCATGTCGCGGAAGCCGCGTTCGAGCGCCGCCATGTGGTTCCGGGTCAGGATCCACTCGGGCAGGCGCGGGATCTGGAAGAAGAACATGTACCAGCTGCGCAGCAGCTGGCGCGGGTTCGAGAACACGTTCTTCGCGAAGATCGCGGGGTGCGGGCAGTTGCAGACGGCGAGCCTGCGACACGCATTCGGATGGTCGATGGCGAATGCCCAGCTGATGCCGCCGCCCCAGTCGTGTCCGACGATCGCCGCATCGTCGTAGCCGAGCGCGCGGACGAGTCCATGCACGTCGCCGGTGAGGTGCGGCATCTCGTATGCGGCGACATCCGTCGGACGGTCGCTGTTGCCGTAGCCGCGCAGGCTCGGCACGACGACGCGGAAGTGCTCCGCGAGCACCGGAATCTGGTGGCGCCACGAGTACCAGGACTCTGGGAATCCGTGCAGGAGAACGACCAGCGGACGCGCCGGATCACCGGCGAGCGCGCAGTCGAGCGTGACCTCGCCGCAGTCGATGCGCCGCCGCTCGACGTCCAGGGAAGTCGCGGTCCTGGTACCGCTCGCCGTTGCCGCGTTGATCTCGCTCATCCCGGGTGGTCGTATGCGCCGCGTTTCGCCTGCGCAACGCGGGCCAGCCGCACGCGGACGGCGGCGGGATGCGCGACGAGGCTGTGCGCCGCGCCTGCCGCGGCAGATTCCGCTCGAGATCGCGATGGGGATGCTGGCTGACCGACGAGCCGGCGACGGCGGCGCGCGCCTTTGCGCTCGGTCTGGCCGACGACGTCGCGCCGCGCGGACAGCTCTGCGAGGTCGCGGCCCGCTGGGCCGAGCGCATCGCCGCCTGCTCGCCGCTCAGCGTCCGCGCGACCAAGCAAGCGGCGCCGAGCGCGCCCGCGGGCCTTCCGTGCGTCAGTCGCCCTTGGCGCGCGACACGTATGCACCGGTCTCCGTATCGACGCGGATCACGTCGCCGACGTCGATGAAGTTCGGCACCGGGACCACGAGACCAGTCTCGGTGGTGGCGGGCTTCAGGGCGTTGGTGACCGTCGCAGACTTGAGGCCGGGAGCGGTCTCGGTGACGGTGAGATCGAGGGTCTTCGGCAGCGCCACCCCGAGCGGTGTGGTGTCGTAGAACTCGACCATGATCTTGACGTTCGGCAGCAGATACTTGGCGGCGTCACCGAGATCGTCCGCAGAGAGCCCGATCTGCTCGTACGTCTCGGTGTTCATGAAGTGGTACTGCTCGCCGTCGGAGTACAGATACTCCATCTCGTGCTGCTCGAGCGTGATGCGATCGACCTTGTCTTCGGAGCGGAAGCGGTTCTCGGTCGAGTTGCCCGTGCGGATGCTGCGCAGCTTGGTCTGCACCATGCCGCGCCAGTTGCCCGGCGTGATGTGGACCACGTTGGTCACGCGGTACAAGTCGTTGTTGTACATGATGACCATGCCCACGCGGAGCTGGGTTGCCGGGATTACCATCGTGCTTCCTCCTGCAGGAGCGAAAAGGGATTCAACCAGATGCCGGGGCAGCGCCTACGGCTTTGGTGCCATGAAGACCAGCATCAGCAGCCGATCCGGTCCGGGGTTGGTCACACCGTGCGGCTCGGACGGCGCCGCGTGCCCCGCTTCACCGGCGGCGAGCCGGCGTGTCTCGCTGCCGATCTGCACGTCGGCGATGCCCTCGATCACGTAGTAAATCTTGTCCGAGCCCGCATGCGCGTGTGCGGTCTGGCTCTGTCCGGGCTCGAAGCAGTAGACGTCGCAGAACATCCGCTCCGAATCGAACAGATTGTTCTTGCGCATCTTGTCCGGTGCGAATGCTGCCTTCGCACGAACGTCGACGAACGCGCTCATGGCTCACCTCATCGGCGCATCGCGACGACGACCGTCGCGATGGTCAGGGCCACGCAGAGCCACGCCGATCCCGAAAGACGTGCGGTCATGCTGCGGAGTCTGCGCTCGTCGACCGTCTCGCCCCACTCGTCCTCGCGAACGAGTCGGTGACCCAGACCGAATGCGATGTACGTTCCCGCCATGACCACCAGAAACGCGAGCCCGAGCTTCCACACCAGGTGGGCGCCGAAGTCGGCAAAGTAGCTGGTGCCGAGCGTCTGCTTGTAGTCGGTCACGCTCCACGCGCCGGTCATGACCATCACGCCGAGGAGCGCGATCGCGAGCGGGTCGTAGAAGCGCAGGCTTCGCGCCAGCAGTGCTCGGGATGCGGCCGCGTCGCTGGCGCGACGCGCCTGCGGGACGATGAACAGGGCAAGCCCCAGGGTCGTGCCGAGGTAGAGGCCCGTCGCGAGCAGGTGGAGCCCGAACAGCATCCCGTTTCGGTACCCAATGGGCCCTGATTGCGAAAGGGGCGTTTGCGTGGACCGGGAGCGGCTGCTTGTTATCGATCGGGAGCACTCATGAAGCCGACCAAAGAGATGTTCGATTCGGCGCGCGAGCTGCACGTGGGCCGCGTGCAGGCCTACAAGCGCGGTGAGCTCAACGACGCGCAGTTCCGCCCGATCCGTCTGTCGTACGGTCTGTACTACCAGCTCGATCACACGAGCTACATGCAGCGGATCAAGATCCCGGCGGGGCTCATGACGGCGGACCAGATGGACGTGCTCGCCGCGATCACCGACGACTACGGTCGCGGCGTGACGCACGTGACGACGCGTCAGGACGTCCAGATCCACTGGGTGCCGCTCGAGAAGACCGGCGAGATGTACGAGCGCCTCGAGCGCGTCGGCATCACCACGCGCGGCGCTTGCTCCGACAGCGTACGCAACGTCACCGCCTGTCCGTTCGCCGGCGTGTCGCCCGATGCGCCGTTCGACGTCACGCCGCACGCGATGGCGATCCACGACTGGTTCCTGTTCAACCCGCTGAACCTCACCCTGCCGCGCAAGTTCAAGATCGCGGTCGAGAGCTGCCCGCTCGATTGCGCACAGGGCACGATCAACGACATCGGACTCTACGCCACGACCAAGGGCGGCAAGCCCGGCTTCTCCGTATGGGCCGGCGGTGGCCTCGGCGCAGCGCCGTTCCTGGCCGTGAAGGTCCTCGACTTCGTTCCGGCCGACGACGTGCTCATCGCCTGCGAGGCGATCGTGCGGATCCAGCATCGCTCCGGAGAGCGCAAGCTGCGCCACAAGGCCCGGCTCAAGTTCCTGGTGAAGAAGGTCGGGACCGAGCGTTTCCGACAGATGGTCGCGAGCGAGTGCGAGCGGGTCGCCGCAGAGCGCGGCACAACGTTGCGCGAGGAAGTCCTCGCGGCGGTGAGCGCTCACCGCTCTCCGCGTCCGGGGCAGGCAACGGATCCCGTGGCGGCGCGAGCCGGCTACGAAGCGTGGGCACGAACCAACGTGCGGGCACAACGTGACGCGTCGCATGTCTCGGCCGTGGTCGCGTTGCCGCTCGGCGACGTCACGGCCGACGAGCTGCGCGCGCTCGCGCGCCTCGCGCGTCAATACGGCGACGGCACCACGCGGGCGACCAACGACCAAAACTTGGTCTTTCAGTCGGTCCACCGGAGCGCACTGCCGGCGTTCCATGCGGAGCTCGTCCACCTGGGGCTCGCCGACGGTGGCGCAATGCACCTCACGGACGTCGTGACGTGCCCCGGATCGGACTACTGCAGCCTTGCGGTCACGCGCTCCATGGGCGTCGGCGACCGCATTCGAAGCCATCTCTCAGAAGCGGGCTTCGACGGCACCGGGCTCGGTCAGTTCCACGTCAAGATCAGCGGCTGCCCGAACTCGTGCGGCCAGCATCACATTGCGGACGTCGGCCTCACCGGGATGATGGTCAAGGACGAGCACGGCATCGAGCTGCCGCACTACTCCCTGCTGGTCGGCGGGGCGGTGGGCGAGGGCAAGACCTTCATTGGTCGCCGCCTGTTCGGCCGCTTCGCCGAGAACGACGCGCCCCGGGCGATCGTGGCTCTCGCGCGCTACTACGGCGAGCAACGCCAGCCCGACGAGCGCTTTGCGGAATTCGTGGCGCGCGTCGGCACGGACGTTCTCGATCGGGTCGCGCAGGAGGCGGTCGGCGGTGCCATCCGCTGACGACGTCGACGACCTTTCCGAACCGAGCGGCAAGAGCCCACCGGTCGAGCCGTTTTATCGCGGCACGTTGATCAGGCTCGCCCGTGGCGGGGGACGCGGCGTGGTTCGCAGCGAGCAGACCGGCCGCGAGATCCCGTTCGAGCGTGAGCACATGGTGGTGCTCGCCCCGCGCGACGGTACGGGTTGGTTCGAGCTGCGGGAGGGGATGGCGGTCGGCTACGACGTCGGCTGGACGTCACGCGGGCTGCGCGTGACGAAGATCTTCCCCGTGCCCGCAGCCGTCACAGCGGAAGACCCGTCCGGAACGTGAAGTAGCGACCGAGCAGCTCGCCCACGAGAACGGCGAGCGTCGCGATGTAGAAGAGACCGGTCGCGGCCATCGTCTGCGGGATCGCGAGCACTCGGCGGATCATCACCGACATCGCCAGCGCCGCGACCGGCCCCAGAGCGACGCGCAACAACAGCAGCTCCAGGTGGGTCTGCAGCGGATCGCGATCCGCGGGCACGCCGATCACCAGCAAGGCCGCGAGGACCGCAACGATGCTCGCGATCTCGGCCCACAGCGTGCCCACGAAGTAGCGGAAGCAGCGGTGGAACGGTTCGATCTGCATGCCGGGATCGATCAAGTACCAGTGGCCGATCAGCATCCCGGTCGTGACGGCACCGAGGGTCGCTGCCGAGACCAGCGTCGTGAACGTCGCGAGCACGTGCAGGACGAAGCCGGTATTCGGAAACAGACTCCACGCGCTCGCAGCCAGGGCGGCCGCGCCCGTCAGCAGCGAGGCCGCGTACAGCCGCGCGCGGACCGCCATTGCCTCACCCCACAGGGTGGCGACATAGAGCGCGAACAGCACGACGAACAGAATCCAGAGCAAGACCTCGAGCGTGCCGACCCCGCTTGCGTCGCGCGTGAGCCAGAGCCAGGCGGTGCCGAGACCACCCGTGAGCGCCGCACTCAGGAACACGCCGGCGCTGGACTTGTAGAAGCCTCGCTCGAGGTCGTGAAACGGCGGCACCGCGAGCGACAGCAGGCCACCGACGCCGAGCTGGCAGAAGACGAGCAGAAAACACCGTGCAAACAGCGTCATGCGACCCTTCCGAGGCCGGCGCCGGTTTGAAGCGCCCTCAGGGTCATGCGAACTTGGCGCAGTCCATCGGCGAGAGGAGATTCATCCGCGTGGCTCATGTTCGCTTCCCTTACTGGATCACACTCATCCTCGGCACCTTGGCCATCACCGCGGGCGCCGGCTGCGGCGACGACGCGAGCCGGCGTGACCTCGAAGCACTTCGCCAAGAGGTCGCCGAGCTGAAGAGCGCACAGGCCCGGATGCAGGCGACGCTCGAGAGCCTCCAGACGACCCTCGCGAAGGCACGGCCGACGAACACCGCAGAACCGCCGCGCGCGGTCGATGGCGCAGCCGCACCGACGGCAGCCGCAGACGCCGAGCCTGCCCCGCCGCCGGGTGACGATCGGCAAGCTATCGTGGCGATTCCGCTCGAATCGGCCCCTCGCAAGGGAGCCCCGTCCGCGCCCGTGACGGTGGTCGAGTTCGCCGACTTCCAGTGCCCCTTCTGCAAGGCGAACGCCGGCTTCTCCGACCAGCTGATCAGGAAGTTTCCCGGTCAGGTCCAGTTCGTCTTCAAGCACTATCCGATCGGCAAGCACAGCATGGCGCAGGAAGCCGCCCGCGCCGCCTGGGCCGCGCAGCAGCAGGGCAAGTTCTGGGAAATGCACGACCTGCTCTACGGCTCCGAACAGACGACGTTTTCCCCAGAGGTGCTGCGCGGATTCGCAGAGCAGCTCGGGCTCGACATGCCGCGCTTCGAGGCGGACTATGCTTCGGCAAGAGGGGCGTTCGCGGTGGCGGCGGACAAGAAGCTCGGCAAACAGGTCCGGATCCACGGCACGCCGACCTACTTCGTGAACGGCAAGCGCGTCGGCAATCCTTCGATGATCGCTGCTCTCGCCATGGTGAAGCAGGAGCTCGCCGCCTTCCGGCAGGGTGACGCGCCCCCTGACGAATCGCTGGAAGCACCCGCCGATTCGGGTGCTTCGGCTAACGGATCGTGATAGGGTGACGATATCGAGACGGAGGGGGTGTGCGATGGGCAAGCACGGTTGGTCGCGGGGGGGAATGCGGACGGCGGCGCTGGCAGGTTTGACGATGCTGCTCGTGTCGTCTGCCGTCCACGCGCAGGGCAACCCGGTCCCCGACTCCACGGAGGACAGCACCTTTTCGGCTTACGGCGCCCCGACGGGACTCGAAGAGACCCCCGCCGAGCAGGATGCATTCTCGGCGAATCGGCCGATCGCGCCGGCGCCTTGGAATCGGGCCGTGAGCGCGAACCTGAGCTTGGGTTCGATGCTGATCAACGCCGTGTTCTTCCCCGTCAAGCTCGCAGTCGGCATCGTCGGCGCGGAAGTGGGTGGGATCGCCGGTGCAGCAAACGGCGGTGACGAAGAAGCCGCCCGCGGGGTCTGGAACGTCACGACCGACGGCTCGTACTTCGTCACCCCGGCCGATCTCGACGGTCGCGGGCAGTTCACCCTCGGAAGCGACGCGCCCTGACGCTGGCTCGGTCGCCGCTCAGCCCACGAGCTCGACCGTGATCCCCGATGCGCTGAGCGCTGCGGACAGCTGCTCGCGATAGTCCGCGTAGCGGAAGGTCGAGGCGACCCACCACTCGTCCTCCGGGTCGATGGCGACGGCTACGGAGAAGGGCCCGGGGACGCGACGGCTGAAGACGAGCAAGTCACCCGACGCGGTGTCCTCGACGAGTGCGTCCCGGAGCTCTGCCGACTCGCGTACCAACGCGATCTCACTGCCGCACCCCGCGAGGGACGGTGCGAGCGCAATGGGCTCGGGCAACGATGCCTCGTCGGCGTCGTCCCCCGAAGCTGGACCGATCCCATCGCGATTCCGGGCGGCGATCTGCTCCGCCAGCGCGGCAGGGTGTACGAGCGTCTCCCCGCTGCGCGATCGCCGACGAGCGACGACTCCCGCGTAGAGCCGTGCCGGCAGGGTCGCCGGACGGTCGAGCCCGGCAAAGAGATCGAGAGCGAGGCGCGCCGACTCGATCATGTCGCCGTGAGCGATCGCACGGCGCAACTCGGCCGCAAGCGGTTCCGCGAGCAGCGCGTCGGTCGCGTCTTCGAGACGCTTCGCGAGGTCGGCGAGCTCGTCGCACTCCTGCGCGCTCGGGCGCTCGGTCGCCCCTTCGCGCAACGCGCGCCGTACACCGTCACCGACCCGCATCGCCGCGGCAAGGATTTCTTCCGCGAGCGTTGCCGTGCGCTGCAAGCGGCTCGCAACCGCGTGGCGCTCGATGACGGCCGACAGCAACTCGGCGAACTCCTGGTCACGCTCGACCGATCTCATGTGGTCACGGCTACCAGACGGCGCAGGCGACTGCGTCCGCGGCCTTTCCGCACCGCGGGCCATCCTGCTAAGACGGGTCCGCCATGCAGCGTTCCGTGCGCCGGACGACGATTCCCGACGTGCTCGAAGTGGCCCTCGAGCTCGAGCGAAAGACGATGGCGCTCTATGCCGATTTCGTCCGCGTCTTCGGGGACGACCCCGAGCTCCGCCAGTTCTGGTTTCACATGGCCAGACACGAGGCCGCGCACTGCGGGGCGCTGATGCTCGTCGAGTGCATCCTGCGGAACGATCCCGAGCTCGGCGGCGAGACCAAGGTGCTTTTCGATACCTCGACGGGGATCCGCCTGCGCTCGCTGCTCGCCGGGTATCGACGCGAGCTCAGACGCGGCATCACACGCGAACGCGCGTTCGAGATGGCGGTGGACCTCGAGAGCTCGGAGCTGGAAGACGTCGTCGTCGACCTCCTCCAGGTCGTCCAGGATCCCGGCTGGCGGGATCAGGCCGTCAAGATGTTGATCCACGACCTGAGCGACATGAGCTACATGATCGAGAAGCACACCAAGGACGAGCGGCTGCTCGCGCGAGCCGATGCTCTGGTGGAGCGTCGCATCGGCAGGCGCGGCGCCGCTCCCGCGGCGACCGGCACCGCACGGCGCCGGGTCACCAGCTCGCGACGCCCGCGCTGAGCGCGCTCGGGCGCGCGACGGGCAGTACCGAAGACGCACGGCGGTTCCCTCTGCACTTGACGCGCCTGCGAGGAGCCTTAGCTTCGCGCGCAATGGAACCGCAGGTCACGGAGCGCGACGTCGCGCTGCTGCTCCTGAACGAAGACTCGTTGGTCACGCTCGGCGCCATCCTCGGCTGGCAGGCGAGGGCCGCATTCGACGAGCGCGCCGACGTCCCGTCGGCCGCGCACGCGATGCTGCCCGCCTGAACACTCCCGTCAGCGCATGATGCTGGGTTGATCGCGCGGGGTCGGCTCGACGAAGATGCCGTGATTGCCCGCAAGCCGCGTGATCGTCGCACGCGCCAGCTTGCTCGGCTCCGAGTGCCCGTTCTCCCAGCGATTGACCGTGCTCACCGTGATACCCAGCGCGTGCGCGAATTCTTCCTGGGTCATCGACAGGCGGTTGCGCATGTCCCGGATCGACAAACCGGTGTTCTTCGACATGATGAAAATTGCCTCCTGATCCGCTCGCCCGAGCGGCTCGCCTTCTGGACGTGCCGTGTCGCCTGTTTCTTCAAACGCCACGGCAAGCCCGCACGCGGGTCGGTGAAAGCAATCGACATGCCCCGTGCATGCGCCGCAAACACAGGGGTTTTCCAGCGTCGACGCGGGGCCACGAACGCTTCGAGCGTTACGCGAATGACGCTCAGCGCGCTTTTCTCGACGCTGTAGCAGCGCGTGCGGCACCCGCCGCGCCCCCGTCCGGGTGGCGCCACCGTCGGCGACTCGCTACCCCCATGACCACATCGCTCCGCGGGCGGGGCGAGACGAGGACGACGCGGGGATGCCGGAAGCAGAGAAGCCGTTCGACGCCGACGCCTCGTCCGTGGCCGTTGCGCACGCCAACGTCGCGCTGGTGAAGTACTGGGGGAAGCGCGACGAGCGCCTCAACCTTCCGGCCGTCGGGAGCATCTCGCTGACCCTTGCCGGCCTGCGTGCAACCGCGACGGTTGGTCGCAGGCTTGCCGATGGCCCCCGCTTCGTTCAGGACGGCCGGCCGGTCGAAGGGACGGCGGCCGCGAACATGGCCGCCTTCCTCGATCTCCTCGCGGGGGAGGGTGGACCGTCGCTGGCAACGATGGTCGAGGCCAACTTCCCGGTCGGTGCGGGTCTCGCTTCGTCGGCGGCCATCTACTGCGCCGTCACCGCCGCCGCGCTCTCGGCCCTCGGACGCCGGGTATCGCACGAGGAGCTGTCGGCGTTGGCACGCCGCGGCTCCGGATCGGCGGCCCGATCCGTGTACGGCGGGCTGGTCGAGTGGCACCGCGGCGAGGCCGCCGACGGCAGCGATTCGGTGGCGAAACAGATCCTGCCCGAAGACCAGTGGCCGCTTGCGCTCATGGTGGCGATCACCAGCGAGGGCATGAAGCGCCATCCGTCGCGGGATGCGATGCGCCACGTCGCCGCGACGTCCCCGCTGTACCCCGGATGGCTCGCGGCACAGGACGACGACCTGCGCGCGATGCGGGCGGCGATCGCGGCGCGCGATCTGCCCGAGATCGGACGCATCGCCGAAGAGAACTGCTTGCGCATGCATGCGACCGGCTTCGCCGCGCGTCCTCCGGTGGTGTTCTGGACGCCGGCGACGATGGCCGCCATGGACGCCGTCCACGCGCTGCGGGACGAGGGCATCGGCGCCTGGTTCACCATCGATGCCGGTCCCCAGGTGAAGGTGCTGTGCCGCCCCGACGACGCGGACACGGTCGCGGCGCGCCTCCGTGCCGTGCCCGGGGTGCTGCGCGTGCTGCGCTCGGGGAGCGGGCCAGGCGTCGCGATGCAGCGGGGCGAGGCGCCGTGGAGGTGATCGCGTCGGCCCCCGGGAAGGTGTTCGTGGTCGGCGAGTACGGCGTCGTCGAGGGCGGCCCAGCGGTGGTTGCGACCGTCACCCGCCGCCTCGAAACGCGCGTTCGTGCGCTTTCCGGCGCCGGCGAGCTCCGTCTGCAGCTCGCCGGGACTACCCTCCGCCGTCCGCTCGACGCCGAGCAGATCGATGACGTACCGGCCGAAGCGCGCTTCGTCGCAGCAGCGGCCATGGTCGCGGCACGCGTGTTCGCGCTCCGCGGGACCGACCTCGAAATCGCGACCGCGAGCGATCTCGATCCCGGCGCGACCAAGACCGGGCTCGGCGGCAGCGCTGCGGTCACGGCCGCGACGGTGAGTGCGGTGCAGCGGATCGCCTGCCCGGCGGAGTCCCCGATGGAGAGCACTCGCACGCGCGTCGCGACCGCACTCTACGCGCACCGGCTCGCACAAGGAGGCGGATCCGGAGCGGACGTCGTCGCCTCGAGTGCGGGCGGGCTCGTCTGGATCGACGGCCTCGACGGCGGGGACGTGCCCGCGTCCGTCGGCGCGGCGGCGGCGCGCGCCAGGATCGCGGAGCTGCGCTGGGCGCAGCTCGAGCTGCCGGCGACGCTCGCGCTCGACGTGGTGGCCACCGGTCGGTCGTGTGCGACCGGTCCGCGCGTCGCCCGCTACCGAGCCGCGTTCGCTGGTCCGCAGGGCCACGTGCTGCGCGCCTGGGCGGGCGGGATGCGTGCCGCAACCGAGATCTTCCGCGATGGCTGTCGCACGCACGATGCGGCGACCGTGCTCCGCGCAACGCGGCTCGCGGGACGCCTGCTGTCGCGCCTCGGAGCGATCGCCGGATTGCGCGTGTACACGCCCGAGCTGCGACGGGCCTGTGTACTCGCCGCGGCGCAGCCAGGCTGCGCCGGCAAGCCGTCGGGTGCCGGCGGCGGCGACTGCGCGATCGCGATCGTGACGCGCGAGCAGCGCCCTGCGCTCCGCGGGCGCTGGAGCGAGAGCGGCCTTTTTCCTCTCGACGTCGATCTGGAGCCGCGCGGCGCGGCGTGTGAGGTGGTGGCGTGAAGCGACGAACGGCAGGTGCTGCGCAGGGGCCGGCGGACGACCTCGCCGCGCGCAAGCAGTCGCATCTCGACCTGTGCGCGCGCGAGGACGTCGAGGCCGCGCGGAAGACGACGCTCTTCGAGGAGGTCGACTTCGTCCACGATGCGCTGCCCGATCTCGCGCTCGACGACGTCGACTGCCGCGTGCGCTGGCTCGGCAAGGAGCTCGCGGCCCCGCTGGTGATCACGGGCATGACCGGCGGGACCGCCGAGGCCTTCGCCGTCAATCGCGATCTCGCCACCGTGGCGGAGGAGAAGCGCATCGCCTTCGGCCTCGGCAGCCAGCGCGCGATGCAGAAGCGTCCGGACAGTGCGTGGACGTACAGCATCCGCGAGTTCGCGCCCACCACCGCGCTGCTCGCGAACATCGGTCTCGCGCAGGCGCGCACGATGTCGGCCGACGACCTGAAGCCGCTGATCGACGAGATCGCGGCCGATGCGCTCTGCCTGCACCTGAACGTCGCGCAGGAGCTGATCCAGCCGGAGGGCGACCGCGACTTCCGCAACGGCACGCAGGCGTTTCGGCGCTTGTGCCGCGAGCTGCCGGTGCCCGTGATCGCGAAGGAGACCGGCTGCGGCGTGTCGCGCGCGGTCGCGCTGCGGCTCCGTGCGGCCGGCGTCAAGCACGTCGACGTGTCGGGTGCCGGCGGCACGTCGTGGGTACGGATCGAGGCGCTGCGCGCGCCGGGCGGCTCGAAGTTGGGCGAGCTGTTTCGCGACTGGGGCGTACCCACCGCGGCGAGCCTGCTGCAGGTACGTGGGCTCGGCCTGCAGGTCATCGCGAGCGGCGGCGTGCGCGACGGGCTCGACGTCGCGAAAGCGATCGCGCTCGGCGCGACGCTCGCCGGCACCGCACTGCCGGTCTATCAGGCGTACCGCGCCGGCGGGCTGGACGCGGCCCGCGCCTTCATCGACGAGCTGATCGGCGGCCTGCGTCTGACCATGCTCTTGACCGGCGCCCGCACCATCGCCGAGCTGCGCCGCCGTCCGGTGGTGCTCGGACCGACGCTCGCCACCTGGCAGCGCCTGTCGAGCACGCCCGCGACACGCCGCAAGGCATGACGACGCGAGAACAGAGAGCATGAGCGCGCCCAGCCGATCGCGGATCCCCGGCTTCCACCAGCTCTCCGTCGCCGAACGCCAGCGCACGATCGCCACCATCGCCGCGCTGACCGACGACGAGCGCGCGGCGCTCCTGACCGACGCCCCGCTGCCGCTCGAGACCGCGGCGCGCCTCACCGAGAACACCATCGGCGTCCACGCGCTGCCGCTCGGCATCGCGCTCAACTTCATCGTCAATGGCCGCGACGTGCTGGTTCCCATGGTCACCGAGGAGCCGTCCGTGATCGCGGCCGCCAGCAACGCCGCGCGGCTCGCGCGTCCCTCCGGCGGCTTCCAGGCCGACGCCGACCCGTCGGTGATGATCGCGCAAGTTCAGCTCATCGACGTCCCGGAACCGGAGGCGGCGTGCGCGCGACTCGCAGCCGAAGAGGCGCGGATCTGCGCACGCATCGACGAGGTCGAGCCCGGCATGGCGCGACGTGGCGGCGGTGCACGTGGCGTCGAGGCACGCGTGCTGCGCGCTCCGCTGGGACAGGACTTCCTCGTCGTGCACCTGCTGGTCGACGTGGGCGACGCGATGGGCGCCAATGCGATCAACACCATCGCCGAGAAGACCGCACCGCTTCTCGCCGAGCTCACGGGTGGAACGCCGCACCTGCGCATCCTGTCGAATCTGACCGACCGCCGTCGCGCACGCGCGACGGTCGCGTACCGCTTCGACGATCTGGCGATGGCGGATCGTCCGGGCGCCGAGGTCGCACGTGCGGTGGAGCTCGCAAGCCTGTTCGCCGAGGTCGATCCGTACCGTGCGGCGACGCACAACAAGGGAATCATGAACGGCATCGACGCGGTCGCGCTCGCGACCGGCAACGACTGGCGCGCGCTCGAGGCCGGTGCGCACGCCTACGCCGCACGCGACGGCCACTACGGCGCGCTCGCGACCTGGCGCATCGAGGGCGACGTCCTGCGCGGCCGGATCGAGCTGCCGGTCGCGGTCGGCACCGTCGGTGCGACGGTCGACGGGAATCCGCGTGCACGACTCGCGCTCAAGCTTCTCGGGGCGCCGGCTGCGCGCGAGCTCGCGGGCATCGTCGCGGCGGTCGGCCTCGCCCAGAACTTCGCGGCGGTACGCGCACTCGCCACCGAGGGCATCCAGAAGGGCCACATGTCGCGTCACGCGCGCGCGGTCGCGACGGCGGCGGGCGCCACGCCGGAGCAGGTCGAGGCCGTCGCCGAGGCGCTGATCGCCGCCGGCGACATCAAGGTCGAGCGCGCCCGTCAGCTGCTGGCGAGCGGCGCGTTCCGCGGCGCGTGAGCGGAGCTCGCCGATGACGCAGGCCATCGCGCGCGCGGGAAGGGGGCGCGGCGCCGGCAAGGTCATCTTGCTCGGCGAGCACGTCGTCGTGCACGGCCAGCCGGCGATCGTCGCCGGCCTCGATCGCGGCGTCGAGGTGACGATCACGCCGTGCGACGAGCTGCCGGCGCTCGACGACCGCGTGGTTGCTGCAGTACAGCTCGCGGCCCGGCTGCTCGGGCTCCCGGAGACGGGCTTCGGGGTGCGCATCACCGGCGACCTGCCGATCGGAATGGGTCTCGGCAGCTCGGCCGCGCTCGCGGTCGCACTGCTGCGGGCGCTGGCGGTATCGGCGGACCTCGACCTCTCCCCGGAGACGATCGCGGTGCATGCGCACGACATCGAGCGCCTCTTCCACGGCACGCCCTCGGGCGTCGACAGCACCGCCGCGACGCACGGCGGGCTACTGTGGTTCCAGGCCGGACCGCCGGCGCATCACGAGCGCCTGCGTTTGCCCGGCGGCAGCCTGCCGCTGGTCGTCGTGCTGTCGCGCACGGTGCACGCGACGGCGAAGACCGTCGGGAGCCTGCGCGAGCGCGCCGCCGCGGCGCCCGAGGTCTATCGACCGGTCTTCGCGGCAGTGGGCGAGCTGGTGCGCGCGGCGCGTGTCGCGCTGGAGGCCGGCGATCGGCATCGGCTGGGTGATCTGATGACGATGAACCACGGGCTCCTGCGCGCCTGCGGCGTCTCGACGCCGGAGCTCGACGCGATCGTCGATGCGGCGCTCGCGGCGGGCGCGCGCGGTGCGAAGCTGACCGGCGCCGGCGGCGGCGGGGCGGTGATCGCG
>JAIEPK010000045.1 GCA_019749875.1 Candidatus Binatia bacterium | reverse complement strand
TCTTCGATGCCAAGAAGAGGCCCCGTTGTCAAGCTAAAGCGCGCCGTGCGGGCGCACTTTTCAACATCCTGCTAGTGCACCGTAGGCCATATTGGATCAATTGGACCAGAGGGCGTCCAAGGTGCGATGGGTCAGACCTTGGAGATCGCTCTCTCGCCGAAGCAGCGCCGCGAGCTGCAGAGTCTCGTGGCGCGCGCTTCTGAATCGGCTGGTGTCGTGAGGCGTGCGCACGTCGTGCTGTGGAGCGCGGACGGAGTCTCGGGTCAGGAGATCGCGCAGCGCCTGCGCTTGACCGTGGAAGCCGTCTCGCGAATTCGACGACGGTTCGTCGAGTCGGGTGTCACTGGGCTGCAGACGCGACCGAAGGCGGGGCGGAAGGATCACGCCATGCCTTCCGCGACGGTCGAGCGCGTGGTCGGGATGGCAATGTCGCCGCCACCCGCCGGGCGTACACGATGGACGACGCGCCTTTTGGGCAAGGAAGGCGGCCTTAGCGCAGGCTGCGTCTCGGACATTCTGCGGCGCAACGATCTCAAGCCGGATCTCATGGGGACCTACAAGGTCAGCCGGGATCCTGCGTTCATCGCCAAGGTGCAGGACGTTGTCGGGCTGTACCTGAATCCTCCGCAGCATGCGGTCGTGCTCAGCGTCGACGAGAAGACGTCGATCCAGGCTCTGGAGCGCACGCAGCAACCGCTCCCCTTGCGCTCTGGTCGCGCCGCGCGCCACACGCACGACTACAAGCGCCACGACGTCGTCGATCTCTACGCGGCGCTGGAAGTGGCTACCGGCAAAGTCACTCACCGGCTGAGCGCCCGTCACACGGGGGCCGACTTCCTCTCGTTCATGCGGAAAGTCGTGCGTCGCTATCCGAACTCCTCGTCGCATGGGACACCGGAAGTTCGCGCCTGGCTCGCCCGGCATCCGAAGGTCCACTTTCACTACACGCCGACCAGTGCCTCTTGGCTCAACCAGGTCGAAGGACTCTTCGGAATCCTCGGCAAGCAATCGCTCAGCGTGACGAACTTCCCATCGACGCGTGCTCTGCGCGAGCATCTCGACGCGTTCATGCGAACCTGGAATCGCAATCCCACGCCGTTCGCTTGGACCAAACCGGCCCGCGCAATCATTGGCTCCCATCGTCGGATGCTTGACCGCATCTCGACGGCGGTGCACTAGGCCGCGCCTGACCGCGGCCTATGGGGGCGGCCGTCGGGAAGACACGGCGGCGCCCATTACGCAGGTGACCAAACATCTCGAATACGTCGGCGACGAGCGAAGCACCAACCTGTCTCAAGGCAGGAAGAACGTCGCCGGCAGGACGACGTCGTCGAAGTGGCGCCAACCGGATGATCCAACGACGGCGTCGCCCGCGTCGCAGCTCATGAGCAGCGAGTCGTGCTCGGGATCAGGCCCCGTGACGCCCGTCACCGTGCAGTGAAGGAACACGACGCTACCGTCCTCGGTCACGACGTTTCCTGACAGATCGCCGAGCCCCATCCCCATCCGCGCGTCCCAGGTCACCATCCAGCGCTCGCCGCCGACGACCTTGCTGACCATGAAGCGCCTTCCGCCGGGAAGGCAGGCAACTCCCTTGTCATAGCCGGGGCCACCGGTGCCCGGACCGCCGTCGAGCGCGTCCTGGATGGCTGCCATCATCCCGTTGGCAGCACCCATCATGTTCGACGGCACGGCACCGGCAGACGAGACCGCGAGCAGGACGAACCCCAGAGCGGCAGAGCAGACCTTCGAGCTACGCATCAGAATTCTCCCCGTGCGCGCGAGGCGCGCACTCGCTTGAATCATCCGCACTGACCGCAAGGGGCGTGCCGTTCGCCGCGGGGCGTCTGCGGAGCCCTGGCCGGGTTGGGTCCCCAAGGACGAGAATCAGGGAGGTACGATTCCCGGTGGTCGGAACGGCGTCCCGCCCCTGCCGACGAGGGGAACCGGTGCGGGCGGCCGGCGCCAAGGCGGGTGCCCCTGACCACTCCGGGCGGTGCCTCGGCCTGTCAGCCGAAGGCCAGCACCCGGAACAGGCGCACCTTCACCAGATCGACGAGGGCGAGGTAGGCCGCGACGATGCCGAGCAGCTCCGCCACCAGCGCCGGTGCGACCGCGGTCATGAGGGTGCCGCTGATCGCGAGTCCGCTGACCACCACGATGTCCGCGATCGAGGCGACGACCAACGCTCGGCTCGGGCGGGACGCCCAGAAATGGCCATGCTCGCGGACCAGGTACACGACGCCCTGCCCGCTGAAGACCAGCATCAGGAAGACGAGCGTCTGCAGCTCGCCGGGCGACACGTGCAGGATGCTGCGGGCGACGAACAGGAGACCGAAGGAGAGCACGAGCACCGCTCCGGCGAGCACCCCCGCGGTCAGGACCAGCATGCGCACGTTCCAGCGCGTCGGCCGGGACGCGGTGGGTGCGTTGTCGGTCGCGATCGAGATGGTCACGAAGTCGTTCGCGAACAGCAGCAGCACCATGAGCAGAGGGGTGATCACGAACGTGCCGGTCGCCATCACGCCTATGGCGAGGAAGACGGCAATCTCCAGCGTCTTGACGATCTTGTTCAAGGTGTACGTGAGCATGCGGCGGTAGATCCGCCGGCTGGTCTCGACGGCGGCGATCACCTCGCCGAGCCCCGGGTCGGTCAAGACCAGGCTTGCGGCGGCCTTCGCGACGTCGGTGGCGCTCGCGACCGCCATGCCGACCTCCGCCTGCTTGAGGGCGGGCGCGTCGTTGACGCCGTCGCCGGTCATGCCGACCACGTGCCCGGCCTGCTGCAGGCCGCGCACGAGGCGGAACTTGTCCTCGGGGAGGACGTGCGCGAACACGTCGCAGTCGGCGGCGGGGTCCCCCTCGGGCGCGGCCAGCGCCTGCGCCGGACAGACGCGCGTCCCGAGCCCGAGCCTGGCCGCCACGCTGCGGGCGGTGCCCACCCCGTCGCCGGTGACCATCACGACGCGGATGCCGAGCGCGCGCAAGCTTTCGATCAGCGCCGGGGCATCCGGGCGGATGGGATCCTCCAGCGCGACCAGGCCGGCGAGCTCGAGCCGGTCGCCGTCGCCCGCGGCCACGGCGAGCACGCGCCAGCCGTCCGCCGCGAGCGCTTCGACCTCGGCGTCGATGCTCGCGCCCGGCACCAGCGCGGCCACCGCGGGAGGTGCCCCCTTGACCACCCGCCGGGGCGCGGCGCCCGTGAACCGAGCTTCGGTACGCTTGGTGTGCGGATCGAAGGGCAGGAACGCGGACCGCGAAGGGGCGTCATCGAGCAGGTGGCGGTCGCGCGCGGCGGTGATGAGCGCCAGGTCGATCGGGTCCTGGCTCGCCTCGTCGCTGGCGAGCGCCGCGAGCCGCAGGAGGGCGTCTGCCCCCAGGGGGGCTCGCGGCCGCAGCGCGGCCAGGGCGAGGCGGTTCTGCGTCAGCGTCCCGGTCTTGTCGCTCGCGAGCGTGTCCATCGCGGCCGCATCCTCGATCGCCGACAAGCGCGTGACCAGCACACCTCGGCCTGCCAGCTCCTGCGCGCCGAACGCCGTTGCGAGGGTGAACGTGGCCGGCAGCGCGACCGGCACCGACGCGACGAGGAGGACGAGCGCGAACGGGATCAGATCGTGCAGGGGGAGACCCGTCATGGTCGAATACGCGAACAGCGCGAGGACCAGAACGGCATCGAGCGCGATCAGGGCCTTCACGATCGAAGCGATCAGCTGCGCGAGGTGGCTCGTGGCCTGCGCCACGCGCACGAGCTCGGCGGTCTTGCCGAAGTAGGTGTGGATGCCGGTGGCCGTGACCTCGCCCGTGGCCTCGCCTCGGCGCACGACGGCGCCGGAATACACGTCGGCGCCCGCTGCCGCTTCCACCGGGAGCGACTCGCCGGTGAGGGCCGATTGGTCGAGCAGGACCTCGCCATCGATCAGACGCAGGTCGGCGGGCACCAGGTCGCCGAGCCGGAAGTGGATCACGTCCCCCGGGACGAGCTGCTCGGCGCCGAGCACCTGCCAGCGGCCGTCGCGCAGCACGCGTGCAGTCACCGACAGACGCTGCTTGAGCAGCGCGAGCGCGCGGTCGGCGCGCGACTCCTGCGCGAAGCTCAGCACTGCGTTGAAGACGAGCAGCGCTGCGATGACGATCGCCTCGTCGGGCTTGCCGAGCGCGAGCTGCAGGGCGATCGTTGCCTCCAGCATCCAGGGTACCGGCCCCCAGAGCTTGCCGGCGAAGGTGAGCAGCAGGTGGCGGCGCCGCTCCGGCACGTCGTTCGGGCCGAACTGCTCGAGCCGGCGCTGGGCCTCGTCGGTGCTGAGCCCCGTGAGGCCTGCTCCCGCCGGTATCGCCTCCGGGCTGCCCCGCTCGGGATCTCCGCGTCGCGTGCGCACTTGACGTCCCCCTAGATCCAGCTGCGACGGTGGAGCCATGTCTTGACGGTCTGCGTGAGCGCGACGTACGCGATCAGGGTCAGCGCGAGCAGCGGCCAGTAGAGCGGCGGCAGGCGCGTCAGCCCGAGTGCCGGTGCGAGCGGCGACGACGGCAGCCAGACGCCGACCAGCATGATCACCGCCGTCGTCAGCAGCAGCGGCCGGCTGGCGCGGCTCTGCAGGAACGGGATCCGGTCGGTGCGGATCACGTGGATGATGAGCGTCTGCGTGAGCAGCGACTCGACGAACCAGCCGGTGTGGAAGAGCGCCGCACGCGCCGGATCCCAGCAGCCGAACACGTAGAGCATGATGAAGTAGGTCGTGTAGTCGAAGATCGAGCTGCACGGGCCGATGAACAGGATGAAGCGCGTCAGTTCGCTCATCGACCATGGTCGCGGCCGTGCGATCTGCTCGGGGTCGACGTCGTCGGTCGGGATCGGCACCTGCGAGAAGTCGTAGAGCAGGTTGTTGGTGAGGATCTGCAGCGGCGCCATCGGGACGAACGGCAGGATCGCGCTCGCGCCGAGGACGCTGAACATGTTGCCGAAGTTCGAGCTCGCGCCCATGCGCACGTACTTCAGGATGTTGCAGAACACCTTGCGCCCCTCGACCACGCCGTCGTCGACCACCAGCAGGCTCTTCTCGAGCAGGATGATGTCCGCCGCCTCCTTCGCGACGTCCACCGCGGTGTCGACCGAGATGCCGACGTCGGCGGCGTGCAGCGCAGGCGAGTCGTTGATGCCGTCGCCGAGGAAGCCGACCACGTGCCCCTTCTGCTGCAGGACGCGGATCACACGCTGCTTGTGGCCGGGCGCCATGCGCGCGAACAAGGTCGCCGCCTCGGCTGCGGCGGCGAGCTCGGCATCGGTCATCTTCTCGACCTCGCTGCCGAGCAGTACGTTGTCGGCAACGAGCCCGACGGCCTGGCAGATCTTGCGGCTCACGAGCTCGTTGTCACCGGTCAGGATCTTCACCGCGATGCCGCGCTCGCGCAGCGCCTGCAGAGCGGCGAGCGCGGTCTCCTTCGGCGGGTCGAGGAACGCCGCGTAGCCCGCCAGCGTCAGGTCCGACTCGTCCGCCGTGGTGTAGGCTCCGCGCGGCTCGAAGTCGCGACAGGCGAGCGCCAGCACGCGGAAGCCGTCCAGGCTCAGCGACTCGTGCTCCGCGCGCAGGTCCTCGAGCAGCAACGGGTCGATGGGCGCGATCTCGCCGTCGACCTCGAAGCGCGTGCAGCGCCGGAAGACCTCCTCCGGGGCTCCCTTGCAGACCAGCCGGTGCGTGCCCTCCGGTGTCTCGACGATCACGGACATCAGACGGCGCTGGAAGTCGAACGGCAGCTCGTCGACCTTGCGCCAGTCCGGGATCGAGACCTCGCGGTGCACCTCGTGATGCGCGAGCACCGCGCGGTCCAGGACGTTCTTGAGACCGGTCTGGAAGTGGCTGTTCAGGTACGCCAGCACCAGCACGCGATCGCTCTCGGCTCCCGCGACGTCGCAGTGTCGCTCGAGGATCACGCTGTCCTGGGTGAGGGTGCCGGTCTTGTCGGTGCACAGGACGTCCATCGCGCCGAGATTCTGGATCGCGGCGAGGCGCTTGACGATGACCTTCTTGCCGGACATCGCGAGCGCGCCGCGCGACAGGCAGACAGAGACGATCATCGGCAGCATCTCGGGCGTGAGCCCGACCGCGACCGCGAGCGCGAAGAAGAAGGCTTCGTGCCAGTTGCCGCGGCTGAGGCCGTTGATCACGAAGACGAGCGGCACCATGACGGCGATGAAGCGGATCATGAGCCAGGTGAAGCGTGCGACGCCGCGGTCGAAGCTCGTCGGCACCGGCTCGCCGGCGAGTGTGCTCGCGATCGTCCCGAGGTAGGTGCGGCCCCCCGTCTCGACGACCATCGCGGTCGCGGTGCCGCTCTCGACCGAGGTGCCGAGGAAGCACAGGTTCGGCGCCTCGAGGGTGCTCTGACTCCCCAGCGGCACCGCCGTCGCGTGCTTCTCCACCGGCAGCGACTCGCCGGTCAGGCTCGCCTGCGTGAGGAAGAGGTCGCGGCACGACAGGATCCGCACGTCGGCCGGAACCATGTCGCCCGCCGACAGGTGCACCACGTCGCCCGGCACGAGGCGCAGCAGCGGCTCCTCGACCAGCCGGCCCCCGCGCAGCACAGTCGCCGTCACCCGGATCATCGCGCGCAGCTTCTCGGCTGCGGCGCCCGCGCGTGCCTCCTGCATGAAGCGCAGCGCGACACCGAGCACGATCATCAGCAGCATCACCGCGGCGGACTCGGCATCGCCGCTGGCGAGCGAGATCGCCGCGAGAGCGGCCAGCAGGAGGACCAGCGGGCTCGACAGGGCACGCAGCAGGAGGCGCAGGCGTCCGTGCCGCTGCTCCGCCGCGACGACGTTCGGTCCGTGGAGCCGCAGGCGGCGTTCCGCCTCCTCCTCGGAAAGCCCGTCGGGCGAGCTCGCGAGGCGCTCGTAGACCTGCGCCGACTCCGCGACGGCGAGCTCGGCGAGGACGGGGGACAGCCCGACGGCGGCGACGCGGCGTTGCGACCCGAGGTGGAAGTTCCGGGGCAGCATCAGCGTGTGGTCGTCGCTCCGGCCGGCATCGTCTGCCGAGCCGTTGCGCTCCGTAGATGCTCGAACTCTAGCACTCGCAAGGTCCGCCGCCGACGCGGCCTTCAGCAAGCTGCCGTCGCCACGCGGCCGCGGGTGCCGAGCGGAAGACACTCGCCGCGCGATCGCCCCGGGGGCAGCGGGAGAAATCTGCTCCGCTCCCGCGTGAGGCCAGCGACGCGTGACATCGATACCCAGGCACCGATGGCGGTCGTGTCCCCCTGTGGATTGGTCTCGTGACAGCGCTCGACATGCTGGTTGTCCCCGAGCGCTACGGACAATTCGGAGCCCGTTTACCCGCGATGGGCCTGCCGGCGGGACTCTCCTCGTACGTTGGCTCGACCGTCACCGCGACCTCACAAGGAGGAAGATCACGCCACCGACGACGATGCCGATGACGAACGCCGCGCCGGCGATGGTCATGATCAACTCCTGATGCCACTACAGCTCGAGCGCGAGCATCCGCGGCGACAGTGACTCGCCAGGACGCCGCCGACCCCGCGCGAGCGGTCGCGACTCGTATTGGGCGCTCGCGTGCGTGCGACCGCGAGCCAGCATGCGGTGGCGAGAGATGGAGGCAAAGTGGCACGTTGTTGGCGTCGACTCGCCGGATCCTCAGATCGTGGCATCGAGATCAACCGTTACGGTGGTCCCGGCCGCGCGAGAGCTCTCGACATCGATCGTCGCACCGTGCTTCCGTGCGATCTCGTGGCAGAGCGCGAGGCCGAGGCCTGTACCAGCCTGCTCGCTGGCACCCCGGGCGAAGCGACGAAACAGCCGCGCTTCGTCGGCCTCGAAGCCGGGGCCGTCATCGCGGACGACAAGTCGCATCAGGCCGTCGTACGCGCGACACTCGAGAACGATCCTGCTGCTCGGCGGAGTGTGACGGAAGGCGTTGTCGACGAGGTTGATCAGCATGCGCTTCAGCAGCTTCGACGAGCCGCGAACCGTCGGGCCCGGCGAAGCTGCGACGACGAGCGCTCGACCCTGTTCTTCCGCGACCGGCTCGAAGAACTCGCCGACCTCACGCACCAGATCGGCGAGGTCGACGTCCTCTTGCACGAGCGAGTCGCTGGCCTCGACGGCGCTCATGAGAAGGAGATCCTCGGCGAGCACCGAGAGACGCTCGGTCTGCTCGAGGGAATCGAGCAGACCATCGCGGAGTGCATCGATCGTGAGCTCGCCGGAGAGGGCGGCCTCGATGCGTGCCCTCAGAGCCGCGACGGGGGTACGCAACTCATGGGCAGCGTCGGCAGTGAAGCGACGGAGATGCGACACCGCGCGATCGAGGCGAGCGAGCATCCGATTGAGTGATGCGACCAGCCGGTCGATCTCCACCGTCGCTCCCGGCGCAAGCCTGCGATCGAGCGAGTCCGCTTCGAGCGCTTCGAGGTCTGCAGCGACGGAATCGATCTCGCTGATCGCGCGGGTGGTGATGTGCCAGGCAACAGCGCCCAGCGCGAGCAGGAATGCGAGCGCGCCGAGCGCGAGTCCGACGTGTGCCCGCGCGAGGCTCTGCATCTGCCGATCGGTTCCGACGCCGAGCGCGACCCACCCACCATCGGGCACCATGACGTGCGCGATCCGGTAGGTGTCGTCTCCGGAAGAGAAGAACTCGAACCGGCGACGGTGCGCAGCGCTCTGCGCACTGTGCGTGTAGCCCGACGGCTCGCTCCCGTACGCCGCGAGGACGTTGCCTGCAGCGTCGGTGACCTCGACGAACTTGCCTGGACCGAGATCTCTCTCGGTACCGATGCGTGTGACCGCTGCGAGCAGGTCGTCGCTGTCGTCTTCCGTGATGTCGAGATCGGCCGCCTCGTTCTCGTCTTCCTGGAGAATCGCGACGAGCTGGTCGGCCTCCTCCTCGAGAGCGGCGTCGAGGGGCCGCCAGACGGCGCGCCCGAGGAGGTGCGAGACGCCAAGCGATGCTGCGACCACGAGGACACCGCCGAGCGCCATGAACGCGATCGTGAGCCGGACACGCAGGCTACCGGTGCGACGCACGCCACGTCACTCCGTTTCCTCGAAGACGAAGCCAGCGCCGCGCACGGTGCGGATCCGACAGCGGGCACCCGCCGTCTCGAGCTTCCGTCGCAGGTGACCGATGTGTACGTCGACAAGGTTCGAGAGACCGTCGTAGGCGTCGTCCCAGCAATGGTCCAGAAGCATCGTGCGCGTCACCAGGGTGTCGCGATGGGTGAGCAGGTACTCGAGCAGGGCCATCTCCTTGACGGTGAGCCCGAGGAGGCGTCCGTCGCAACGTGCCACGAAGGCCGCCGGATCGTACTCGACGTTGGTGAATGTCAGGGTCGGCGGCAGACTGCTCGCCGGCCGACGCAGAAGCGCACGGATGCGAGCGACCAGCTCGGGCAGCGCGAACGGCTTCGCGAGGTAGTCGTCCGCTCCGGCATTGAGCCCATCGACGCGCTCGGTGACGGTGCCACGCGCGGTGAGCACGATCACAGGGGTGGCGCTCGCCGACTTGCGGAGGTCGGTGAGGAACTCGATCCCGTCTCCGTCGGGCATCCCGAGATCGAGCGCGATGAGGTCGTAGCGGTTGACGCGACGCAGCTTGGTGGCCGCTCCGAGCGTCGTCGCGACGTCGACGCCGAAGCCTGCGGAAGAGAGCCCCGAGCGGAGCGCGCGACCGAGTGCCTGGTCGTCCTCGATCACGAGGAGCTTCATCGCGTGTCGTGGTTCGCCAGCAGCACGCGGCGACCGTCGTGGACGACGATCCGAGGTGTCGGCGTCAGTCGGCTCATGAGCTCAGGCAAGTGGTGAGGCGTCGTCGCGACGAGGACGCCGCGCTCGGAACTCCAGGCCTGCGCGAGCTGGTCGATTCCGTCCCAGAAGTAGCGAGTACGCTCGGGGCTGCGCTTCGCGCCGAGAGCGATTTCACCCGGATCGCCCACCTCGATCACGCGGTCGTGCAGGTAGAAAGGGAGACCTTGCATGAGCGTTCGATACTGTACGATCGCGTCGCCCGGGCGGGCAATGCGAGCAACGGCTTCGGCGACTCGTCGCGAGTTGGGCACGAGCGCCCGGACGCCGATGAGCGCGTACAGGACGAGCGTCAGGCTGGCAGCGATGGCGACCACGCTGGTCGCGAGCGGCCGAGCCTCCCGGCCGGTCACAGGTAGCGTCCAGACCCCTCCGGCCAGGCTCGCGCAGCCACTCATCAGGAGGGCGAACCGCACCTGGGGCATCTCGGAGCCTGTCGGCGGAACGACATCACGGGGGAGCCACGGAACGAAATAGGGCAGCGCACCGCCGGCCAGAACCAGGACCGATCCGAGGAGCAACAGGAGTCCCGCGCACGCCGCCGTGGGAAGGCGACAATCCCGCATGCGGTCGTCGTCGACGCGGTCGAGCCACGCCGCGAGGACCATCGCGGTGGGCGGCAGTGCCGGCAGGACGTAGCCCGCGAGCTTCGACCGCGCTGCGGAGAAGAACACGACGACGGTGGTGATCCATACGAGCAGGAACCGCCGCCGCTCGCGCGCGATGGTGCGCCAGGCGGCCCTGCCAGAACGGGTCAGCGCGAGCGCAGTTGCGAGCAGTGTCCAAGGCAGAGCGCCACCGAGCAACACGGGAAAGTAGAAGAGCGGACCTTCCGGGTGTCCGACCTCATCGGTCGCGAAGCGTTGCAGATGTTCGCGCACGAAGAACTCGTGCACGAACTCCGGATGCCGTAACGCCATGACGACGAACCACGGTGCCGCGATCGCGAGAAAGCAAACGATCGGTCCCGGCCGAGCCAACGAGGCGAGCGTGCGCCGGTCCCTGTCGACGAGCGAGGCGACCAGGAGAACGAGTCCAGGAAGCGCAAGGCCGATGAGGCCCTTCGCGAGCACCGCAAGTGCGGCGGTGCTCGCCGCGATCAGCGGCCACCATCCGGTCTCGCTCGGCGATCCGTCGCGCAGCAGCCAGATCGCTCCGACGCACGCCGTGAGGAGAAACGTCAAGAGCATGTCGATGACGACGAACTGCGAGAACACGTAGAAGAGCGGCGTCGTGGCGAGGATCACGACGGCGAGGAGTGCCGCACGCGTCCCGAGAAGGCGGCGAGATAGGGCATAGGTGAGCGCGACCGTGCCGAGTGCGGCGAGAGCCGGCACGAGGCGAGCGGCACCCTCCGTCGCACCGAGCCCGCGGAGCGACGCGCCGACGAGCCAGTAGAGCAGCGGAGGCTTCTCGAAGTACTCGACGTAGTTGAGGCGGGGCGTGATCCAGTCACCGCTCGCCAGCATCTCGCGCGGGATCTCCGTGTAACGTCCTTCGTCGGGATCCTGTAGCGGGTACCCGGCAAGCCTCGACAGGTAGAGCACGGCAAGAAGTGCGATCACGCCGAGTGCGACCGAACGCCGAGCTGCAAGCCCTGCCGGGTGGAGCACGGCGACTCCGTGCGGTCGTGCGACGAGCGGATCCCGATCGACCGTCATCGCGAGCCTTCGTACCGGGACGATCGTGAAGCCAGCGTGAAGCCGACTCGGATCGGACTTCACCGATGCTTCATCCGTGCGCTGCTAGCGCCAACGCACCGGCAATGAAGCCGGTCAGAACGATGCTGCTCTCAAGGTCGGACGATGACGAACGGGCAGCACCTGGAGCCAGCTCTCATGGAGACGAAGACCCGCACGAAGACCCTCCCGCTTCTCCCGATCGCGGCGGCAGTGCTGCTGTTGGCTCATGCCTCAGCCGCGAGGACCGGCGACGGGCGCGATACCGTACCCACCGTCGACCGCGGCTCCAGGTCCACGGTCCCGATGCAGCATGCGCAGGTGCGTCTCGAGTACAACGCTACCGATGACGACGCGGAGGCAGTGATCGTCGTCGACGCGGGTGTCGGCTTCACGCGGCTCGCGATCTTCGGGCCCAGCGGCAAGCTGATGCATGAGATCCGTGCGCAGAACGGCGGCGTCGGGCTCACCAAGATGCCGATGGAAACACCCGAGCCGTCGCTCGAAGAAGTCGAGGCGGCGTACCCCGAAGGTACGTACCGCTTCCGGGGTCGCACTGTCGACGGTTCAGAGTTGACCGGCGAGGCGATCGTGTCTCACGCCCTTCTGTCGCCGCCGACGATCACCGCACCGGTGGCCGACGCGAGCGACGTCGCCGTCGCGGACCTGACGGTCTCTTGGCAGCCGGTCGCCGGTGCGGCCAGCTACGTGGTCGAGTTGGAGGACGACGCGGTGCCGGCGGCAGTCAAGGCGGACCTTCCGGGCGCGGCGTCGAGCTTCACGTTCTCGGGCGGATGGCTTCGCCCGGATACGAGCTACGTCCTCTCGCTCGGCGCCGTCGGAGCCAACGGCAACGTCGTGTACTCCGAGCTTCGGTTCCGCACCCGAGCCTGACGTCTGGGCGACCCGGGCGAAAAATCTCTGCACGCTTCACGTCGAGTTCATCGACTGGCTGGTAGCGGTGGGACGTCGGCACTGTCGCCGGCACGTTGTTGGGCGAGGCCTCAGTGAGGGACCTCGCGGGAAAGGAAGAAGACAATGACTGCGATCCAGAGACGGTTGGGCGCCGCGGGTGCGATCGCGTTGAGCCTTGGCTTGACGGCGATGCTACCTGTCAGAGCGGCGTGGGCCGCGGCGAGCGTCGATGTTCAGGGAACGCTCCGCGCGACGGCGGCTGGCGCTGGCGCCAGTGGCAGCTTTCGGCAGCGGTCGACGAGCGGCACCGCGACGGCTCGGCAGGCGCGCGGAACGCGCCTCGTCGTCAAGGTGAAGAATCTTCACCCGAGTACACGGTACGACGTCAGGCTGAGCGGCAAGCCGGTGGGAACTGTCGACACCAACGCGGCTGGAGCAGGGCGGGCGGCCTTCTCGAGCTCGCCCAACGGTCGCGCACAGGCGCTCGCGGTCGACCCGCGCGGCCGGGTCCTCACGGTCGGCGATGCGAACGGCGAAGACATGCTCGAGGGCGAGGTGTCCGATCCGACGACTCCTGGAGGCATTCAGTGCTGTCTCGACACGACCGATCAGCAGGGCTGCGACTCGCTGCTACCGGCCGACTGCGTGGCGGCTGGAGGCATCGACATGGGACCGGGCAGCTGTGAGCCGGACCCGTGCGCCCAGCAGGGCGGCAACACCGACGAGGACGGCGGGGCCGATGGCGAAGTGAACGACGGCACGACCGATCCCAACGACGGCGGCGTCGAGAACTGATGGGCTGGGGGCTCCGGGTCGACCAACCCCTGGAGCGAGCGAGGATGGTCGAGCGCAACGTCGCAGGAGGCCTCGCCCGCTCGCCAGGCGCGCGCCATGAGGGCGCGTGCCCGAGGCGACGATCGCACTTCACGATTCCTTCACGAGCAGGCCGTTAGCTTGAAAGTCTGCTGTCGCCCCCGCGCGTCGTCGCTCGACGCGCGGGGGCGGCCGGTCGTTGCGGCGGGCACGCAGCGAAGCTCGAACGCCAGGAGTGAATCGTGTGCGGCATCGCGGGAGTCTTTCGGTTCGATGGCGACGCGTCCGAGGACACGTCGGTGGTCGAGGCCATGCTCGCGCGCATGCAGCGGCGCGGACCGGACGACCATGGTCTCCGCAGCGAGGGGCCCCTGACGCTCGGCCACCGTCGCCTGGCCATCCTTGATCTCTCGGCGGCGGGGCACCAGCCGATGGAAAGCTCGTGCGGACGCTTCGTCGTGAGCTTCAACGGGGAGATCTACAACTTCGCCGAGCTTCGCGACGAGATCGGGCTCCGGCAAGCCGATCTTCGCTCGGCGACCGATACGGAGATCCTGCTGCATGCATGGGCACGCTGGGGAGTGGGAGCGCTCGACAGGATGGTCGGGCAGTGGGCGTTCGCGCTCTACGACCGCACCGCACGGCGCCTGTGGCTCGCGCGCGACCGGTTTGGCGAGAAGCCGCTGTTCTTGTGCCGATCCCGCGCGGCGCTCGCATTCGCATCGAGCCTGCAGGCTCTCGTCCAGGCCCCGTGGTCGTCCCGTCGGATCGATCGCGCGGCCATGGTCGAATACTTGACGTTGCGCTACGTGGTCGCCCCTCGCACGGTGGTGAAGGGATGCGAGAAGCTGGCGCCGGGCCACTACCTCACGGCGACCCCGCGCGGCGTCGAGGTGCGCCGCTGGTACATGCCGCGATTTCGTCGCAGTGGGCGATCTGTCGCCGGGCGCAAGCGGGCCGATCTCACCGAGGAGTTCGGCAGCCTCCTCGGGCAGGCGGCTCGAAGGTGCCTGGTGAGCGACGTACCCACGGGTCTGCTGCTGAGCGACGGCATCGACAGCCATGGCATCCAGGCCGCGCTCGCGCTCGAACAGCGTGAGGTCGCTACCTTCACCTACGCGATGGCGCCCGACGGCGGTGCGGCGCGACGTTCGGGCACGCCGCTGTCGCCACGAGCGCCGAGCTGGGAGATCCTGGTGACACCGGAGCAGAGACTCGCGGCGATGGGTCGCGCGTTCTCGTCGCTCAGCGAGCCGCTCGGCGACGGCGCAGCCCTTGCAACCTGGCTCCTGATCGACGGTGCGCGCGAGAAGGCGACGGTATTTCTGTGTGGGCACGGCGGCGACGAGATCCTCGGCGGCTACCGTCTGAGTCAGGATCGCTTTCGGCTGGCCGCGCTTCACCGCTGCTCGTGGTTGCCCCGAGCGATCCTCCAACCGTTGATCGAGAGCAAGATGTTCGGTGGCGAGAAAGCTGCGCACCGGCTGCGCCTGCTGCGTCGCGCGAGCCCTGCCCAGGTGCCGGCGGCAGCGCGATACCTGATTCAGCACCCGCTGCGGATCGAGGACGTTTGTGTGCTTCTCGGAAGCGCGGAGCTGCCCGAGCCGTACCTTGGCACGGTCGATCGTTTCTACGACGAGTGCGCGGCCGATGCGGCCGACCTCGACCGCATCCAGGAAGTGATGATCCGCACGTTCCTCAGCGAGAACATCCTGTCGTTTGCCGACTCGACGGCGATGGATTCCTCGGCGGAGCTGCGCATGCCGTTTCTCGATCGCGATCTGGTCGAGTTCGTGTTCGGGCTCGCGCCAACGGAGCGCGTGAGCCCGTGGCCTGGTCGGGCGAACACCAAGCAGGTGCTGCGTCGCTGGGCCCGTCCACACGTTCCCCCGGACGTCGTGGGGAGGCGCAAGCGCGGTTTCCCCTACGGACACATCCGGGAGCTGCTGGACCGTGGTGACGGCCTCGTCCGTGAGCGCCTGCTCGGGTCTGCGACCGTACGTGCCGCGGTCCCCGGATTGTCGTCGTGGCTCGCGCGGCCGTCGGACTTCTTCCGCGGCCCTCGCGAGAAGACCGTCTGGTCGCTGCTCGCCCTGAGCCACTGGTCTGAAGCGAGCGGGATTCATGGCTGCGACTGATCCGGTGGGGCGAGCTGCGCTCGCGAGGTCTGGTCGGCGACCCGTCGCCACAGTTCGCCGCGCACGGCTTCTCCGCCGGATCGGCAAGCAGATGGAGCAGCTCGCGAAGCGGTGCTTCTCTCGTGCGCTCGCCGTCGCGATGCCGATGCGCGCCAACGAGCCACTCGACGCGGTACGCGACGTCACCCGCGTCCTCCTCGTGCGACCCAACTTCCGCATCGGAAACACGCTCATGACCGCCCCGCTGGTGCACGCGCTCGCCGAGCGCTTCGCCGGCGCGAGCATCGAGATGCTCGCGGCCGACACGACCGCGCCGCTGCTCGAGCACTTGCCGCTCGGTGCAGTGCACGTGGTGTCGCGGCGGTTCGTCGCGCGGCCGTGGGAGTTCGTTCGGCTGTTCCGCACGCTGCGCCGTCGACGCTTCGACGTCGCCGTCGACGGCGGCATGGGCTCGTTCTCGGGTCCTCTCTTCGCGCTACTGGCGGGCGCCCGGCACCGGATCGGCTGGACCGGTGCTGGCGACCGGTTCTTGACGGTGCGCCTCGATTCAGCACGCGGCGATCACGTGTACGACTCCGCCCCGGCGTTCGCTCGCCAGCTGGGCCAATCGTGCGCAGATCGTCCGATCTACGAGGTGTCGGCTCACGAAGTGGTCGCAGCCGAGACGCGCCTGGCAGCGACGAGCGTCTACAGTGACGGAGCCGTGCGTCCGTTCATCGCCCTGTTCGTCGGTGGACACCTCGCCAAGCGCTGGCCTGCGGAGTGCTGGATCAGGCTCGCGTCGGAGCTCGCTCGACGTGATGCGCGCTACCTGGTGTTCGCGGGCCCAGAGGAGGCGGACCTCGCGCTCCGCCTGGAGGCGTCGGGACACCCCGTCGTGTCGCCCGGCGGCCTACGCGCCTTCGCTGCGCTGCTTGCGCGGGCCACCATCGTCGTCACTCCGGACACGGGTGCGCTTCACCTGTCGGTTGCGCTCGGTAGACCCACCGTTGCCCTGCTGCGCCAGGAGCGCTCGCTGCGCTTTCGGCCGCGCGGTGCGTCTGACGTGACCCTGCTGCGGCCGAACGTCGCCGACGTGATGCGAGCGGTGATGGGGCATTCCGACTGGCCCGCGGTATCGAGCTGCCGGTACGATGTCGCTCCCGGGCTCTCCGGAACCGGACGTCCTCTGTCAGGCCGCGAGCCGGAGGATGTAGATCATCGCCAGCGTCGTGAATCCGACCCAGAGGGAGACGATGAGCGTCGCGGCGATGCGGCTCGTAGGGCGGGCTCCTGACATCATCGACTCCGCCTGTGTGCGGCATTCGTGCATGACGGCGCCCGGGACCATCCAGCGCGCCAACACCATACCGATCGGGAGCAGGAGCGCGTCATCGGCATAGCCGAGCAGCGGAATGAAGTCCGGGATCAGGTCGATGGGGCTCAACGCGTACGCGGCAACGCACGCAACCAGCAACTTTGCGTACCATGGGGTGCCCGGATGTCGTGCCGCGAGATAGAGCGCGATCGCCTCGACCTTGAGGGCGCGCAGCTTCTCGGCCCACTGGCTCATGGCGATGCCCTGTTGCCGGACGCACCCCCGAGGAAGATCGGCAGCGCGAGCAGTACCGACGGGATGGTCGCGAGGAGGCCGAGCTCGATCGCGATCGCGAGTGGGCGCAAGAGCGAGGCACCTCCGAGACCGACGGCGAGCGGCAGAAGTGCCAGGATCGCCGCCAGTGAAGTCATCAGAACGGGCCGCGTCCGGTTGAGCGTTGCATTCACCAGGGCCTCGTCGTCGTCCATCTCGTGGCAGAGAAGCTGCCACTCGCTCACGTAGAAGATCGACGCTTCGGCGGCGATGCCGACGATCATCGTGAGCCCCATCATGGACGAGACATCGAGTTCCGTGCGCGTCGCGAGCAATCCGAGCATGGTGCCGCAGCCCGCGAGCGCCGCGACGCCGAGGATGGCGAGCGGCGCCCGCCAGCTCTCGTACAGGTAGAGCAGGATGAGGAACACCAGCAGCGTGGCTGCGGCGAGGACCATTACGAGCCCGCGGAACGACTGCTGCTGCTGGTCGTAAAGTCCGCCGTACGCGACCTGTATGCCGGCGGGTAGCGCAGTGCCGGCGACGGCGGCGCGCACCTCTTTCATCACCGAGCCGAGGTCGCGGCCGGAGATGCGCCCCGTGACGGCGACCATCGGTTGCATATTCTCTCGTGTCACCTGTGCCTGCCCCGGGTGGAACTCGGGCGTCGCGACGCGTCCCAGCCGAACTGGCCCCTGGGCGCCGGGAAGCCGCAGCGAGAGGATCTGGTCAAGGCGCGCCCGCACGTGCTGGTCGCTCCACAGGCGGATGCCAACCATCTGCTGACCCCTCTGGACCGTGGTCACGACGTCTCCCGCGAGCAGCGTACGTGCCGCACGCGTAACCGACTCCGGGTCGACGCCCAGCAGCTCGGCCTTGGTGCGGTCGACGCGTATGTCGATTCCGTCTCCGGCGAGGACGACGCCATCGCGGACGTCGACCACTCCTGGAACCCTGCTGACCGCGTCTGCAACCCGTGACGCCTCAGCCTGCAGGCGTGTCGGATCCTGCCCAAGCAGCTTGACCTCGATCGGCTGCGGAACGGCCGTCAAGTCGCCGATCACGTCCTCGAGGAGCTGCGCGAGCTCGATGTCGATGCCTGGAACCTCGTGCTCAACGCGGGTCCGGACCTCGTCCATGACGTCCTCGATCGGTCGTCGCGGCGGGTCCTTGAGGCGAACGAAGAAGTCTCCCTCGTTGGCCTCGGTGAGACCGCCTCCGAGGGCGAGGCCGGTGCGACGCGAATAGGTATCGATCTCCGGAATCACGACCAGCACCTGTTCGACGGCGCGCAGCCTGCGGTCGGTCTCGGCGAGCGAGGTACCGGGCGGTGTTCGGTAGTCGAGCACGAACCCGCCTTCGTCCATCGCTGGAAGGAATCCAGCCGCAACGAATCGAGTTGCCGCCACACCCGCGAGCAGGAGCAGCGCGATCACAGTACCGCCGAGCGGACGGTGGGAGAAGTACCATCGCAAGGTGCGATGGTACTTCTCCCACCTGGACCCGTGCCGAGGCGACGGTACTGGATGGGCGGCGGAACCGGGATGACGATCCGTGGCGAGCGCCGGGATGACGAGTGCGGCGATGCCGAGCGACAGGATCAGTGCGATCGCCATGGTCGTCGAGAGCGCGCGGAAGAAGACGCCCGTCACCCCCGTCAAGTAGGCGAGCGGCAACAGGATGCCGATCGTCGCAGCCGATGATGCGACGAGCGGTGTCCTCAGCTCGGCAGCCGCGGCGATCGCATGGACTGCCCCGGCGCTCTCGACACGCCGTCTTTCTATGTGCTCGATGATCACGATCGCGTCGTCGATGACGAGACCGACCGCGGCCGCCATCCCGCCGAGCGTCATGATGTTCAGGCTGTCGCCCAGGCCCGCCATCGCGAGCAGCGTGCCGCCGAGCGCAAGTGGGACGCAGGATACCGCGATCGTCGTCGCGCGGAGATCGCGCAGGAAAACCCAGAGTACGAACGCAGCGAGAAGCACTCCGATCAGGATCGACTCGCGCAGCGAGCTCAGGGACGCGGCGAGGATCTTCGTCTGGTCGTACCACCAGTGCACGGCGACATCGGGATGCCCTGCTGCGAGGTACGCGCCGAGCCTTGCTCGCACGCCTTGTTCGATCTCGAGCGCGTTTCCTTCCGGTTGCTGATACACGCTCACGAGCACCGCATCGCGACCATCGGCGGTGACGCGTGTCCACTGCGGCTCGGTCGCCTGCTCGACGTTCGCGACGTCGCCCAGCAGGACCACGCCTTCGTCGCTCCGGCGTACGATGACGCTGCGGAGCTCATCGAGCGACGAGATCTGTGTGTCGGCGAGAAGCAGGTAGAGCTTCTCGTTCTCCTCGAGCCGGCCGATCGCACGGACGACGTTCGCTGCGGCGACCGCATGCGTCAGCTCGTCGAGCGAGATGCCGGACGCTTCCAGGCGTGCCGGATCGACCCGGACCTGGATCTCGCGTGTCTCGCCGCCTTGCACCCCAACCCGCGCCACACCGGGCACCGAGGAAAGCAGTGGGACGATGTCGAGCAGCGCCGAGTTGCGGAGACTCACCACCGTTTCCGTGTGAGAGGTGAGGCTCAGGCCGATGATCGGGAAGATCGTCGGATCCATGCGCCGGACCTCGAACGAGGTCTCCGGGGGCAGGACCTTCAGGATCTGGGAGATGGCGGCGTGTACCTCCAGCGTGGCCGCGATCATGTCGATTCCCCAGTCGAAGTTGATCGAGATCTCGGAGCTTCCGCGGCTCGTCGTGGAGCGTATGGAGCGGAGCCCCGGAATGCCGCGCACGGTCTCCTCGAGGGGGCGCGTGACCTCGAGGGCCATTCGGTCCGCCGGCCGATCCCCGGCATCGACCGACACCACCACGCGGGGGAAGGTCGTGCGCGGGAACAAGCCCACCGGAAGGCGCACGGACATGCCGAGCCCGGCGATCGCGGCGAGCACGAACAGGGCGAGGATCGAGCGTCGGTGGCGCTCGATCCAGGTCGACGGGGTCACGTGCCGCCGCGCTCGTCGCCGGCGCGAACGCGTACCGGCATTCCGTCCGCGAGCGACGTTCGACCAGTCGTCACGACGACGTCGCCATCGGCGAGTCCGCTCACGACCTGAATGCGATCGGAGTCGCTGATCCCCAGACTCACCGGTCGCCAGCGTGCCTCGTCGTCGTCGCCGACCACGAACGCTCCCGGCTGGCCGTCGCGTTCGACGATGGCATCTCGCGGCAGGCAGAGCGCCTCGCGTGCACTTGCGACCTGAGCTTGGACGTGAAGGCGCATGCCGGCAACGAGCCAGGTCGGCGGCTCCGGGAGCTGGATGATCGCCTCGACGAGCTGCGTCGTCGGGTCAGCGATGGCGTGCAGGCGCGAGAGCCGCGCCGTCACTGGCGGCGTACCCGGGGCCGCGTAGACCGGCAGCAACTCGATTGGGGCACCTTCCGCGAGTCGCGGCACGTCTTCGACCTCGAACCCCGCACGTACGAGCATCGCGCGATGCACCGCGAGGGTCACCGCCTCCTGTCCGGCTTGCACCAGCGCGCCAGGCCGCACGAGAACCTGGGCAACGATGCCGTCGCTGGGGGCGCGCACCAGCGTGGGCGCCCCGCCGTCGGCTGCCCCCAGAGCAGCGAGCACGGCCCGGTTCGATGCGAGCTGCTTCTCGGCGTTCTGCAGGTCCTGGTTGGTCGCGAGCTTCTCGCCGAGCAGGCGCCGCGTTCTCACGAGCTCGCGTTGCGCGAAGTCGACGTCGATGCGTGCCTTCTGCGCGTCGAGGGAGCCCGCCGGCACGGGGCCGACGCTGAGCAGAACGTCGCCCTTCCGCACGGCCTGACCAGCGACCGTCGCGACGTCGATCACCTGTCCGGCTCGCACCAGGTTGGTCGCGACAAGGTGCTCGGGATCGAACTCGGCAGTGCCGACCGTCGCGATGGTCGTGGCGATCGCAGCGCGGGCGACGGTCGCGGTCGCCACCGTCGCAACGACAGGCTGGCTCGTACCGGCTGGAGTCGCATCGCTTCGACAGCCGAGGATTGGAAGCAACGCGAGCAGGAGCGCCATCGCCTCGTGACCGGATGCACGCTGCCCGTCACGTCTCGAGTCGGCCGTCACGCTGACACCTCGCCCGGCCGAGAGGAGATCGACGCGTCCCCGCACGCCGTGCCGATCCCGACCCAGGTTTCCGCGAGTCCCTGCGCGAGCAGCGCCTCCTGCAGGCGCTGCTCGACCAGCGAGGTGCGCACCGTCTGGTAGACGAGTCGGTCGACGTCCCCCCGGTCGGCCGCGTCGGCCTCCGTCTCCTCGATCCGGCGGAGCGGAGTGATGGAGGCCGTGACCTCGGGCAGGCGCCGAGCGATCACCTGCCCGACGCGGGTGAGCGCATCGAGGCTCGCCCGCGTCGCGACCACGCGAGCTTCATACTCGTGGCGCAGACGCTCTCGCGTCGCACTCTCCAGGGCGACCTGCGCCTGATTGCGGTCGAAGACCGGGACGCCGACGTTCACCAGCCCGCCCAGGAAGTCGACCGAACTCTCGTTGCGCTGTCGCGCAACCCCGATCGAAAGATCGGGCAGCTGCTCGATGACGGCTTGTCGCAAACGGGCCTCCTGTGCGTCGTAGCCGCGTCGCAAGCCTTCGATGTCCAGGCGGCGCGACAGGCACCTCGTCAGGATCTCGTCGACCGCAGGCGGCGGCGCTGCGAGCGGGCTCACAGGGGCGATGCGCACGCCGGCGTCCAGTCCCGAGGGCTCGCCCAGGACGCCGAGCAGGTCTGCGCGCGTCTGCGCTGCGACCTGCTCGAGGTCGTCGCGTTGTCTGCGAAATCCCTCGAGCGCGGCACGCTCGACCCCGAGCGCCGCGATCGTCGCGTCGCCGTTCGCAACCGCGTGCTCGAGCGCATCGGTAGTGTCGCGCTCGAGCGCGATCTCGTCCTCGAGAAGGCGCAGGCGTCGCTCGAGCCACGCGAGGCGGGTGGCGAGCAGGCGGGCGTTCTGGGCAACCTGCCATTCCTGCCACGCGATGCCGAGGTCAACCTCTGCAAGATTCTCGCGCGCGACCTCCCGACGTGCCGGAAGCGTCAGGATCGTTCGGACATCGATCGAAAGACCGAAGTTCAGCGCGGTGACAAGTCCGGTAGCCTCCGATCCGTAAGGCTGTGCGACCTCGGCTCCGAGCGCCGGGTTGGGGAGCAGACCTGCTTGTACCAGCTGTGCGCTCGCCTCGCCGTGCGCGTCGCGTGCGGCGATCAGATCCGGGTTGAGCACGAGAGCCAGCACGGCCGCCTCGTCCGGGTCGAGGCCGTCAGTGACGTCGACCGATCGAGGGATGACCAGCGGGTTGGCAACGGCCTCGACGTCACTGCTCAGCCTTCGCGCCGACGGCATGCTGCTCCGCAGCGGTACCCCGGCCGCGGGCAGCGGCGCGGCGTGATAGAGGCTGCAGCCAGCCAAGTAGACGGGGGTCGCTACGGCGACCGTAGCGGTGATTGCTCGAGCGACGAGGTCACGCGGCATTCGATCGTCTCAGGCGTCGCGCATGGTGCGGCGGAACCAGTTGATGGTCTTCGCGAGGCCAGCGCGCAGCGGAACCCCGGCCTTCACCCCGAGCACCGTGCGCATGCGGGTCGCGTCCGGGACACGACGCGCGATGTCCTCGTAGCTCGTGCCGTAGACCTGCTCCTTGGTGACGAAGCGGATCTTGCTCCTGCTGCCCGAGACCTCGATCATCAACTTCGCGAGGTCGAGGATCGAGGTCTCGACGTCGGAGCCGATGTTGAACACCTCGCCGTTGGTGCGCTCCTTCATCCCTGCGGCGATCGTCACCGCGATGGCGTCGTCGATGTAGGTGAAGCAGCGCGTCTGCGTGCCGTCGCCGATGACGGTGAGTGGCTCGTCGCGCAGCAGCTGGCCCATGAAGATCGTGATGATGCGGCCGACGTCGATCTTGTCGAGCCGAGGGCCGTACACGTTGAAGTACCGCGTGATCGTCACCGGCAGGCCGAGCTTGTGGTACGCGAAGCAGAAGTGCTCGCCGACGGCCTTCGAGGTCGAGTAGCACCAGCGGTCGATGCGCGTGGAGCCGAGCACGCGATCGTCGTCCTCCGACCACGGCAGCTTCGGATTGCGGCCGTACACTTCCGACGTCGAGCTGAACACGACCTTGCGACCGTACTTGAACGCGACCTTCAGCACGTTCTGCGTGCCGTTCACGTTGACGTTCAGCACTTCGTAGGGATCGCCGACGTAGTGCTCGACGCCGACCACCGCCGCGAGGTGGTAGATGAGGTCCACCTGCGCGATCAGGGAGTCGAGGATGTCGAGTGCCAACACGCTGTCGCGCACCACGCGGAAGCGCGGATGCCCGAGCAGGTGGCGGACCTTCGACGTCCCGCCGGGCTCGAGAATGAACACCTCGTCGCCGCGCGCGAGCAGCGCCTCCGCGAGGTGGGATCCAACAAATCCGCCGCCTCCAGTGATCAACACTTTCCGACCGTCGATGCGGGGATCATCGCCAGCGGATGGGAGCAGGGACGTTGCATCCTCATCTGCGCTCATGGCCAAGCCCCTAGCGGAGGGTTCGTGAAGCGGACGTGAAGGAGATCTGAAGCGATCTCTCGACGGTGCGTCGCCTTCACGCGGGCTTCACGAGCAGCACAGTAGCCTCGGCATGACGACCAATGACGGTCGTCGCAACCTCGGCAAGGACGACTTCAGATGGACAAGGATCGAGAGTCTCGCGAGATTACCGGCCTCCGGGAGCGGCTGACGGATGCGGCGGAGCAGGGACTCGCGCGACACGTCGCCGTGGCGACGGAGTGGTTTCCCATGGGACTGCCGCACCTGGTGTCGCGTCGGGAGCGAGGTGCGCGAGAATCGCAACCCGTGGCCGATGGCGTGAGTAGTGCCCTCGTCGTGAATCTGCTGACTGAGGACAACCTGCCTGCGTATCATCTCGCCCTCTGGCGAACGTTCGGTGATCGCGGAGTGTGGGGCGAGTGGCTGCGTCTCTGGACTGCCGAGGAGGGTCGTCACGCCATCGCGCTCCGCGACTACGTGAGCACGGCTGGGCTCGTCGACGTCTTCGAGCTCGAGCGGCTTCGGATGGCACACGTCCGGTGCGCGTTCGAGCCGGCCTTCGTGCCGCAGATGCTCGATGGGCTCGTGTACCTCACCATCCAGGAGCTGGCGACACGCATCGCTCATCGCAACACCGGCGAGCTGATCGGCGAGCCCACCGCGGAAACGCTCATGACCCGGATCTCTATGGACGAAAACCTTCACCACGTCTTCTACCGAGACCTGGTGACGGCTGCGTTCGACTTCGCACCGTCGGCGACCATGGCCGCAGTTGCGCGACAGGTCACGTCCTTCGTGATGCCGGGATGGGACATTCCCGGTTTCCGGGTGCTGGCGCGGCAGATCGCGTCGGCCGGTGTCTACGACTTGGAGATTCACCTGCGCGATGTCCTCCATCCACTCCTACTTCGGCGATGGAACGTCTTCGGCCTCGTCGGCTTGTCCGCAGAGGCCGAAGGAAGTCGCGAGGTACTTGCTGCCTTCCGGGCGCGGATGGATCGTCTTGTGCGTCGCCGCGCGCTGCGGCGAACGGAAGACGGCGTCCCTGCAGGAATGGCGCGGACGCCCCGCGCATCCTGAGATCGGCGGGCGGCGTTCCGAGCCCGATGGCTCGGAGCGCCGGTCACAGCACGCGTGTCGTCGCGCCCAGCGGTCCCACCAACCGAGCGAGGAACCCAATCGACAACTCGCCGTGCGCCGACGCGTGCCAGCGCGGGTGCTCGATGCGCGCGTGGGAACGATGCTCGCAGGAATTCTTCTCGCCCCCGGGCTCGCCACGCTGTGGACTGCTTGGCACAAGCTCTTCCTCCCGGTGCCGCCGGTACCTGTGCCGCTCTTGCTCGCCGGTGTCGGTTCAGCGATGACGAGCTTGCGGCAATATAGCATAGTCCCTTATACTATAAAGCATGCACACGATCGAGAACCAGAAGAAGTTGATCGCACGCGTGCGCCGCATCCGCGGGCAGCTCGAAGCGGTCGAGCGTGCGATCGAAGGGGAAGCAGGCTGTGCCGTCGTCCTCCAGACGGTGACCTCGGCACGCGGCGCCTTGAACGGGCTGGTGGGCGAGCTCATCGAGGGCCACATCCGCACGCACGTTCTCGACCCTGTCGAGAGCTCTGGCGCGCAGCGCCAGGCCGTCGAGGACCTCGTCCAGGTCGTTCGAGCGTACGTCAGATGACGCCGCAAGTACTGCGCAGCGAGACGGACGAGCGGGTCGAGGATTCGCAGCTTTCCGCCGAGTCATCCGCGACTGAGTCACATGCAGCCGAGCAGGGGGACGAGCACAGCGAGAACGGCTTGCCGATTTCGCTCTTGGACGTCGCGCGAATCGTACTCGTGGGCATGGCTGCGGTAGCCGTCTGGCTGAGGATCTGGGAGCCGCTGCCACGCGCCAGCGTGATCGGCATCATTGCGACGCTCGTCGGCGGCTACCCTATCTTCAAGGAGGCCATCAGCGCTCTTCTCGCCCGTCGCATGACCATGGAGCTGTCGATGACGATCGCCCTGGTCGCGGCGCTCGCCATCGGCGAGTACGTCACGGTTCTCGTCATCGTCTTCTTCGTCCTCGTCGCGGAAGTCCTGGAGGAACTCACCGTGCGCCGCGGCCGGAGGGCAATCGGGGACCTCCTCGACTTGCTGCCGCAGACCGTCCATCTGCGTCGCGGCGCGGACATCGCGGAGGTGTCGGCATCTGCGGTTCGACTCGGCGACGCCGTGATGGTCAAGCCGGGCGGCCGGGTCCCCGTCGACGGCATCGTGACGTCTGGCCACTCGTTCGTCGACCAGGCGACGATCACGGGCGAGTCGTTGCCGGTCGAGAAGGTGGCAGGTGCTCTAGTGTACGCGGGCACCGTCAATCAGTCCGGTCGGCTCGAGGTCCGCGTGACGGGGCTGGGGCGTGACACGGCGTTCGGCAGGATCATCCAAGCTGTCGAGCGCGCCTCGAGCGCGCGCGCACCGATCCAGAAGACAGCCGATCGTCTCGCGGGATACTTGGTCTACTTCGCGCTCACGAGCGCAGCGTTCACTTTCATCGTGACGCGTGACGTGCGAGCGACCATCTCCGTCGTCATCGTGGCGGGCGCGTGCGGGATCGCGGCAGGTACTCCGCTCGCGATCCTGGGTGCGATCGGGCGGGCGGCGCGTCTCGGCGCGATCATCAAGGGCGGCATTCACCTCGAGACGCTCTGGGCGACGAGCGTCGTCGTGCTGGACAAGACCGGAACGCTGACCTTCGGAAGGCCGAACGTCACCGCGGTCCGCGCGCTCGACGGACTTTCCGACGAGGACGTTCTTGCGGCAGCGGCCATCGCGGAGCGGCCATCCGAGCACCCGCTCGGAAAGGCGATTCTCAAGGCCGCTGCGGATCGTGCTCTCACGGTGCAGGAGCCGGAGACGTTCGAGTACACGCCAGGCAAAGGGATTCGGTGCACGGCTGCCGGCGAGGAGATCCTCGTCGGCAGCCGCACGCTTCTCGCGGAGCGGGGCATCGTCGTGGAGGCCACGCGTGACGCGGCTTCTGACGGCGGCACGATCGTGTATGTGGCCCGCGCCGGCCGCCTCATCGGCACTATCGAGATCGCGGACACCCTCCGCCCCGAAGCGCGTGAGGCGATCCGAGCACTTCGAGACCTGGGTTTGCGGACGGTGCTGCTCACCGGCGACGCGGAGCGGGTCGCGAGCGCGGTTGGACGCCATCTGGGAGTCGACGAGATTCACTCCGAGTTGCTTCCGGAAGCCAAGGTGGAGCACGTCCGGAGGTTGCTCGCCGGGGGTGCTTGCGTCGCAATGGTCGGGGACGGGATCAACGACGCCCCCGCGCTGATGGAGGCGAGCGTCGGCGTCGCCATGGGATCTGGGACCGATGTCGCGCGAGAGAGCGCGAGCATCCTCCTTCTCGGCAACGACCTGCTCAAGCTCGTCGCCACGCTGCACATCGCCCGCCGATGCCGGCGGATCATCGGTGCCAACTTCGCTGGAACCCTCATCGTCGACGGTGTCGGCGTGGGTCTCGCTGCCTTCGGCCTGCTCAACCCGCTGCTCGCGGCCTTCATTCACGTCGCCTCCGAGCTCACGTTCATCCTGAACTCGGCGCGCCTGCTGCCGGGCGCTCGAGCGGGCCGGAAAGTCTAGGAACGATGCCGTGAATGAGCATGTCGCTGGCCCAGTCCGTCGACTCGGCCAGCGTGCCGGGCGCAGCGTCAGGCGGTCTACAATCGCGGTCGCCCGATCAGGAACGAGCAACGACGAGAGAGCCACCTCGAGGAGGTTGCGAAAATCCGACGCAGGTGGGGTTAGCAGGGCGGAACGGCAACGCCGATCCTCGGGTACTTCGACGTGACGTAGGGGCGCCGAAAGGAAGCTCGCCAGAAGACAGCGCCTATGTCGTGGAAGTCGGCACCACCAGACGCCTCGTCCGGGGCGCTCCGAGTCTCATCCACCGTCATCGTGTGTAATGGCTCGCGGAGCGACGCGCGTGCGGCCTCGGCGGGAGGTTTTCCATGTCCGCTCGCGGTTGAGCTGGACGTCAGGACCGGCTCTTCACGAACCTGCGGGTCGCATCGATTCTCATTATCCCGGCGGTCAGCCAGGGGTGCGTCCCAAGCGCCTGCGGTCCCATAACAAGATCGCGATTGATGAGGAATGCGGCCGCCGGGTTGAGTCGCCGAGGCGGCCATCCGTAGCGTTCGGCAATCAACCGAAGGTCACCCGGGAACCTATCATCGTTTACAAGATCCGCCGCTATCGTCAACGCATCGGCAGCGGGATCCCAGCTGGTGAAATGCTTGTCGAAGGTGACGAACAGTTCGCTCTGTACGAGGGCTCGATCGAAGCTGGCGTCAACGAGGTGTCCCAACTCGTGCAACGCGTCCCGGACATCATCCTCGGACAGGGCAGTTCGCTCAGCGAGGTCGGACACAGAGAGCTGGGGATCTCCGAAGGTGGCCGTCTCCGTGCCTTCAACGAAGGCCTTCGCGACGGCATTGGCGGCCGCCGAGTAACCGGTGGTCGCCTGTATGGAGACCGGTACCGGAGCTTCGCCTAGGGGTGGCTTGCGCGAGACACCATGGATGTCGTTCACCAGCTGGCGTACATCGAAATCAAAATCATCGATGGCTGGTGAGAGCATACCACTAAGGAGCGGGGGCAGTGCGTTCGGTGACAAGCCGTGTCGTACGGGAATGAAGCGAGCCGCCTCCTCGAGTTTCCGAACGAGTCCGGCATCCATTTCTTGGTTCACCCAAGGCTTCGTGATCGACGTCGGCGTGAGCAACACCAAGAAGTGGGTGCATTCGCTGAGGCCCTGATCGATCTTCTGTCGCAGACTGTCGCCAGCGTTGATCTCCCACTGTGCCCACCACGTCTCGATGCCCTTGCTCTGGAGGGCGTTCGCGAGTTGCTCGGCGAGCTCCCAATCCTCCCAAGCGTAGCTCAAGAACGCGCGCGGAGCCCGGGCTTTGGACTCTTCTCGCAAGGTCATCAGCTTCAGATCCTCGGGGATGAGCCGGTCCCGTACTAGAGCCAACAACTCGCGCGAACCTTCAACGATAAATGAGAGTGTCTCCAGCGTCTCGCCGCTCACGACCACTGTCGGAAACTCGCCCGTATCGGGCCGGCGGATGGCGCTCAACCGATCCCTCACCGCCTGGGCCATTTGACTCACGACCGTCTTCATCAATGCGTCGCCGAGTTCGTCTGGTCGCACCGACTCTCCGCCGACGGTTAACTTGATCATGACAACCCCCCTCGTTCTGCCGCGGCGGCCTAAGCCGGCGCGAGTAAGGCCTTCAGATTGTTGCGAACAGAATCACCCAGCACCTCAACGGACATCTTGCGTATGCGGCCGATGGCCTCCAGTGCGAGGTACACGTCCGACGGGCGCGTGGGCCGACCCTGCGTCTGCGTGAATGGGCCGTCGGTCTCGGTCAACAGCCGCTCGATCGGTAGCTCTGCGATCAGCGCTCGCCCGCGTTCGCCGAGCGCCATCTCCGCGTTGATGGAGAAGTAGCAGCCGAGCGCGGCAGCTCGAAGCGCTTCGGCGCGGCCACCGGTGAACCAGTGCATGACCACCTTGCCGCGACCGCGCGGGAGATGCGCCTCAATCATGTCCAGGACCGCTGACGCGCTACGGATGCTGTGGACGGTAAGCACCTTGTCGCCGGACTCGGCGCAGCGCTCCAGCACGGTCCGAAAGACGCGCTTCTGTTCGTCCAGCGCAGGGAGCCTTCTGGCCTTGGTCGCGCGCCGGTCCGGTCTCGCGAGCCCCACCGATGTTCGGTCGTCGAACGACGTGGTGGCGGCGAGCGTGGCGGTGATCGAGCGAGGCTGCCTCTCGCGGCTGACGCTTCGCGACACCGCCGCGGCGGTCGAACGATCACCCGCGA
>JAIEPK010000490.1 GCA_019749875.1 Candidatus Binatia bacterium | reverse complement strand
AGGAGAGCCGTCGCGTAGACATCAACAACCCGGGTGACGCGAGCCGTCTCGTACACCACTTGACCGGACACGACCCGTAGCGACTTCCCCCGTCCGCAGTCGCCGCAAGCTGGCCCCCGAGCCTGGCCCCCCGGGGGCCAGCCTTTGCAACGCGACGCCACACCACGCAACGCTGGCGCGGCGTTCCGACGCGTCTTTAGGTGCTTTCCGAGGGGTTCAAGTCCCGCTCCTCGCACTCTTCCAAGCCCGCGTCCGACGCGGGCTTCCGGTGGGTCGGCGAGTGCACCACGAGGACCTGCCGTGCTTGTCGTGGATCGAGCCGTCGTCGACTTCTTCTCCCCCATCGTCCGTGCTCGTATCGGTGATCGTGCCGTCGCCCTCTTCCACGAAGCCGTGCGCTACACCCATCTGGAGGTCGGTCGCTGCTCGCGCCGTAGGGCGTGGTCTGCTCAGTCTTCAGCAGTCACGCGCGGAACTCGCTCGCGCACCGGCGCGCGCCGCCACCCGACGACGTAGCGCTGCACCGCTCGCGCATCGACGGCTGCCCGAGCGGCCCGGGCCGGCGCGCGTACGTCCGTGCGCCCTCGCGCTACGGCGCCTCGAACGCGCCGAGGTCGCAGGGCGTGCTGCGGGCCACGCCGCGCTGGTCGGGATGCTTGCAGAGCGGCCCCCGGGTGAGAACGCCGATCGCCGGGCTGCCCGGCAGCAAAGCGTGCGTCTCCGTCGTTCCGCCGTTGTTCTGCAGCGGACCGAGCAGCGGGTCGCCGGTGAGCAGCAGGCCCGCCGCCGCAACGACGGTGCACGAGCCGACCTCGCCGATCATGCTCGTGCCGAGCACCCGCAATGGAGCTCCGACCTGGGTGGTCTGGCAGTCCCCACCGAGAGCGCCGTTGCCGCTCACGATCGTCGAGCGAAGGGTCGTCCGACGGAAGACCGCGATCCCACCGATGCTGTTGTTGGTGATGGTCGACGATTCGACGGTCGCGGCGCCGACCCCGACGCCGAATCCGCCGTTTCCGCTGATCGTCGAGCTCACGATCTTCGCCTTGCTGTCGGATGCGATGCGCACGCCGTATTGCCCGTTCCCGCTCACGGTGCTGTCGGTCAGCGTCAACGACGAGCCCTGGTACCAGGCGCGCAGGCCACAGTCGCTGTTGGCGACGGCGTTGCTGCGCAGCACCGTCGTCTTCCCCTGATTTTCGAGGCCGACCTCGTTGCCGGTGAACTCGACGTCGACGAAGGTCGCCTGCGCCGGGACATGGACGAACGCGCCGATGCGGCCGCCGGTCAGGGTGAGGTTGGAGATCGTCGGACGCGTCCCGCCACCGCGCACCGAGAGCACGTGCAGGTTCGGATTCTGCCCGTCGAGGACCGTGAGACCGGCGCCCGCACCGTCGATGGTGATGGTGCCCTTCCGTGCCGGGATGGACACCCCGCCGACGTAGGTACCCGCCCCGATCTCGATTCGATCGCGGCTGACCGCAGCATCGACCGCCGCCTGGATCGAGGCGAAGCAGCCCCCGGTGCCGCCCGGGTTGACGCACAGGGTGGCGCCGCGCGCATCGATCGGCGCGACGGCCAGGCAACCGAGAACGATCGCGAATCGGTAGAAGCTCCGCATCTTGGTCATGTTCCCTCCTCGGCTGGCGGAAGACGATTGTCGGTTCGCAGGATCGGGGTCGAACGGAACAGGCCCGATTCGTACCGCGCTGATCAGCGCGAGCTGCGCTTGGGGCCGATCGGCGCGCCCTTGCATCGCCGACGACACCTCGCTGGTCACGGAGCCTCGAACGCTCCGAGGTCGCAGGGCACGGCGCGTGCGACGCCACGCTGATCAGGCTGCCGGCACTCCGCGCGGGTCGTCACGACGCCGAGCGCCGGACTTCCGGGAGCGAGCGCCTGCGTCTCGGTCGGTCCGCCGTTGTCCTGCAGCGGACCCAGCAGCGGGTCGTCGCTCAGGAGGACCGATCCACCAATGCTCGTGACGACGCACTGGTCGGGTGCTCCCTCGATGAGGTTGTTGCTGAGGCCACGGATGAACCCTGCGCAGTTCGGCAACTCGGTGGCCGTGTTGTCGGCGCTCAGCGTCGCCCGGAGCGTCGCTGACCCCGGATTGGATTGGAATGACCCATAGCTGATCCCCCCGCCGACGAGTCCAGCCGAGTTGTTCGCGATCGTGACGTGGTCGAGCTGCGTGTCGTGGACGATCTGAACGCCGCCCGCGTTCCGGTCGGCGTGGTTGCCGCTGATCGTGCTGCCGCTGATCTTCGAGTTCCAGGCGTAGAGACCGCCCCCGTTGGCGCCGCTGTTGCCGCTGACGGTGCTGTCGATCAGGGTCAGCCGGGAGACCGTGAAGATGCCGCCGCCGTGGCCCGGGGTGCTGTTGCCGCTGATCGTGCTCAGCCGCACCGTCAAGCGCGACGGGAAGTTCTCGTGCATCTGGATGCCACCACCGCGCGCGGCGTTCGTGTTGCCGGAGACGTCGCATCCGGTGATGTCGATCGTCGAGCCGCTGTCGCCGTAGATGCCGCCACCGGCCGTGTTGCCCGTGATCGCGCACTCGCGCAGCGTCAAGCGCACGCGCTCTCCCGCCGCGATCCCACGGGCGCCGTTCTGGATCTTCAATCCGGCGATCGCCACGCGCGTGCCCGGTCCAGGAAGGTCGATCACGGTTCCGGCGCCGTTCCCGTCGACGATCGTCGTGTCGGCACCGCCGCCCACGATCGACAGGCTCGACTTCGTCGGGACGACCACGTGCTCGACATAGGTGCCTGGCGCCACGTCGACGACGTCGCCCTTCCCCGCGGCGTCGATCGCTTGCTGGACCGACGCGAAGCATCCGTCCGATCCAGCGGTGTTGACGCACAGCGTGCTCGCACCGGCGAGCGACGGCGAGAGGGAGAGAAGCAGCAGCATGAGCGCGGGAGATCTGGACAGCATCGCGTGGTCCTCCACGGAGACGCCTTCGGCCGGGTCAAGAGCCCGCCCATCGAGCAACAAGATCTAGAGCGATGAGCAAACGGCGAGCCGCACACGGTCACGTCAGAGTCTCCGAAAGCGAGCGGCGGACGCGAGCCATGGGCGTCGGTCCGGTCGAGAACGACCACGACCGGGCGAACTTGACCACCACACCGCCAGTCAGCGCTCGGGCGAATACGCGTGTGTGCCCGGGGTTTCCGGAGTTCGCACGGCCGAAGCGACCGACGTCGAGTGCGCGAGCCTGGCGCGGCGACCGCTCGGAACTGTGGTTCGCGAAAACGATGCTGACACGCGCCTGACGCAGAGAGGCCCGGGGTCTGACCGAACCCCGGGCCTCCTCCTCAGGCGATCGACCGCTACGGGTCCACCGCCCTCACCGCGTCGATGTCGAGGAATCGCTCGGCGTCACTGGCTCTTCGCCACCGTGACGGTGGCCTGGCGCACGGTCTTGTTGCCGCTCGCGTCGCTCGCCTCGTAGGTCACCGTGTACACGCGGCCGTTGCCGCGCCCGCTCCGCTCCGACCGGAGGAGGAACGCGCGATCGTCGGTGCCGAAGCTCGCCTGCTGGATGTCGTCGGTGGTGTCGCCGTCGCCGAGGCCGTTGTCGGGCTCGTTGCTCGTGATCGAGATCACGCGGACGGTCGGGTTCGGATCGCAGACGTCGCTCACCGTGATCGACGCGGTGATCTGCGCGAGCTTGTGGTTCGGGGGCCACAGCGAGGTGGGCGCCAGGGTGAGGGTGAGCTTCGGCGGCGTGGTGTCGACGATCTTCACGGTCTGCGTCGCGGTGCCCTTGTTGTTGGACTCGTCGATGGCGGTCCAGGTGACCGTCGTGCTCCCGAGGTTGAAGACCGGCGGCGCGTCGTTGGTGAGGATCGGCGCGTCGTCGCAGACGTCGCTCGCGCTCGCGGTGCCGAGAACGACCGACGTCCCGCTCGGCCCGGTGCACTCGGCCGTCACCGCCGCCGGCGCCATGACGGTCGGCGGCCTCGTGTCGACGACGTCGACCGTGGTCGTGTCCTCGTCGTACTGACCGAACGAGTCGATCACCTTCAACACGTACGAGGTCTCGTGGTTCGACGTCGGCGTGCTGACGAGCTGCTCGGCCCGGGCACGCGCCAGCGCTCCGACGAGGGAGCCGGTGCGGCTGCCCTTGAACCACCCGTACGACACGACGTTGTTGTCCGGGTCGATGCTCTCGGAGCCATCGAGGGTGAATTCGCCGCCGCCGGTGAAGTTGCACTCGACCTGCTGATCGTCACCCGCGACCGCGATCGGCGGCTGGTTGACGAGCGTGCCGTGCAGGTCGGCCTGCAAGGTCACCTGCGTCTGATCGATCAGCTTGCCGCTCAACGAACACGCCCCGCCCGGCTGCCAGTCACCGACGGAAATCGCCAGCGGAGCGTCGTTGCCGCGGTAGAAGCCTTTCGTCCCGCCGTCGTCCTCGGCGATGTCGACGCCGCGCACGGAGTGGTTCGTCAAGTTCGCCGCGAAGCTGCCCGCGCCGCTGCTGTCGACGAAGGCACCGACGGTGTTCTCGCCGACGCCGGTGACCTCGGTCAGCCGGTGATCGTCCAGAGCGTCGGAGAACTGCAAGTCGTTCACGTTGATCCGGTGGTTCATGCCCACGAAGCAGCCGAGCGGATCATCGGGACACGGCGTACCGACGAAGTTCACCCGGCCACGCGCGGTATTGCTGGCCGAGTGCTGATCCTCGCCGTCCTCGTCGCGAACCTGCACGAGGACCTTGCTGGTCGCCTGGTCCAGATCGCAGGCGCTCAGGCGCCCGGTCAGCATCGAGCCCAGCGGCGAGTTGGCCACGCAGACGGGGGTGTGGCCGGCCGTGGCCTGCGTGGTCTGGGCGATGCCGGCGGGATCGCAGTTCTGCGGCGCCACGACCGACGGGCACGGGTCCTTACACACCTTCGAGAACGAGACCGCATCCGCCGTCTTCAACGTGCAAGTGCAGGCGCTGGCGAGGTTACAGGCCTTGGCGAGATCGCTGACGTTGCTCTCGACGGCGCCTTCGCAGACCGCCGCCGCCCGCGTCGGGTCGGCCGCGTCCGCCGGGGCGGCGCAGGTCAGGAACTCCTGCGTGGCCTTCTTGGGCGAGTACTCGACGGTGAGATAGGGCGGCTGCGGACTGTTCGCCTCGAACGCTCTGGCCCTGCGCAGCCCGGCCCCCTGGATGATGAACGCCACGGCGCTATCGGGCGTGTACGCCGGGTCATTGACGATCACCTGGAGGAGGCTCGCGAGGTCCGCGGTCTGCTCGTTGGCGCCCGCATCCCCGGCCTGGTCCCACGGGCCCGGTGACCAGTCCACGCGCGGGCCGATGAGCGGGAGCGCGCCGAGGTCGACGGCCGGTGGCCCGAACGGCGCAGCGTTCGGCGAGTCCACCAGGTGGATCTGAAGGGCGCTGGTCTGATTGTTCGATCCGGCCGCTGTGAACTGGATCCGCGCCGCGGTGATCGTCGCCTGAGGCGGCACACCCAGCTTCTGGAAGCGAAGTCCGATCGTGTTCTGCCCCAGCCCGAGCTGGTTCCCGGTGAGGGTCGCCGGCGGGCTGCCTGCTTGCGCCGCGTCGTCCGCACCCGTGGCGACGACGTTCTTGAACGGAATCGCGATCGGGCCCGTTGGAGGATCGCACTCGCACGAGCAGAGGACTGCGTTCTTCTCAGGATCGGCAACCTCGCCCGGGAGGGATCCGAACGACGAACATCCGATCTGGAAGACGAGCAGCACGGCCAGCGCGGACACGACTGCACGGGGACTGAGTAACCGATGCCACATGGGACACTCCTCCTCGTCTGGGAGTTGATCAGAATCTCAGCCAACGGGGCGGCGCTTGGGGGCCGGCGCGGAGAATTCTTTGTGAACGCGGCCCGTGACCGTCGCCGGTCTTCGTCGCCCCCGGCCATGAGGCGTGAGAACTGCCCTCACGGTGTGAGAACAGGGACCGCCCGTCGCGGAGCAGCAGCGGAGCTCCGCCCCATACGGCCGTGCTCCACCTTGCCGGCGCCTTGCGCCGCTCACCGGACAGTGTGCCGTGCGATCTCGTGCCCGACGCGACCGAGGGCGCGTGCGGCGGACCACCACATCCACGAGCGAAAGCCACCGGCATCGCCGGGACGCAGCCGACGCGACCGTGCCGCTACTGCGCCGGGATGATCACCGGCGAGCCCGAGGTGCTGCTGACCCAGATGAAGGACCCGCGCAGCTTGCCCTTCGAGGCGGCGGTGAACCGGCACCGGTGTGGCGACACGTCGTCGAGTGCGGCGTACGGCAGGAAGAACGTCCTCCCCGCGAGAAGATCGACGGTTTGAGCGGGGACACCGTCGACGGTGTCCCCGATGTTGTCGATCATCTCGATGGTCACGCGGATCGTCTTCGTGCCGTCGTTGGTGACGGCACAGGTTGCGGAACCCGTGCCGAGCGATCCCGGAAAGGGCGCGGTCGCGAGCGTGGCCGCTCGTGCGAAGCCACCGAACGTCAAGACGAGCATCGCCGTGAGGAGAGCGTGACGGATCATCGAGTCCTCCTGAGCTTACGAGATGGTCGCTGGATCGCGGTTGGCGTGCGGGAGCGTGCGGCCACCGTTCTCGCCTGCGTCCCCGCTCGCAGGCGTGAGAAGTCGTGGCACAGCGTGAGAAGTCCGTCGGTTCGCGAGCGTCGGCGCTTTCACGCCGCCGCCGCGGGCACGACGTTGCCCGCGAGCGAGACCCGGAAACCCTTCGACGAGCGCGACGACGCGTCGCGCGCTGCGGGCATCGTCAGCGTACGACGGACAGTCTCCGCCACAAGACGACCGCGCCATCGGTGGCGCAGCTCACGCGCTGTTGCGCAGGTGCCCGAAGCCGCAGAGGTGGTACGTCCTTCCGTCCGCGCGCCGGCGCCTCGGTTCGCCAGAAGCGCGCGCGATCAGTAGAGCGATCCGGCGAGGCGAGGGCCGCCCATCCGCGGACGCCGTGAAGGGCGCCGCCTGCGGCCCGCGCCATGGCGCAGCCGCGTGATGGCGGCACCAGAGCTCAACCCGGCGCGGAGGAAGCGATGTTCGACAAGCAATGCTGGTGGATCACGGGAGCCTCGTCCGGCATCGGCGCCGCCCTCGCGCGTGCGCTCGCCGCACGTGGCGCGTCGCTCGTGCTTTCGGGCCGCAACGTGACCGCGCTCGAAGCGGTCGCCCGGGACTGTGGGGATACGCTCGTCCTGCCGTTCGAGGCCACCGACTTCGGCGCGATTCCCGCGCTCGCGGAGCGCGCGTGGCAGTGGAAGGGACGCATCGACGGCCTGGTCAACAACGCGGGCATCTCGCAGCGCTCGCTCGCGGTCGACACGGCGTTCCCGGTGTACCAGAAGCTGATCGCGGTCGACCTGCTCGCACCGATCGCGCTGACGCAGGCCGTCCTGCCGCGCATGGTGCAGGCGGGCGGCGGGCGCATCGTCGCGATCTCCAGCGTCGCGGGCTTCGTCGGCTCGCCGCTGCGCTCTGCCTACAGCGCGGCCAAGCACGGGCTCGTCGGCTACCACGACGCGGTGCGCGCCGAGAACGAGCACCTCGGCATCCACGTGCACGTGTTCGCGCCCGGCTCGGTGCAGACCGACGTCTCGAAGAACGCGCTGCTCGCCGACGGCTCGCGGCGCGGCGTGAGCGACGCCGCGATCGACAACGGCATGCCGCCGGACGAGGCCGCGGCCGCGATGCTGGCGGCGATCGAGGCGGACGAGCCCGAGCTGATCCTGGCGACGGGCTTCGAGCACGACATCGTGATGCTGCGGCGCAGCGATCCTGCGACGCTGTTCGCGCAGATGTCGGCCGTGGTGCGCGCCGGCTATGCGAAGAAGATGGCGGTGGACGGCGGCGGCAGCTGACGGCCTGCCGCGCTGCATTGTCCGGGAGCTCGCCCGACCACGCGATGCGGTCGGCGGCTCCGTCGCGGCGGCGCCGGTGCAGAGCCCCGGCGCCACCGACCAAAATCGATCTTGATTCGCGAACCGAAGCGGCGTAGTGGCCGCGCATGCGGGATCGCTCGGGGCGGCGGTCGGCACGCGGCCTGGTACTCGCCGTGGCGCTGCTGCTCGCCGCGTGCGGCCCGAGCCCATCGCCGGAGACCGAGCCGGCAAGCACACCATCCCCCGCGGGAACGGCCACAGGCACTCCCGGCAGCGCGGCGACGCCATCGCCCGCCCCGTCGCCGAGCCCCGCACCGACACTGATCGCGAGACAGGAAGTTCTCGCGCGCGGCGTGCGCGGCGCGGGACACGTCGCCGTCGCGTCGGACGGCGACGGCTTCCTCGTCGCATGGATCGCCGAGGACGGTACGGGCCTGCCGAGCATCGCCGCGCGACGACTCGACGCCGACGGCATTCCGCTCGATGCGGCGCCGCGCACGCTCGCGACCACCGGCGACATCGACGACGACATCCCGAGCGACGAGCCGTACTCCTTCGACGGTCTGGTGGTGGGCTTCGACGGCGTGTCGTTCGTCGTGACCTGGCACGCCACGCGGACCATCTACCAGTGGGCCACGGAGCAGACGGTGCACGCGCTCCGCGTCGCGCGGGGCGACGGCCGGGTGTTCGGGCTGCAGCTGCTCTTCGCGGAGCTGACCAACGTCGGCTTCTGCAACGCCGCGACCAGCGGACCGCTCGCCGCGGCAGCGCTCCGCTCGGGGATGTTGCTCTTCTCGGTCGAGGCCTTCGGCTGCGCCAACGTGGGCCCCGTCGCCGCGGCTTCGGTTCGTATCTTGACGGAGGACCCCGACAGCAGCGGTGGCATTGCCATCGCGGGCGGCGTCGGCGTGACCGGCGCCGAGCGCGTCACGTTCCTGCTCGGCTCGACCGCGAGCGCCGCGTCCCGTCGCTCCGACGCGCTGGTGCGCTGGCTCGGCGTCCCGCCGGAGGACGGCGGCGCCGTGCGGAACGGGCTCTGGATCGTCGACGACGCGATGGCGACGCCGATCGCCCTCGGCGCGACGATCGACGTCGCATCGGACGGTGAGACCTACATCGTCCTCGCCTCCGACCCCGACGGCGTGAGCGGCACGCGGGAGCTTCGCGCAGCCCCGTTCGACACCGCGACGCTCGCGGTCGCCGACGACGCGGGCGTGGTCGTCGCGAGCGGCGATCACGGCGCAACCACCCTCGCCTCCTTCGGTCCGGGCCGCTACGTCGCGGCGCACGAGCACGAGGCGTCCGTGGTCGTGACCGCGCTGACGCTCCACGACGGCGGTCCGCCGACCAGCACGGATGTCGTCGCGTTGCCGGGAGCCGAGGTCGTGCAGCTCGGTGCCGCATCCGCGGCACGTGCCGCGCTGCTGCTCGTCGCACGTCGCGACGGTACGACGTCGTTCACCGTCGAGGGCCTCGCGGTCGGGATCCGCTGAGCGACGACGCCGCGCAGCGGATCCCGAGGACGACCCGTCGCGCCGGACGGTTCGCTCCTCGGTGCGCGGGCCGCGCCGCCGAGGGACGCGGTCGTGCACGTTCCGGCGACTGGTCCTCACGGGCCCTGCTCCGCCGCGGCCCGCGTACGTCCCGCGGCCCGCGTCGCCTCCGCCATCGGGTCTGCGCGCCACCAGGCCGCCCATGCACCCGCTGAACCCCTCTAGGAAACCGCGCCGCGGTCGCGTATTCCCCTCGGAGACGACGCCTCGCCCGCCGGTGGGCCCCCGCGTCCCGAGGAACCCCGATGTCCGCAGCTCTCGAACAGGTCCGCGCCCGCGTCGCCGCCCAGAAGAAGCTCCTGCCGGAGCTGTACGGCCAGATCGACTTCGAGCGCATGCCCGAGCGCTGGACCGAGGACGCGTCCGCGGCGATCGTCAAGGATCGCGCCCCGATGGGGGTCGCGATGACGGACTACGAGCTCGAGCTGGTGCGCGCCTACACCATGCTCGGCGACGTCGTCGCCGACGCCTACGCGGCGCTGATGCCGAAGATCCCGTTCCGCCGCCTGATCGACATGCTGCAGGAGGCCTGCGCGCACGGCGTCGAGCGCGTGCAGGGCGCGCCGCCCGAGCTGGTCGCGTTCATCCGCGACATGGAGCGCATCCCCGACTGGGTCGACATGGACATGGTGCGCGAAGGCGCGCGCCTCGACCTGAACGCGACCGCGAACATCTCGCCGTTCGCGATCCGCGGTGCCTTCATCGCGACCTTCCTCAACAAGTACTCGGCGCTGCCGATGGCGCTCACCGGCACGCTCAGCAACCAGACCGCTGCGCGCCGCGTGCGCGAGACGGCGCACTTCTTCGCCTGCACCGTGCTGCCCGGTGCGCTCGACCGGTACGGCGAGGGCTTCAAGGCCGCGGCGATGGTGCGGTTGATGCACTCGATGGTGCGCGTCAACGTCCTGCGCTCGGGACGCTGGGATGCCCAGGTCTACGGCGTACCGATCCCGCAGGTCGACCAGATGCCGGCGGGTCTCATCCCGGTCTTTCTGCTTGCGTTCCGCATGCTGCGCGAGGGCCGGCGAGAGTTCACGCCGGGCGAGCGCGCGCAGGTCGAGCTCGCCCGCTACCGCTGCTTTCTCCTCGGGTTGCCGGAGGACCTCCTGTCCGACACGCCCGAGGGCATCGTGCGCATGATGACCGCGCGCAACACCACGCTGCGCGAGAGCTTCGACGACGAGGTGTGCGGCTCGCTGATCCGCGCCACGCTGTCGGCGTACCTGCCGCAGGACGACAGCTACGCGAGCCAGCTGCACGACCAGGTCGAGCGCCGCTTCGCGAAGCTGATCTTCGTGCAGCACTTCCTCGGCGGCGACCGCTCGCTCGCGGCGAAGATGGGCATCCCGATCGGCATCGACGACGTCGTGATCGGTGGACTGGTCGGTGCCGGGATCGCGTTGCAGGTGAAGGCCTTCGAGATCGCCGAGCAGATCCCCGGCGTACGCGACGTGGCGTCGTGGATCCTCGAGAAACGCGTCGAGCAGCTGATCGCGGGGCTCGGCCACGCGCGCTTCACGACGGACTCGTCGAAGTATCGTCCGACCGCAGCGGCCGCCTGACGCGCTCCGCGCCGGGCTTGCCCGATCCGCGATCCGGCGCATCCTGCGTCGAGACGCGCAGCACTTCCGGAGATCCGAGAGCACGATGTCGTTCGCACCGGCCGCCCATCACGTTCACGAAAGTGCGGAGCTGTGCGCGCTGCGCGTGGACGTCCGCGCGTTCATTCGCGACGAGATCGCGAGCGGCGGCTTCGTGCCCGCCGTCGACTGCTGGCTGAACAGCTGGGACGCGGCGTTCTCGCGCCGCCTCGCCGCGCGCGGCTGGCTCGGCATGACGATCCCGGTCGAGTACGGCGGACACGGGCGCACGTTCCTCGAGCGCTTCGTCGTGACCGAGGAGCTGCTCGCCGCCGGCGCTCCGCTCGCGGCGCACTGGATCTCCGACCGGCAGATCGGCCCGTCATTGATGAAGTTCGGCTCCGAAGAGCAGCGTCGCAAGCTCTTGCCCGGCATCGCGGCGGGCGAGGTCTTCTTCGCGATCGGCATGAGCGAGCCGGACTCCGGCTCGGACCTGGCGAGCGTCCGCACCAAGGCCGTCAAGGTCGACGGCGGCTGGCAGCTCACCGGCTCGAAGATCTGGACGTCGGGCGCGCACCTGTCGCACTACTTCATCGTTCTCGCGCGCTCCGCACCGCTCGATCCCGAGCATCGTCACGCGGGTCTCAGCCAGTACATCGTGGCGCTCGACGCTCCGGGCATCGAGATCCGGCCGATCGTCTCGATGAACGGGCACCACCACTTCAACCAGGTGTTCTTCGACGGCGTGTTCGTGCCCGACGCGATGCTGTTCGGACGCGAGGGCGACGGCTGGAAGCAGGTGACCTCGGAGCTGAGCTACGAGCGCAGCGGCCCCGAGCGCTTCCTGTCGACGTGGCCGGTCCTGGCCGAGATGGCCGCGGCCACCGCGCGCGGCGATCTGGCGCCGGATCCCGAGCTGGGACGCATGTTCGCGCGCCTGATGGCGCTGCACCAGATGTCGCTGTCGGTGGCGGACGCGCTCACGAACGGGCGAGCGACGGATCAGGAGGCGGCGATCGTCAAGGTCCTCGGCACCGCGACCGAGGGCGACATCGCCGAGCTCGCCGGTTCGACGATCGGCGGCGGCGACGCGAGCGACGGCCTCGCACGCCTGCGCGCGATGACGGCGACCGCCCTGCTGAGCCGCCCCGGCTTCACGCTGCGCGGCGGCACCAACGAGATCCTGCGCGGCGTGATCGCACGCGGACTGGGTCTGCGCTGATGGACGCGCCGTACCGCATCGACGCGCAGCTCGAGCAGACCCTCGAGCAGGTGTTCTCGACCGCCGCCGGGCTGCAGCCCGGCTCGACGGACCTGCACTTCGATCGGAAGCTGTGGGCGACGCTCGCGGATCTCGGCTTCACGCGCCTCACGTCGCAGGCGACCGGCGCGACCTGGATCGAAGCCGCGGGTCTGCTGCGCGCGGCCGCCCGTCACGCGGCCGCGGTGCCGGTGGCCGAGAACGATCTCCTCGCGGGCTGGCTCGTCGAGCGGGCCGGGCTGCCGGACGAGCCGGCGCTCATCCGAACCGCGTGCATCGCCGACGCGTCGGGCTCGGCCACGGGCGTTCCCTGGGCGACGGAGGTCGACCGCATCGTCGTGCTGTGGGAGGCGCCCGACGGCTGGCGCGTCGCCGACGTGCCGCGCGACGATGCGACCATCTCGCCCGGTCGTGACCTCGCCGGGCGTCCGACCGACGACGTGCGGGTCGACCTCGCACGCGCAGCGTCCGCCGCGATTCCGGCCGCCTGCGTCCGCGAGTACGATCTGCGTGGCGCGCTCGCGCGCGCGGTGCAGTCGACGGGCGCGATGGACCGCATGCTCGCGCTGTCGAGCCAGTACGCGACCGAGCGCGTGCAGTTCGGTCGTGCACTCGCCAAGTTCCAGGCGATCCAGCATCTGGTCGCCGACATCGCGTGCGAGACGGCACTGGCGACCGCCGCGGTCGATGCGGCCGTCTTCCAGATGGCCTCTGGACACGGAGATCTCGACTGGCTCGAGCTGGCGGTCGCAATCGCGCGCTCGGTCGTCGGACACGCGGCCTCGGTCACCGTGCGCAACGCGCATCAGGTGCACGGCGCGATCGGCACGACGCTCGAGCACCGGCTGCACGAGCTCACCAAGCCGGTGCTCGCGTGGCGAACGGAGTTCGGCTCGCTGCGCGAGTGGGACGCACGCCTCACCGACCGGATCGCGCGCGCGGGCAGCGATCCCTGGTCGTTCGGCGTGCGCGCCACGCGCGCCTGATGCCGTCGCGAGCCTCGCGGCGACTCCCGGCTTGCTAGCGCTGCATCTGCAGCACGCCGGTCACGCTCCCCGCGCCGGGACCTGGCAGGTCGGCCAGCCCGTCCACCAGCGAGTCGCCCGACGCCGCCCCGCAGCCGAGGGTGAGGAACGTCGCCGGATGAGGCTGCAGGTCGAGCAGGCTACCCGCCGGCGTCCCGTTCATCTCGATGCGGCGTACGCGCGACACGCCGAATGCGCCGGCGTTGCGCTGCCCCGGGCAGAACATGCCGTCGGGCGCGCTCATCGCACCGGGCGCCGTGGCGAGCGTCGTCGTGCCTCCACCGACGAACGTGAAGAAGTCGGCCTCCTTCGGCAGACAGTCGGTGCTGGTCTGGTTCAGGCTGCCGGTCGGTGTGCACGCCTGACCGTCGCGCGCGCCGCCGACGCACGTGCCCTCGATGCACTGTGGGCACGGCGTCGCGGGAAAGAAGTTCGCCAGGTCGATGTACACGATGTTGCTGCCGGCGATCGAGTACGAGATCTCGCCCGTCGCGGGGCGCACCGAGCCGGTCGCGCTCGACGCGCTGATCGGCACGACGCATGCGTTCGCGAGCGACGAGTAGAACGGGAACGGCGCACCGGAGAAGCAGCGCGGCGCCTTCGCACAGCGGCCGACGAAGGCGAAGGATCCGTAGCTCGTTGCGGGCCTGGGGCAGTCGGCGTCGACGTTGCACCGCAGCCGCGTGTCGTTCAGGCAAACCTTCACGTCGGCCGACGGCCCTTCGAGGCAACCCGCCGCGGCACCACCGGCGCTGCCCACCAGCGGCAGCACGTCACCGCTGCAGCTGGTCGCATCGAAGCGCCGCGTGTCACCGCTCGCCGGCTGCGCGGCCGGGAAGTAGGCACTGTTGCCGCCGCCGAAGTAGCTGCAGCTCCCGCCGAGGTCGGCGATCTTCGTCCCGCCGCTCGCCGCGTCGTAGATCGCACCGACCAGCGGTGGCGACGGCGGCCACTCGAAGCCCGACCCACCACAGGTGGCGCTGCCCGGGACCGTCGTGAAGGTGAAGCGCGCACAGGAGTCGACGGTGGTCGCGACGCACAGGCGCCTGCGGTCACCGAGTCGGAGCGTCTCGCTGCCGAGGGCGTTCTCGAGAGTGATGCTGGCGGACGGCGGCGCCGCCGCACCGGACCGGCGCGTCTCGTAGCAGGTCAGCAGGACCGAGCCGTCGCGCCGCGGCACACCGTCGATGCCGACCGGGACGCAAAGATCGACCGGCCGGCCGACGCGCAGCGACGTCGTGCCGCGCGCGTCGGTGAAGGAGATCTGCTGATCGACGCTGGGCCCCTGCACGCGATGACAAGCATAGGCGTCCAGGCGCGTGCTCCACGGGACACCGTCCGGCCACGAGGGTGCGCACAGCTCGCGAGGTCGCAGGATCGAGAGCGCGTGCGAGCCGAAGCGATCGTGCGTGTCGAGCGTCCGTCGTGTGAACGATCTGGCTGCCGCCGCGCGGAGGCGCGTGCAGGTCAGGTGCGACGACGGATCGCCGAGCGAGCCGCTCTCGCTCGCGGGTGCACAGACCCGAAGCGGGCGGTCGATGCGGAAGGAGCGCGGCCCCGACCCGTCGTCGAGGACCACGTCGTGCACGGTCCCCGCCCCGCTGCCCCGCGCGACCGAACAGCTCTGCAGGTCGAGCCGGCAACCCGGCAGGACGGTGCCACCGCACACGCCCATGGTGCACGAGTCGTTCGCGGTGCAAGCGTCGCCGTCGTCGCACGGCGCGCCGTTGCGCTTCGGGCGCGTCGGCGGGCTCGCCTCGTGGCACTGGTCGACGCCGGCGAGCGCCGTCCCGGAATCGGCCGCGGATCCACGCGCAGGAGCCGCGTCGACCGCAAGCAGCATCGCAAGGGCCAGAGCCAGGCTCGTCAGGCGGACGGTGCACCATGACCCGCCGAGTTCGTTCGTCACGTTCGTTCTCACGCGTACCACCTCCGGCTACGCACGCGCGCGGCGTGCAGGGTCGATGGCCCGCGGCAGAGGACGAAGTCGGTGACGAGGACGCGGATCAGGCGGCAAGGACGAGCCGGGGCGGCGGTGAGCAAGGCGTGTGCCTCGGCGGCCCGCGCGGACATGGCAGCGAAACACCAGCTGATCCGCAGGTCTTCGTCGCGAACGACGGCCGCGCACCGGCTCGCATCCGTGCACGGCGCGGCGGCGATGCAACGAATTTTGCGGTGTCGCACGGCGCGGGGCCGAGCCCACCGGACGATTTCATGCCTTGACGCAGAGCGACGCCGCTTGCGCGTCACGGTCTCCGGTGCACCGAGGGCAGGACTCGCCGAACGACAGCGGTTGGCGCGACATTCGCGCAGTCGCCATCGCGCGACGTGGGCGTGCCCCGCGCACCGAACCGGCTTCGGCGCGGGCGCGCCGTGCTCAGCCGGCCTTGCGCGCTCCGATCGCCTCGGCCATCGCGACCGCGCGCTTCGCGTTCTCGACGTGCAGATTCTCGATCATGCGGCCGTCGACCGTTGCGACGCCCTTCCCCTGCGCCTTCGCCTCGTCGAACGCGGCGATGATCCGGCGGGCCATGTCGAGCTCGGCGGGACTCGGCGAGAACACCTCGTTGCACGGCTCGACCTGGCTCGGATGGATCAACGTCTTGCCGTCGAAGCCCATCTGCATGCCCTGCACGCACTCGGCACGGAAGCCGGCGTCGTCCTTGATGTCGTTGTAGACGCCGTCGAGGATCACGAGGCCGTGCGCGCGCGCGGCAAGCAGGCACATCGACAGGCTGCCGATCAGCGGCTGGCGACCCGGGACGTGCGTCGCGTGCAGCTCCTTCGCGATGTCGTTGGTGCCCATGACGAGCACCGCGAGCCGCTTGCTCGCACCCGCGACCTCGAGCGCGCGCAGGATGCCGACCGGCGTCTCCATCATCGCCCACAGGCGCGTGTGACTCGCTGCCCCCGCCTTCTCGAGCAGGCCTTCGACCTCGTGGATCATCGCGGCGCTGCTGATCTTCGGGACGAGGATCGCATCCGGCTTCGCCGCGGCGGCGGCCTGGATGTCGTCCTTGCCCCACGGCGTGTCGAGGCCGTTCACGCGGATGGCGATCTCGCGGTGGCCGAAGCCGCCCGCGACGACCGCCTCGCACACCTGCTTGCGCGCGAGCTCCTTCGCGTCGGGCGACACCGCGTCCTCGAGATCGAGGATCAACGCGTCGGCGTCGAGCGTGCGCGCCTTCTCGAGCGCGCGCGCGTTCGAGCCCGGCATGTAGAGAACGGAGCGGCGGGGACGAATCGTGCTCATCGTGATCCTCAGAACTTGTAGGCGGCCTTGAGCTCGGGATCCTTCGACGCGAGCATCTCGGCGAGCTTGACCATGACCTGACACTGCTTGAACGTGGCGTCGTCCTGCATCTTGCCGTCGATCATCACGGCGCCGGTGCCGTCGCCCATCGCCTCGATGACCTTCTTCGACCACAGCACGTCGTCGACCGGCGGGCTGAAGACTTTCCGGGCGATGTCGATCTGGACAGGATGCAGCGACCACGCGCCGACGCAGCCGAGCAGGAACGCGTTCCGGAACTGGTCCTCGCACGCGACCGTGTCCTTGATGTCGCCGAACGGACCGTAGTAGGGCAAGATTCCGTTCGCGACGCAGGCGTCGACCATGCGCGCGATCGTGTAGTGCCACAGGTCCTGCTGCACGGCGGGACGCGGCGCATCGGGGTTCGCCGGATCCGGATCGGTGCGGACCACGTAGCCGGGATGTCCACCGCCGACGCGCGTGGTCTTCATGCGGCGCGACGCGGCGAGATCCGCGGGGCCGAGCGAGAGACCCTGCATGCGCGGCGACGCGGCACAGATCTCCTCGACGTTCGCGACCCCCGCCGCGGTCTCCAGGATCGCGTGCACCAGCAGCGGCTTCTTGATGCCGGCCCGCGCCTCGAGCTGGGCGAGGAGACGATCGACGTAGTGGATGTCCCACGCGCCCTCGACCTTGGGCACCATGATCACGTCGAGCTTGTCGCCGATGTTGGTGACCAGCTCGATCAGGTCGTCGAGCGCCCACGGCGAGTCGAGGCTGTTGATGCGCGTCCACAGCTGCGTGTCGCCGAAGTCGGTGCTCTTCGCGATGCGGATCAGGCCCTGACGCGCCGCGAGCTTGTTGTCGGCGGCGATCGCGTCCTCGAGGTTGCCGAGCAGGACGTCCGTCTTCTTCGCGATGTCCGGGATCTTCGCCGCCATCTTCTCGTTCGACGGGTCGAAGAAGTGGATCATCCGCGAGGGCTTGAACGGCACCTCGCGCAGCGGGGTCGGCGCACCGACCGCGAGCGGTTGGAAGAAGTGCTTGGGGCTACGCATCGGGGCTCTCCTGCTCTCGGGCTGTTCGGCGGTGCGGGCCGGTCCACCGCGCGCGGCGGCAGCGCGCGGCATCGAATCCGTAGACGATGGCTTCCCGGCCGGCAACGCTCGGGCGGCACGCGCGACGCGTCGCGAAGCGTCGCGCCGACACGGCGCCGGACGGACGTCGGATCGCCGAGCCGTGGGGCCGCGGGGTCAGTCGTGAACGTAGCCCAGAGCGCGCAGCTGGCGCCGGGTTTCCTCGTCGATCGGGCGCGGCTTGGCGGCGGCTCCGGAGTTGCGTCGCGCGTTCTCGGCGAGCCGCTCCTGCAAGACGCCCATCATCTGTGCGACCACCTCGGGATGCTCGCCGGCGACGTCGTGCTGCTCCGTCGGGTCAGCTTCGAGGTCGAACAGCCGCCGCTCGTCGGTGCTCACGTCGTAGAGCAGCTGATGCTGCCGTGAAACCACCGAGCGCCACCCGTTGCCCGGCAGCGAGGATTCGGCGAACGCGAGGTGCCCCGCGAGCGCATCGGTCGGCCCACCGTCGACGACCTTCGCGAGGCTCCGCCCCATGGTTCCCGGATGCTGCGGCAAGCCGAGCAGATCGAGGACGGTCGGCACCAGATCGATCAGCTCGACGGGATCCTCCACCGTCCGCGCGTCCCGTCCTGGGGCGTGGATGATCAGCGGCACGTGCAGGTTCGGATAGTGGAAGATCTTCTTGTGCTGGAACCCGCCGTGCTCGAGGAACTCCTCACCGTGGTCGGAGGTGATGACGACCAGGCTCGTCTCGAGGAGTCCGCGCCGCTCGAGACGCTCGAGAAACGATCCGATCCAGTGGTCGACGTGGCGGATGCCGCCGTCGTAGCGCGCGATCGCGTAGCGCAGGTCCTCCGGTCCGAACGCGAGCTCTTGCCGCTCGACGGCATCGAAGTTGGCCGCGTTCGGGCGGAACGTTCCGCGGTAGTCCCGGTCGACGAACGACGAACCGTACGGATCGGGTGCGTTGTACGGCGTGTGGACGTCGTAGCAATGCACGAACAGAAAGAAGCGGTCTGCCGTCGCCGCGTGCGCATCGAGCCACGGCTCGACCTTCTCGAGGTTCGCTTTGATCTTGATGCGCTGGTCCTCGTAGTGCTCGAAGCCCTGATCGAAGCCGTACGCGCGGCGGAGGAAGCCGCCGTCGACGAAGCCCCAGGTGGCGAACCCGTGGCCCTTCAGGATCTCGGCGAGCGTGTCCACCTCGGGCGGCGGGCCGACCGGGATCTTGGTGGACCCGTACGAGCCGTAGTAGCGCGAGGTCAGCATCGCTCCGTGGCCCGGCAGCGTGCTCTCGCCCTGGCTGATCGCGCGCTCGAAGCGCACCGACCGCCGCGCGAAGGCATCCAGCGCGGGGCTCGTGTCGCGCTCGTAGCCGTACACGCCGAGATGATCCGCGCGCAGGGTGTCGATCGAGATCAGGATGAGGTTGCGCGGCGTCGCTGCCGCCTGCTTCCCGTGGCGCGGGACGAGCGCCCACGCCGCGACGAAGACCAGCGCGAGAACGACGGCGCTCAGGGCGAGACGGCGAGATCCGGACACGAGGGCATCATCCGCTGCGACGTCGGCGCGCGTCGAGCGTCAAAATCACCTCGCCGCGCCTCCGGGCCGGGTCGTGTGTGCGTTGCTCAGGCTCCGCAGTCGCCGATCGCATAGACCTGCCCGTCGGTCGAGCCCACGTAGACACGACCGTCGGCGAGGATCGGCGACGCCGGCAGGCGCGACGAGAACTCGCGACGCCACAGGTTCGTGCCGTCCGGGTTGAGCGCGATCAGGCTCTTGTCGAGCGTCAAGTAGATGCGACCCGACGCGTCGACGACCGGCGGATTGTTCTGGAACTTGCCGCCTCCGAGGTCGCTGCGCTGCCAAACGACGTGGCCGGCGGCATCGAGCGCGTACAGCGTGCTCGACGGCCCCTTCGACGCACCGACGATCACGCGTCCGCGCGCGAGGTCGAGCGCCGCAGGCGCCTCGATGCGCTGGTTGGCGCCGCGCGTATCGAGAAAGCGCGTCACCGTCGGGGTGCCGCTCGGCGTGCTCGGCGGATCGACGGCCCACAGGCCCTCGCGCAGGCCGACGTAGATGCGCCCGGTGTTCGGATCGACAACCGGCGCGAGGTTCGAGTTGCGGCCGATGCGGCGCTTGGTCTCGAGGTTCGCCTGCCAGAGCGACGCGCCGGTCTGGGGCTGGAACGCGCCGAGGATGCCGCCGCCGATGGTCACGTACAGCGCGTCCCCCGCCGGGCTGAGCGCAGGCGAGGCATTGCGGATGCCGCCGCCGACCGGGTTCTTGCACCACTTCACCTGGCGCGTCGAGCCAGGGCACATGGCCATCAACGTTCCGGCGCCGAGCGAGTCCGACGCCATGTACACGAGCCCGTCGTTGCCGATGATGGGCGGCACCGTGATGTCGCCGTCGGTACAGACCTTCTGCCGCCAGGCGACGTGCCCGAGCGGACCGCCGATCGGTGGGATCTGGATCGCCCACATGTCGTTGTCGCGCGTGCCGATGTAGGCGAAGTCGCCGTTGCCGATGACCGGCGACGAGCGGTCGGCGCGCTTGCCCCGATTGTCCGTCCCGCACCAGCGGACGGCGCCGGATGCCGGGTCGAGCGCGCACACCGGCGCCTTGCCGACCGGGACGAACAGCGTCTGCGGCTCACCGGGGTTGCCCTCGGCGAGCACGGGCGAGCTCAGGATGCGTCCCACGAGCCGCGTGCTCCACACCGAGGCGTTGCAGGCCGGGCCGTCGAACGCGCTCTGTCCGGTGTGCTGCACGTTCGCCTGGAACGCGGGCCAATCGCCGGCGTTCACGCCGGTCGGCGACGACACCGCGGGACAGACCGGATTCGCCTCGAGGCAGACGTTGTTCTGCAGCTCGATCGCGCAGCGCGGCGCGACCGCGCCGGCGGGAGTGGCCGACGCCATCGTCGCGCCGGCGAACAGTGCCGCGAGGACGCGGGTCCGGCGGTGAGCGCGGCCCGTCGGGCCTGCGGGAGGAGCAGCGTTCATGGAGATCCTTCGCTGAGTTGGGTCCGTTGCCGTGGCTCGAGGAGCGGGCGCCGCCGGGCGAGCGACCTTGCGGTCGTGCGGCGTCGACCACCGTGCCGGCCGCTCTCGCGGCGGTCAAGACGCTTCGCGCACCCGCGCCCTCCAGCGACGGTGCCTCGAGCACCCCGCATGCGCCCTGCGCGGTCGCCGCGGACTCGGTCCCTCGGTCGACGAAGACTGCGAGAGCCCGGGCACGGCGCGCTGGCTCGCGAATCCGCTGCGGAGGTCAGTCGAGCAGCGCCGGCTGCGCGAGCTCCGGGAAGTGCGCCCGGACCCGCCGCGCGACCTCGAGCAGCGCCTGGGTCGCGGCCGGGGCGTCGGCGCGCGACAGGAAGCCGACGTAGTTGCACAGCGCGAGGTGCCGGGCACCGGCCTCGACCTCGGCGATCAGGCGCGGCACGACGTCGTCGGGCGTGCCCCAGTAGAGCGCGTTCTGCACCATCGCGCGCGGTACTTGACGGCACAGCGCCAGCACGTCGGCGAGCGGCATGGTCGCCATGTTTCCCGAAAGCGTGATCGAGTGCTCGTCGCCGAGCGGGTGCGCGAAGCCGAACTCCCGCCACGCCTTGCCGAACGGAAATCCGGTCAGCGCGTGCCATTGCATGAACGGGTGGTCGAGCCAGCGCTCGACGCGCTCGCGGTCGGGGTGACAGAGCAGCAGCGGCAAGGTGCCGCAGGTGATGGATCGCGGATCGCGCCCCACGGCCTCGGCGTGACCGCGTGCGACCGCGAGCTTCTCCGCGATGCGCTCCGGTCGTCCGACGACGCCCCCTGGTGTGTAGACGAGCCAGCCGTCCGCGTATCGTCCGATCGCCTCCAGCACCTTCGGGCCTCCGCCGGCGAGCCAGAAGGTCGGCGGGATGCCGTCGTACGGCGGCAGCTCGACCACCGCGTCGCTGAGCTTCCAGAAGCGTCCCTCGTACGAGATCGGCTCCTGCGTCTCGAGGAACATCCGCACGATGCGCGCCGTCTCGCACAGGCGCGAGTCGCGCAGGCGATGGTCGTAGCCGTAGGGTCCGATGTTCTTCCACTCGCCGGCGGCGAGCACGAAGATCGCTCGGCCCTGCGTGAAGTGCTGCGTGGTGAGGAACTCCTGCGCGAGGATCGCGGGACCGCGGCGGATCGCGTCGAGCACGCCTTCGCCGATGCACACGCGCCGGGTGTGCTGCCCGAGCACGCTCATCAGCGGATGCAGGGCGAACTTCGCCGCGAGTTTCGGATTGACGCGCGCGCCGTCACAGAATTCCGGCGTCCACAGCGAGTGCGGGTGCTGGAACTGCAGCTGATCGCCCGCCCAGACGTGGTCGAAGCCCGCCGCCTCGAGCGCCTGCGCCGATTGGATCACCTGCTCGGCCGGCGGATAGCTCGAGGTGAACGTGCCGAAGGTCAGCGCTTCGGGGTTGAGCCGCGGCATCGGCCGTCGCTCCGCTCAGCGGGCCGCGAAGCCGTGCGCCGCGCACGACGAGCGCAGCAGGCTCACGCTGTCCGCGACCGACGCCTTCGCGTTGAACACCGTCGAGCCCGCGACGGCGATCGTCATGCCCGCCTCGGCGAGCGCCGCGATGTTGTCCGCCGACACCCCGCCGTCGACCTCGATCTCGACGTGGTCGAGGCCGCGCTCGCGCAGCGTGCGCCGCAGGCGCGCGACCTTGTCGATGCTCGACGCGATGAACTTCTGCCCGCCGAAGCCGGGGTTCACCGACATGACGAGCGCGACGTCGATGTCGGGCAGGATCTCGTCGAGCGTCACCAGCGGCGTCGCCGGGTTCAGCCCGACCCCGGGCTGCGAGTCGAGCGCGCGGATGTTCTGCACCGTGCGGTGCAGGTGCGGGCAGGCTTCGACGTGCACCGTCATCGCGCGCGCACCGGCGCGGTGGAAGTCGGCGAGATAGCGGTCGGGCTCGAGGATCATCAGATGCACCTCGAGCACCGCGCCGTACGGCTCCGCGAGCGGACGCAGCGCCTCGACGACCAGCGCACCCATCGAGATGTTCGGCACGAAGCGGCCGTCCATCACGTCGATGTGGATGCGGCGCACGCCGGCCGCGAGCGCGTCCGACACCTGCTCGCCGAGGCGGCGAAAGTCGGCGGCGAGGATCGACGGTGCGATCGCGACGGCACGCACGCCCCCCTCGCCCTGCCCCGCGTTCGCACTGTCCTCCGGTCGTCCGACGTTCCTCACGCTGCGCTCTCCTCTGCCGACGTGTCGCAGGTCGCGTACCATCTCGCGCGCGAGGTGAACATCCTCGACGCGCGCTCGTCTCCGCGCACAGAGCGTTCGCAGCGCGCTGCGCGCGACACGCGGCGTCATACGACAGCGTGCTCTATCCGGCTTGGCTTTCAATCGGACGTATGATCTGTGACGGGTCTTGGAGGGAACTGCGATGGCGACCCACTCGATGGTGAACCTGATGCGAACCGTTCTCACGCTCGCGATCATCGGTCTCACGACCGCACCGTTCGCCGCCCCCGCAACTGCGGATGGACTCAAGCCCGGTGACGTCCTGAACAAGGACACCGCCGCCCAGGCCGAGGGCATGATGCCCCCCGAGCTCCTCCAGCACTACAAGGACGGCAAGTTCCAGAACAAGGTCGTGGAGTGGCCGGCCGGCGTGTTCCGCTGGGAGACCGCGTTTCAAGAGGCGACCCTGTCGAACAAGGGCAAGTACGAGCTCAACGACAAGGGCACGATCATCGACAAGGCGACCAAGGAGCAGCCGCCCTACGTGTACGGCTTCCCCTTCCCCGACGTCGATGCCAACGACCCGCAGGCCGCGGCGAAGATCCTGTGGAACTCGTATTACGGCTACTGGTACCTCGGAAACAGCCGCAACGAGACGCGTCTGGTGTGGGCCAACCCCGACGGCATCGACCGCGAGGCCGGCCAGGACGTGTTCTTCATGTACTACGACGGCCAGTCGGAGCCGTACCGGGTGGACAACCCGAAGAATCTGCTGATGCAGATGATCGCGACCACGACCTTTCCCACCGACCTGCAGGGCACGACGGCGCTTTCGTGGCGCTACCGCGATCCCGACAAGCGCGACTCCTCGTGGGCATACGTCCCGACGCTCCGCCGCGTGCGCGCGGTCTCGCCCACCAACCGCTCCGACGGCTTCCTGGGCTCGGACATGAGCCAGGACGACGGTCCCTTCTTCGACGGCAAGCCCGAGGACTTCGAGTGGAAGCTGGTCGAGCAGAAGGACGTCTACCGCGTCGTCGATCCACTGAGCATCGAGGGCAAGGACAACTACCGCTGGCTCGAGAAGGGCGGCTGGCGGACGATCTGGGACGACTCGAAGCCGACGGTCGGCTTCGAGGATCCGAGCTGGAAGGGCCTGTCCTGGGCACCGATCGGCCCGGCGGTCGCGAAGCGCCCGGTGTGGGTGCTCGAGGCGACGCCGAAGGACAAGTATTATCTTTACGGCAAGATCCAGCTCTACATCGATCGCGAAACCTTCCAGGGGCTCTACAACCGCAAGTTCAACTGGCGCGACGAGCTGATGAATACCTACACGATCCTCGGCATCATGTCGGGCAAGCGCACCCGCCCCGACGGCCGCGAGGATTGGACCTGGGCGTCGAACATGGGATATCAAGCGGCCGAGAACATCAAGATGAACCGCGCGACCGTGAGCGGTCTCAAGGGTCAGGGCAAGGACCCGGCCAACGACCGCCGCATCAACTTCGATCCGCAGTTCTTCGACTTCAACAACCTGCAGCGCTTCGGCAAGTAGTCCGCGGTGCGGGGAGCGCGCCGGTCGAGACCGTCGCGCTCCTCGCACCGCGCACCCGTGAACGTTCGCTGTTGCCACGCCCGCGACGCGTGGCACGCTCCGCGCTCGCGATGAAGCGCGACGCCGCCGATGCCGCTCTCGCAGAGGCGCTCGCGATGCGCGCCACGCGCCAGGGCGTCGCTCTGCTCCGCCTGCTGTGCGCGAAGGGCGACGGCAAGTACTGATTTCAAGCGAGGGGGCGCCGCCCCTCGCCTCGACCTCGGCCAAGCCGAGCTCGATTCCACTCCCCCGCTCGCCTGTCGGCTCGGCCACTCGCCATACGCCTTCGCGGGTGGGCCGGTGCCGCTCGGGTGCCATCCCCTCGCCTCGACCTCGGCCAAGCCGAGCTCGATTCCACTCCCCCGCTCGCCTGTCGGCTCGGCCACTCGGCTTACGCCTTCGCGGGTGGGCCGGTGCCGCTCGGGTGCCATCCCCTCGCCTCGACCTCGGCCAAGCCGAGCTCGATTCCACTCCCCCGCTCGCCTGTCGGCTCGGCCACTCGGCTTACGCCTTCGCGGGGGGCGGTGTGCCGTGAGGGCGGCGTTGGTTGCGCCGCCCTCGCTTCGATCACTTGGGTTGCGGGACGAGGCGGAGGTAGGGCTTCAGGGCCTTCCAGCCACCGGGGAACTTCTCCTTGGCCTGCTCGTCGGAGAGGGCCGGCACGATGATGCAGTCGTCGCCCTGCTTCCAGTTCACCGGGGTTGCGACGCTGTGCTTCGACGTGAGCTGGAGCGAGTCGATGGCGCGCAGGATCTCGTCGAAGTTGCGACCGGTGCTCGCAGGATACGTGAGCATCAGCTTGACCTTCTTGTCCGGGCCGATGACGAACACCGAGCGCACCGTGAGGGTGTCGAGCGCGTTCGGGTGGATCATGTCGTACAGATCCGCGACCTTGCGGTCGGGATCGGCGATCAAGGGATAGTTGGGCGCCGTGCCCTGCGTCTCCTTGATGTCGTTCGACCACTCGCGGTGCGAGCCGAGCGGGTCGACGCTCAGGCCGATGATCTTGACGCCGCGCTTGTCGAACTCCGGCTTGATGCGCGCCATGTAGCCGAGCTCGGTGGTGCACACGGGCGTGAAGTCCTTCGGGTGCGAGAAGAGGACCACCCAGCCGTCGCCGATGTACTCGTGGAAACGGATCGTTCCCTCGGTCGTTTCCGCGGTGAAGTCCGGCGCGATGTCGCCGAGTCGAAGTCCCATGCCCTTCCCTCCTGTCGTTTCTCGGGTGCTTTGGCCGGATTACGAGAACGCCCCCGCCGGCGCAACACACCTCGCGCCACGGACATCGGCGCAGCGTCGCGCCGGCCGACCGGGCTTCGCCGTACGATCAATCGCGCTCGGCCTTGCCCCAGTAGGTGTACGTGAACGGCCGCGGTCCGGGGACGTACATGCTGTCGAGAGCGGACATGCGGAAGCCGGCGTCGCGGATCAGCTCGGCGATCGGCCGGTTCAGATGACAGCCGCCGGCGACGTAGCCCCAGACGCGATCGAGACGATCCTGCCAGCGCACGACGTCGGCGTCGGGCGCGCGCCCGTGCTCGGAGAAGAGCATCGCGCCGCCGGGCACCAGGACGCGGCGCATCTCCCCGAGGGCACGCGCGACACCCGGGATCGTGCACAGCGTGTACGTCGTGACCACCGTATCGACCGACGCGTCGTCGAGCGTGATCTGCTCGCCCGGCAGGCCGAGGAACTCGACCTCGATGCCGGCCGCCCGGGCGCGCTCGCGCGCGATCCGGCGCAGCTCCTCGGACGGCTCGAGCCCCCACAGCTTCGTCACCCGACCGCGATCGTAGAACGCGAGGTTCAGTCCCGAGCCGATGCCGATCTCGAGCACGCGCCCGCTCGCCTCGGGAACGACCTTCTGCCGCTGCATCGAGATCGGCTTCTGCCGCATGGCGAAGTCGAGCAGCTTGGGCAGCACGAGGCGATCGTAGAGTCCCATGCGGCGGTGCTATCCGAAGCCACGCGCGCCTTCCAGCGGGAGTCGACGCGGCTCAGGGTTGCAGCTCGGCGAGCCGGTCGCGAAGTCGCTGCAGCTCCGCCGCATGGGCCGGTGAGAACGCGAGATTGTCGAGCTCGAGCGGGTCTGCGTCGAGGTCGTAGAGCTCCTCGTGGATCGCGCCCGCCGTCACCGCGACGTACTTGAAGCGGCCCTCCCGCACGCCCGACCAGGGCGACACGATGATCGCGCCGATGTCGCCGATCAGCAGGTCGTCTCGCGACGGTCCGGGGCCCGTCAGCAGCGGCGAGAGGTCGAGCCCATCACGATCCGGCGGCGGGGTGACGCCGGCCAGCGCTGCGAGGGTCGGGGCGAGATCGATGTTGGCGACCATCTCGTCGCGCACGCCGCCCTGCGGTGCGAGCACCGGATACCCGACGATCAGCGGCACGCGCAACGACTCCTCGTACTGCGTGAACTTCGAGTTCCACCAGTGCTCGCCCCAGTGGTAGCCGTGATCGGAGGTGAAGACGAGCACGGTGTTGTCGAGCAGCCCCGCCCTCTCGAGCTCGTCCTCGAGCCGGCCGAACGCCTCGTCGACCGCCTGCAGCGACTCCACCTGCGCGATCCGAACGGCATCGTCCGCGACGGTCGACGCCGGCTTCCAGATGGCCTTCACGAACTGCACCCAGGTCGGCTTGGTGGACACGTCGGGCTCGTGCCAGTTCGCCGGCCGCCACGGCGGGAGGAAGGCGAACGAGCCCGCGTGGCGCCGCGCCGGGATCGCCGGGATGTGCGGCGCGTACGGCGTGAACAGCAGGAAGAAGGGTCTGCTCGCGTTGTCGTCGACGAACGCCAGCGCGCGCGCCGCCAGCAGATCGGTCGAGTACTCGCGCGGCGAGCCGCCACGCCGGACGCGCACGCCGTTCTCGTCGAGTCCGTAATCGTCGTATCCGTCGCCGCCTTCGTCGAGCGAGAGCGCCTGCCATTCGTCCCATCCGGGCGGAACCCCGGCCAGCAGGTGCTCGTAATTCAGGTACTTGCCGATCAACGCCGTGACGTACCCGGCGTCGTGCAGCCACGTCGCCAGCGTGCTGCTCGCGTCGAAGCTCGGTGCGGCGAGATAGTTCGAAACGACGCCGTGCCGGTGTGCGTATTGCCCGGTGAGGAGCGTGGCGCGGCTGGGCGCGCACACCGGATCGCTGACCAGCGCGTTGCCGAACTCCACCGCGAGCCCGCGGAAGCGCTGCACGCGTGTCATCAGCGCCGCGCTCGCGACGTTCTGGTCATCGGTCATCACGACGACGACGTTGGGCGGCAACGGCGTCGTCATCGCACCGAGGGTGCCCTCCAGCGCGGCGCGCGCACAGCGCGCCGTCCGTAGGCCGTCGATCCTTCCACCAGGCAAAGTCGGAGCCGCCGAGCACGGCGTCCCGAGGCTCGGAACGAGCACGCCCTGCTCGACCACCGGCACGACGCCGTGACACGCGCTCTGCACCGACGCGAACGCACCGGCGCCGCGCGCCGAGCGCGCTCCGCGCCCGAGCTCACCGATGCGTCGCCGGGCGTAGCGGCTCGAGGCGGTGATCAGCGCACCCTGGCAGCGCACCTGGGCGCGCGCACTCGAGCCCGGTGGATTCGCCGTCGGCCCCTCTCCGGTGACCAGCGCGAGAGCAGCGTCCACACCGGCCCCCGCGCAGACCGGTGGCGCCGGGATGGTGCACGGGATCGTGGTGCCGCGAGTGAGGCGCACGCGCGCACAGGAGAATCCCGCGCGCAGGCTCTCCGACAGTGCGCCGAGCTCGCTGGCGGTTTTGCAGGCGGCACGCGCGGCGTGGGGCCCGACGAGGAGCGCCAGCCCGACGAGGAGGCCACGAGCGGGCATGGACACGCGAGACGTTGAACGACGGTGCACTGGACCTCCGGATCGCGATGGGGCCGCAGGATCGTGTCCCACCGCGTCCGGCGGCTGTCAAACCCCAAAGTTGCCGCCAAAGTTGCCGCCGCCCTGGACCGTCGCCCCCAGGTCAGCGCAGATTTCATCGTTTGTTCACGAGCCGTTCGCTTTGTGACAGGTCGCGCTCGTTAGGAGCCCGGGGTCCATCGAATCTCGCGCCGCCATGCCGCGGCGTCGTCGCCCGCGCGGCGTCATCTTCGAGAGGGGGAATCATGATCGAAATGTCCGAGGGCGCCCGGCGGCGCAGGACGCACGACGCTCGTACCGCCACGGCGGGGCGGTCGCGGGGCACGCACGGCGCCCGGCACCACGGCCCCGGCTGGCGACTGCTGGCGACGTGCACCTGCCTGCTCGGGGTCGCGGGTTGCACCACCGTGACCACCGCGACGGTCAAGGAGCAGCGGTCGGCCGGCATCACGCGCGAGTACGACCGGCCACCGGGCGAGCTCTATCACGCGTCCGTCGTCGCCCTCGAGAATCTGCGCTCCGATCCGAACTGGCGCGACCTCACGATCACCGAGAAGGACCCCGCGAGCGGCACCGTGATCGCGATGCGCGACCTGGACAGCGCCGTGATCCCCGGTCTCGGCGAGCGCGACGGCATCGGCATCTTCGTGTCCGACGCCCCCGGCGGCGACAGCGCCGTCACTGTGGTCCGCATGTCGAGCGATCAATTCCCGGGCGACGCGGGCACCAAGGTGAACACCGCCCGCGACGCGTCGGGCCTGCTGTTCCCGGCGATCGATGCCGCGCTCGCGACCATTCCGGAGGGCCCGCGAACCCGCACCGCCGCGACGACCCCGGTGCAGGGCACCTCGCCGACGAGCGGATCGCCCGCGGCCGCGCCCG
>JAIEPK010000086.1 GCA_019749875.1 Candidatus Binatia bacterium | reverse complement strand
CGATCGCCGCCGAGCGCGGCGCCCTGCTCTTCGAGCTGCGCGCGGCGACGAGCCTGCTCGGCCTCGGCGTCGAGACCGCGCGCGAGCGCGTGTCGCGTCTGGTCGCGCGCTTCGACGCAGCGAACGACTGCGCGGACGTGCGCGACGCGCGTCGTCTGCTGCGCGCCGAGGCGCGCTCCTTGCGCCGATGACGCGCAGGCCCGGCCGGCGATGACGTCGGCGCGGGGTCGCCGGCGTCGCTGACGCCCTGTCGCACCGGACACCGAGGCACCGTGCTCTCGTCGCCCGCGCGCAGATCAACGAGGGCCGGGCGCTCGCGCCTGCAGCATCGCCGCCATGCGCTCGTGGATCAGGTTGATCGCCTTCAATGGCCGGATCATGACCTTGAACTCGACGATCCGCCCGGCCTCGCTCCACCGGATGATGTCGACGCCGTTGACGGTGATCCCGTCGATCACGGTCTCGAACTCGAGCATGGCGTCCGACGGTCCGACGATCTCGCGCACGTAGCGGAAGGTCGGGTTGAAGAAGACGTGGAAGGCCGCGGTCAAGTACATCGTCGTGAGCTCGCGGCCGCGCTGCGGCGCGTGGACGATCGGCGAGTAGAAGACCGCGTCGTCGGCGAGCAGCGTGTCCAGACCCGACGGGTCGTGCGCGCGGACCATCTGGTGCCATCTCTCGAGTGCGTGCTCGGACATCGGATCTTCTCCTCGTGGGTCGGTCGGCGACGGCAGCGACGATCGCAGCACGGTCACCGCGAAGCGACATGGCGTCTTCCCGATCGTCGCCGGCCGGCTCGACGCCGGGCAGCGAACGCGGCTTCCCCGCGCCGGTCGACCGCCTAACGGAATGCCACGGCGTCGTCGATGTGTCGCTTGACGATCCCTCACGCCGCAAACGCACGAGGCGCCACGCGATGATCCATTCACCGAGCACACCCGAAGCCGAACCCCGTCGGTGGAACGCCCGTACGACCCGCAAGCGCCGGACGCCCAGCGCACTCCTCGTGCTCTTCGCGCTGCTCGCCGCCTGCTCCGACGGCGGCAGCGGCGACGACGGCGGCTTCGATCCGGGCCCCGGCCCGTGGGATCAGGGTGTCGCGCTGCCGCACGTCGCGCAGTCGAAGGGCAACCCCGAGCGCGGCCGCCAGCAGCTCCTGCACGGCAGCTTCATGAGCTGCGGCATTCCCTACAAGCTCTACGAGGACCCGACCATCGGTCCGATCGTCGCCGCGGCCTTCGGTCCGGCGAGCGGCGGCGAGCCCCTGCCCGGACGCGAGGGCAAGAACGCCGACCTGCCGCACGCGCTCAACGCCTTCACGGCGACCGATGGCGCCGAGGTCGTCAACATCAACTGCCTCATCTGCCACGGCGGCCACTTCGACGGCGAGCTGGTGATCGGCCTCGGCAACGCCTCGGCCGACTTCACCAAGGGCATCGCGGGCGGCACGAAGCCGCCGCCGATCCCGGACGCGGTGCTCGACGCGCTCGGCTTGACGCCCGCGGAGAAGGACAACTTCAAGCGCATCCTCCGCGTGGTGAACGTCGTCGGGCCGGAGACGGAGATGCACACGGTCGGCATGAATCCGGCCGAGGCGCTGACCGGGGTCATGCTCTCGCACCACGAGCGCGACACGCTCGCGTGGAGCGACACGCCGCTCCTCGACTACACGATGCGCGACGAGCGCGGCGAGCCGATCCCGGACGCGCGCTTGACGTCGGATCCGCCGCCGTGGTGGCGCGTGCACAAGAAGAACGCCCTCTTCTACAACGGCATGGCGCGCGGCCAGCACCGCGGCACGATGGCGCTCGCGACGTCGGTCTGCGTCGAGGATCTCACCGAGGCCGAGCGCATCGACGCGATCTTCGGCGACATCCATGCGTTCGTCGAGACGGTGCGTCCGCCGCGCTACAAGCGACCGGTCGACGCGGCCCTGGCGCACGACGGCAAGCAGGTCTTCCTCGAGAGCTGCGCCGGCTGCCACGGCACCTACGCGGACGATCCGCAGGACGACGACAAGGACACCTACCCGAACCTGCTGATCCCGCTGAGCGTGATCGGGACGGACGCCGCGGTCGCGAATCTCGGCGTGGTGCACGCGCCGCAGCTCATCGACTGGTACGACGGCACGTTCTACGGCAGCATCACGCCGCTCGCCCCGAACGATCCGTTCCCGGGCTACATGCCGCCGCCGCTCGACGGCATCTGGGCGACCGCGCCCTACCTGCACAACGGCTCGGTGCCGAGCGTCGAGCTGGTGCTGAACAGCCGCAAGCGGCCGCGCTACTGGAAGCGCGTCGACTTCGACAGCACGAACTTCGACGAGGAGGCGCTCGGCTGGCCGTGGATCGAGGTGCCCTACCCGCAGGCGGAGGCACCCGACGCCGAGCGCAAGTACGTCTACGACACGACGCTGTGGAGCCAGGGCAACGGCGGACATTGGTTCGGCGACCACCTGAGCGACGCGCAGCGCCGCGCGGTGATCGAGTACCTGAAGACGCTCTGATCGGCGGACGGGCTGGAGCGATCCCTCCGACCCGCCGATGGTACGCGGAACCCGGGCCGCGCGCGCACCACGGCGGCCCTCGATCCACCCCGGAGATTCACCCCGCATGAGCATCTGCGAAGGCGTCCTCGCATCCGCGCCCGCGAATGGGCCGCACCTGCCCGGCTCCACCGACGTCGCAGCGCCGGTCGACACCCCGAAGCTGATCCTCGCCATGCTGGCATCGGGCAAAGGCGTCAGCGATCTGCTGTTCACACCCGGCCGGCCGCCGCAGGTCGAGAAGCACGGCAGCCTCGAGCCGGTGACGCTTCCCGAGCTGCCGGTGCTGACGCCCGAGCACACGGCGCGCATCGCGAGCGACCTCATCGCCGGCAACGAGACCGCGACGCGCGCGCTCGCCGAGCAGGGCTCGTGCGACCTCTCGTACGCGCTGCCGGGCAATGCGCGCTTTCGCGTCAACGTCTTCCGCCAGCGCGGCACGCATGCGGTGGTGATGCGCGTCATCGCGAGCAAGATCCCGAGCCTCGCAGAGCTGAACCTGCCGGAGTCGCTCGCCGAGGTCGCGACCTACAAGACGGGCATCGTGCTGGTCACGGGGCCGACGGGGTCGGGCAAGTCGTCGACCCTCGCCGCGATCATCGACCTGATCAACGAGACGCGCGCCGAGCACATCCTGACGATCGAGGATCCGATCGAGTTCCTGCACGCGCACAAGAAGGGCACCGTCAATCAGCGCGAGCTGCACAGCGACACGCCGACCTTCGCGCTCGCGCTGCGCGCGGCACTCCGTCAAGCGCCAAAGGTCATCCTGGTCGGCGAGATGCGCGACCGCGAGACGATCGAGATCGCGCTGACGGCGGCCGAGACGGGACATCTCGTGCTCTCGACCTTGCACACCATCGACGCCTCGAAGACCGTCGACCGCATCGTCGGGACCTTCGAGGCCGGCGACCAGCAGGCCGTGCGCTCGCGCCTCGCGGCCTCGTTCCGCTGCTTCATCTCGCAGCGCCTGATCCCGAGCACGAGCGGCGGCCGGATCGCGGTGGTCGAGGTGCTGAAGTCGACCCTGCGCACGCGCGAGTACATCGCACAGGGCGACGGCGCGCCGGGCAGGTCGCTGCTCGACGCGATGCGCGACGGGTCGACCGACGGCATGCAGCACTTCGACGGCGAGATCGAAGCTCTGATCCGCAAGCGTGTCGTGTCGCTCGCGACCGGGCTTCTGAACGCGACCAACCCGACCAACTTGCGGCTGCAGCTCGCCGACTTCCGCGAGGTCGAGGAGGAGGCGGCGGCGCCGGCCGTGGAGCCGGCTGCGGAGGCGGCCGCGGAACCGGTGCCGGCGACCGAGTCGCGCATCCTCACCGGACCGGGCCAGTATCTGTAGATCCTGCCCCTCGGGCGCGGCTCCGGCGCCGCCCTTGCACCGCGCCGCGAACGACCTCGGCGGCCGATCATCCGCCTGACCGCTGCGGGCCGCGCGTGGGCGACGTCACTTCGGCAGCACGAGAGTCCGATGCACGGCCTCTCACCGCGCCAGGATCCGGCGCTCGCAAAACTTTGGAACAACTTTGGGACTCTCTTAGGACTCCGTGAATCGGACTCCGTATCCACCCGGGACAGAGCGCGGACCGGAAGGCCGCGACTACCCCGTCGGGGGAGAAGGAGCCGTCATGAAGTCGCACCAAGAGCATCGAACGATGGGTGGGATCCTCGCCGTCGCCCTGGGACTGATCATCGGCGCCGCGGGATCGGCGCCGGCGCAGCCGGTCGGCGCGCTCACCCAGCTGCCCCGCCCGGACGCCTGCACGCAGGAGGGCGGTGACGGGATCAACTGCCGCGACGGCATCGGCCTCGCGGGCGCGGAGGACGTCGAGATCAGCCCGGACGGCAAGCACGTGTACGTCGCGGGCTTCCAGGACAACGCGGTCGCGGTCTTCGCGCGCACCCCGGGAAGCGGCGCGCTGACGCAGCTGCCGGCGCCCAACGGCTGCGTGGCCGACGCCGGCGACGGCATCACGTGCCAGGACGCCCTCGGGCTCTTCGGCCCGTCCGGCATCGCCGTGAGTCCCGACGGTGCGCACGTCTACGTCGCGTCGTACGCGAGCGGTCTCACCGTGTTCAGCCGCGATGCGGCGAGCGGCGCGCTCACGCAGCTGCCGGCACCGGACGGCTGCATCGCCGAGTTCGGGGGTGGCGGATCGGACTGCACCGACGCCTACGGCCCGCTGTCGCCGACCAGCGTGCTGGTGAGCCCGGATGGCAAGTTCGTGTACACGGTCGCGCTGAACGGCGACGCGATCGGCGTCTTCGCGCGCAGCAAGGCGACCGGCAAGCTGACGCAGCTGCCGGCGCCGGAGGGCTGCCTGTCGCTGACCGGCGACGGCACGACGTGCAAGAGCGCGATCGGGATCGACGATCCGCGCAGCCTGTCCATCAGCAAGAACGGGAAGCATCTCTACGTCGCGGCCGGCGGCAGCGACGCGATCGCGATCTTCCGCCGCAACAAGCAGACCGGCACCCTCACGCAGCTCGACGCGCCGAACGGCTGCATCGCGAACGGCGGCGACGGCATCACCTGCACCGCGGCGATCGGGCTCGACTCGCCGACGGCGGTCCTGGTCGGCAAGAACGGCCACCACGTGTACGCGACCTCGTACACCTCGGACGCGCTGACGATCTTCGCACGCGACGCGTCCACCGGCGTGCTCACGCAACTGCCGGCACCGCACGGCTGCATCGCGGAGTCCGGCGACGGGGTCACCTGCACCGACGGGGTCGGGCTCAACGGCGCGCGTGGTCTCGCGCAGTCGAACAACGGACGCCACCTCTATGTGGCGTCGATCCTCAGCTCGGGTGTCGCGGCCTTTCGGCGCGACAAGACCTCCGGCGAGGTCGAGCAGCTCTACTACCCGAACGCCTGCACGATCACGACGGGCGACAACGTGCTGTGCCGGCCGGGACTCGCGGTATCGAACGCCCGCGCCGTGGCGGTGACCCCGAACGGCAGAAACGTCTACCTGGCCTCGTACGGCGACGACGGCGTCGCGGTCTTCGGGCGCAAGCGTTAGCGGCGCGCACGAGCGGCGGCCGCGAGCACGGAACGGGTCGTCCTCGGATCGCTCAGAGGGCCGACCCTGCCGTCCGACGGGAAGACGAAGCCGAGCTTCGCTCGATCGATGGCCGTGTTCTGCGCCGCCGCTCCGGCAGCAACCCGGGCGGCAACGACCTCGACACGCGGTTCCGGCCCATCACGGTTCTCCGGCGAACGAGGCGAGCGGCGCGCCGCGCTCGAGCCAGCCGAGCGAGGGAGGAAGCTCGAGCCCAGCGCTCGGCGTCGCGGCACCCCCGCAATCGGATGCCCGCTTCGCTGCGTCTACGCACGTCGTGCTCCCTCCCGGCGATCCCTCCGTCGCTCGGCGGCTCCGGAGCATGGAGGACGGACGATGAAGCGCGCACTCTCGACGACGGTCACCCTGGCAGCATCGGTCTCGTTGCTCGCCCTCAGTGCCGGGGCGCAGGGCATTCCCGATCACCTGCAGTGCTTCAAGATCCGCGACGCCGAGCGACGCGCGCTGCGCGCCGTGGTCGATCTCGATGCGCCCTCGCTCGGCGTCGCGCCGGGCTGCACGCTCGGCAAGGCGAAGCTCTACTGCACGCCGGCGCTACAGAGCGTCGAGCCCGGCACGCTGTTCGACGGCAAGACGCCCTTGACCGAGCTGCCGTACCACGGGGCGCCCGCGGAGACCGACCGCATCTGCTACCGCGTCTCGTGCCCGAAGCCTTCGGGCACGGCCGCAGCTCAGCCCGTGACCGATCGCTTCGGCACGCGTCGCCTCACCGACTTGAAGACGGACATGGTGTGTACACCCGCGGTCGGCGGCACCTTGCCGCCGCCGGCGCAGGGCTTCCAGATCAAGAGCCCCGAGATCGCGATCGATCCCGGGCAGAACGTCCCCTACTGCTACTTCTTCCGCACGCCGAACGACGCGCCGCTCGCCGTCAAGCGCTTCACGTCGTCCATGCGCGACGTGAACCGTCAGCTGATCGTGTTCACCACCACGACGCAGGCGGGTTTGCCGGTCGACATCGCGCCGCCGGGCACGGTGCAGGTGATCGACTGCAACGTCCTCGGCACGGCGAACGCGATCCCGCACTGGCTCTACGAGACGACCGAGAAGAACGGCGAGCTCGCGCTGCCGGACGACGACGGCGCCGGCCACCCGCTGGCGATGGTGATCCCACCGGGCTCGTCGGGCTTCCTGCTGATGCACCACCACAACACGACGCCCGACGTCCAGAAGGGCCAGGTGACGGTGAACTTCGAGGCGCTCGACAGCCCGGTCTACACGCGCGTCGAGACCTTCATGTCGACCAACGGGTCGATCAACGTCCCGCCGCACACGTCGGACGTCGTGCAGAGCCGCACTTGCGACGTTCCGGTCGATGCCAAATTCTGGTCGCTGACGACGCACACGCACCGCTTCGCGAAGCGCTCCAGCGTGCAGGAGGGTACCGACGGGATCTTCCAGGCCACCGACTGGACCGATCCCGGCGCGGCGACCTGGCCGACGCCGCCGTTCTTCCAGTTCGCGACGGGCCGCATGACGACCGCCTGCACGTACGACAACCCGAACGGCTACACGCTGCGCAGCGGCGGCAGCTATCAGTCCGAGGAGCAGTGCGTCGCGGTCGGCTACTTCTTCCCCGCGACGAAGCCGCTGCAGTGTCGCGACGGCTTCCCGCTCTGAACGATGGGCGGAGCACGGCAGCGACGGCGCGTCCGGGCGCCGTCGCTGCCCGGGTCGGCTCAGAGACCGAAGCGCCCGAGCAGCCGCTGCACGAGCCAGATCAGCAGCGGCAGGACGAGCGTGGTCAGAAAGCCCGTCATGGTCGTGGCCTGCCACGGCCACGTGGAGAGACGGGCGATGGTCTCACGCTCGGTCGCGAGCGACGACAGCTGGTGCGAGATCTTGTCCGCGTCGGTGAGGATCTCCTCGTCGACGCGGGCATGCAGGCGCGCGAGCAGCATCTCGAAGCGTGCATTCGCCTCGACGAGCAGCCGGTCCTTCTCCGCCACCAGACGCTCGTGCATGCCGTACAGCGGCAGGACGAAGCAGGCGATCGCGGTCGGCACCATCGCGACGAGCAGCAGCTGCAGCGAGGGCGTGTCGCGGACGACGTCCGAGCGCAGCGCCATGATCAGGTAGGCCAGCACGACGAAGCTCATGCCGGTGCGCGCGGCGAGACCCGAGAAGGCGTAGAACGGCTTCACGCGGAACAGGTTCACGTGCTCCGCGAGGCCGTGCAGGATGTCGACCATCCACAGCTGCCGCACCGCCTGCGCCGTGCTGATGATCACGACGGCGAGCGTGAAGATCGCGACCGGTGCGAGCATCAGCGCCGCGAGCGCGCGCGACGGGCCGAACTGCGCGATGATCCGGTCGGGGAGCAGCGCGGCATTGACCACGTACCCGACGACCGCGGCGACCGTCGCGATGCGCGTGAGCGGTGCCGGCAGCGTGGTCAGCTCGTAGCGCAAGCGTGCGAACTCGTCGTCGCTCACCGAGAGCGCGGGGCGAAACGCGTCCATCGCACGCGCGGCGACACCGTCGAGATAGAAGCGCACCCAGACGATGTACGGCGCGATCGCGACGACGAAGATACGCGACAGGTCGAAGCCGTCGCGCAGGCTGCCGCTCCACCACAGCATGGCGAGCACCCATGCGGACTCGAGCGCGAGCAGTGCCAGGGCGTAGAGCCAGTCGGGTCCGGGCGCGCGATCGATGCGCGCGCGCAGGCGATCGAGCCAGCCGGGCGCGTACGGCCGCTCCTGGACCCTGCGGAAGCCTCTCTCGACGGCCGATTGGTTCGTGGCTCGCCCCCGTCGCCAGGTCGCCGCCGGGTCAGCCGGCGCGTGCGAATGCTCCTGGCGGCGTCCGCTTTAGGGGGGACGTCCGGGGTGGTCAAGGTGGGACGGCGACGCGCTTGCCGCCGGGATCAGCGCGCCGCGACGACCCGGCACGTCTCGATCGGCCGGATCTCGATCCCCCAGCCGAGCTGCTCGTTGAGCCGTGCTGCGGGATGCAGCGACGCGACCTGGATCGCCTCGTTGAGGTCGCGTGCCTCGATCAGGAAGAAGCTGCCGAGTTGCTCCTTGGTCTCGGCGTACGGGCCGTCGGTGACCGTGACCTTGCCGCCGCGCGGCCGCAGGCTCACCGAATCCTTGGTCGCGGCGAGCGACGCCACCTCGAGCAGGTGTCCGCTGCGCTGCAGCTCCTCGTCGTGCGGCCGGCAGTCACGGCCGATCGCCGCCATGTCGGCTTCGGTCAGCGTCTCGAACTTCTTCTCGTCGTAGTAGGCGAGGCACAGGTACTTCATGCGGCGGTTCTCCTTCTGCTGCTGGTCGAACGGTGCCGGTCCGGATCGACATCGAGGATCCGCCGGGCGACGCAGTGGACGCCGCCGTACCGCATCCGCTAACGCGAAGCATTCGCGCGGCCTGCCTCGACGCCGCGCCCGACGCGGGAGGCGGACATGGCACGACCGGGGGAAGGACAGACGGCGCTGGTGACCGGCGCCAGCGCAGGCATCGGCGTCGATCTCGCGGAGTGCTTCGCCGCGGACGGGTACGACGTCATCCTCACGGCGCGCTCGGAAGGCGCGCTGCAGGAGGTGGCGAGCCGGCTCGCGAGCGCGCACGGTGTGAACGCCACGCCGATCGTCTGCGACCTCGGCCTGCTCGGCGCCGGGACGTGGCTCGCGAACGTCATCGCGCAGCGCGGCCTGAACGTCGACGTCGTGGTGAACAACGCTGGCTACGGCATCGCGGGCGCGTTCGACGGATCGAACCTCGCCGAGCAGCTCGGCATGATCGACCTGAACACGCGCGCGCTCGTCGAGCTCACGCACATCTACTGGCCGCGCATGATGGCGAACCGCCGCGGCGGTGTGCTGAACGTCGCATCGACCGCATCGTTCCAGCCCGGACCGCTGATGGCCGTCTACTACGCGTCGAAGGCGTTCGTGCTGTCGTTCACCGAGGCGCTGTGGAAGGAAGCCGAGGGGACGGGCGTCCTGGTGAGCTGCTGCTGCCCGGGTCCGACGGTCAGCAAGTTCCGCGAGCGCGCCGGCACCGGCAGGACGCGCATCTCGCAGAGCGGCACGCCGATGCCGTCGGCGGAGGTCGCGAAGCTCGGCTACGACGGCTGGCGCGCGAACCAGCGCGTGGTCGTGACCGGCACGCGCAACGCGATCCTCGCGACGCTGGTGCCGTTCCTGCCGCGGCGCGCGGTGCTGAGCCTGGTGCACACCCTGCAGAGCCCGGTCTGACCGTAGGCACCGCGCGATCGAGCGCGCATCGCGCGCGGGCGGCGAGCGCGTCGGGAGGCGGGGCCCGGTGGTGAAGACCTCGTGAGCGGGACGTCCGCGAGGACGCGGCCCGATGACACGAGTGGGGCGGCGCCGGACGCGTCGGCGATGTATCGGAACGAGCCGGAGTACCGACGCATGCCGCTGCCGAACGCCGACACCTACCGCGAATCCATGCACGCCTTCGTGCGCACCGTGCTCGACGAGATCGGGGCACGGGAGTCGTGCAGCGAGAACGAGCGCCGCCTCGGACGACGGCTCGCCGAGCGCTGGCGTGCGCTCGGCCTCGACGTCCGGAGCGAGACCTTCACCTGCCACCCGAAGGCCTTCCTCGGCGTGATCCCGATCGCGACGCTGCTCTACCTGCTCGCGACCATCGCCTACTGGGTGGCGCCGTTCCTCTGCTTCCTGCTCGCGGGCGCGTCGTTCACGCTGCTGACGGTGGAGGTGCTGCGCTATCGCGAGCTGGTCGATCCTCTCTTCGCCGAGGCGCAGGGCGAGAACGTGATCGGCGTGGTCGCCCCCGCGGGCGAGGTCCGGCGCCGGGTGATCGTCAGCGCGCACCAGGACTCCGCCTACGAGTTCAACCTCTGGTACTTCTTGAAGGGCGCCGCGGTGCCGGTGATGATCGTCGGCTTCGTCGCAGCACTGGTGCCCATGCTCGGCGGCCTCGCGAAGAGCCTCGCCGGCGCAGCGGGCGCGAGCCACGCGTTCGACGTCGTCGGCTTCGCTGCGATCGCGCTCTACCCGATCGTCGGCCTGAACTTCTTCTTCCACACGTACTCCGTCGTGCCGGGCGCGATGGACGACCTCGCCGGGATCAGCGTGATCGACGCGGTCGCGCACGCGCTCGGCGAGGCGCGGCGGGAGGGCCAGGCGCTAGAGCACACCGAGGTGGTCGTGCTCGCGGTGTCGTGCGAGGAGGCCGGCCTGCGCGGCGCGAAGCGCTTCGCCGAGCGTCACCGGGCCGCGCTGCACGACGTCCCGACCTGCGTGATCAACGTCGACGGCGTGTACGACGAGCAGTACTTGACGGTCATCGACCGCGAGCTCTCCACCGGCGTACGGCACGATGCACGCCTGATCCGGCTCGCGCGCGAGCGCGCCGCGGCACGCGGCCGCGTGATCCACCAGCACGCGATCCCGCTCGGCGCGACCGACGCGACGGCATTCGCGCAGGCCGGCGTGCCGACGGTCGCGCTGCTCTGCCAGGACGCGACCCGCCTCGTGCCGAACTACCACACGCGGCTCGACACCCTCGACCACGTGCGGCCCGAGTCGCTGAGCGTGATGCTGCAGCTGGTGCTCGACATGATCGAGCAGATCGACCGCGACGACGTCGGCGCGGATCAGGCATAGAGCCGCACCCGCTCCGCACGGTACTCCGCGAAGCGCGTCTCGATGACCTCCTGCCGCGCCGCGAGCCGCGCCTCCGACGCGCCCACCAGCGATGCCGCCTCGAGCCCGCTCGCGAGCGCCGCGACGAGGCCGCGCGACGCGAGCGGATCCCAGCTCACCGCCGCGTCACCGATCGCGAGCCAGCCGGGCCCGTGGCAGCGCTCGAGGATCGACGAGTCCGCCGCGCGCGCGACCGGCGCGTGCACGACGCGGTAGCCGTCGAGCAGCGGCGCGAGCAGGCGCGTCGCACGCAGCTCCGCCTCCCATGCGTGCGCATCGAGACGCCGCGCCGGGCCGACGAAGCCCGCAACGCGCCGCCCTCCCGGCAGCCGGCAGCCGTACCACCAGCCGTGCGCCGTGGTCTCCACGGTGAGCGTCGCATCGACGTCGTCAGGTCGCTCGGCCGCGAGCCAGCCGACGAGCGCGACCTGGCGATCGTGCCGCCGGCGTGCGACGCCGAGCAGGCGCGCGACGTCGGCGCGACGCCCGGTCGCGTCGACGATCCAGTCGCAGTCGAGCGCGCCGTCCGAGAGCGCGAGCCGCCACGCAGAGCGGCCGGATGACGATGCGCTCGGTCCGCGCGTCAAGCCGAGCAGGCGCGCCGGTGAGCGCACGGAAGCCCCTGCCTCGGCAGCAGCGGCACGCAGCATCGCGCCGAACGACGCGCGGTCGAGCAGCCAGCCGCTGCCCAGGGGATGCGACAGGAACGGCTGCTCGTGCACCACCGCTGAGCGCCACGCCGCGCGCACGCCGACGCACTCGAGCTGGCCCGTCAAGCACCCGAGCCCGAGCCGCGCGAGCAGTGGGCGCGCGGCGGGATGCAGCTGCTCGCCGACGCCGTCGCGCCCGTCGCCGAGCAGCGTGACGTCCGCACCCGCGCGCCGCAGCGCGATCGCCGCTGCGCAGCCCGCCGGTCCGGAGCCGACGACCGCGACGCGCATCAGCTCGGGAACTCGTTGTCGGTCTCGACCTTGAACGTCTGCGGAAACGCCTCGTCGCCCGGTCCGGGCTGCTCGGTGACGACACCGAGCCGGTACCAGTTGTCGACCATCTCCTGCAGCGTGTCGCTGCGCTCGGGACGGTCGATGTTGCGGAAGAACTGTGCACGCAGCGCGAACGCCGCGCGTCGCTCGTCGAGCGGCCGCGACCGGTCGAGGACCAGCGCGTAGTTCTGCGCCGGCATCACGTGGTTCGGCACGCGCGCCGCCCAGAACGTCGGCAGGTACGGATCGACCGGCGTGTCGCCGTACTGGTAGCCGGAGCGGCAGCTCGCGGTGTCGGTCTGCCACGGCACGGCCATCCAGCGCGTGACGTCGCCCGGCGCGCAGCCCGCGAGCGGCCCGTCGGCCGACAGTGCGACCTCCGGCGTCAAGACGTCGCCGTAGTCGGGCTCGCGACCGACGCGGCGTCGCAGCCGGAACGGCGACCCGTACATCGACGCGACGCGCATCGGCCAGGTCGCCTCGCAGCCGGGGTGGAACGCGTCGCCGAGGCACGCCTCGAGCGCCGCGCGGTCGAGTGCGGCCGCCCGGGTCGCGACCGGCAAGTCCTCGAGCCGCGTCGGCACGGGGGCGCCGTCGTCGCCGACCACGAAGTCACCGGCGGCCCAGCGCTCGAGCGCCGCGTAGCGGAACGGCAGCGCGGCCAGGTAGCTGCGCGGGCTCACCGGCGGCAGGGTGATCGCGTCGCCGTAGAGCGGCGGCAGCAGATCGACCGCGCCCTCGAGCGTCGCGTAGTCGGGGTTGCGGAAGCGCGCGAACCAGCGCTGGCGGAATGCCGCGTTCGCCGCCGACGGGTCGGCGAGGCGGGCGAGAAACTCCGGCGACAGGAGCTCCTCCGGCGCGCCCCAGCCGTAGCGGTCGAGGATTCCTTGATTGACCCACTGCAGGTCGGCGAGGCGGTCGAAGAGCGGAAAGACGTCGGCGAGGAAGCTGACCTGCGACGGCGCCGTGACCCAGCCGACGTCGAGCATCGTCTGGTAGACGACGTCGTACAGGGTCCCGAAGTCGGTCGCGATCGCGGGACCGTAGTTCGGCGGCGCGACCACGACCCACGCCGGATCGACCTCGAGCTCGACGCCGCGGAGGCGCACGCGTGCGCTCACCGGGCCGTCGGAGGTGTCGTCGGTCCAGCCGTCGTTGTTGGCGAACGTGGTGAGTGCCACGCCGTCGGGCGAGAACGAGCGGCCGCGACCGCCGAGGACGAGCAAGCGGCCGTCCGCGTCGGTGCGGAGCTCGCCGAGGTAGACGCTCGAGCCGAGGAAGCGGCCGCGGTCGAACGGCTCGGACACCGCGTCGCGGCCGGTCACGCTGCGCGAACCGCCGTCGATCACCAGCCCCGCGCGCGCGTCGCCGACGTACGCCTCGTTGCGCCGCGCCGCCGGCTCCGCCTCGGGAATGTCGAGGGCGGTATCGAACTGGTACCAGGAGGCCTTCTTGTTGACGAGGTGCACGCTCCACTCGATGTCGGCCTCGGCGGCGGTCAGCTCGCGCACCACGTTGCCGTCGGCGTCGAGCCCGAACACGCGAAAGCGTGCTGCTTGACGCTTCATGGCCCCGCTCGCGTCCTTGTAGCCGTCGGGCGCGATCGGCAGGCCGCCGGGGATCTCGGGTCCGAGGTAGTACTCGCCGGCGCTGTTGCCGACGCGCGCGATGCCGATCGCGGGATGGATCGCGGCACGCACGATCGTGCCGTCGGAGCCCATCGCGCGGTCGCCGCAGCCGGCCATCGCGAGCAGCGCGCCGCGCGCGCCGATCTTCAGCAGATCACGGCGCGACAGCGACGGATCGAAGGGGAATGCTCCACCACCCTTCCGTCCACCCATCTCCACCTCCTCTGCACCGCTACGACGCACCCGGCTTCGCGTACACCAGCCGCGACAGCCGCACGCGGATCGACGGCTCGTAGTAGCGCGACGGCGACGCGGTGCTCGCCTCGCCCGCGACGGTGAACGTCATGCCGACCACGTCGTTCGCCGCGACCGAGCGGATGCCTTCCGTCGCGCGCAGCAGCGCGAACGTCTTGATGTCCTGCACCAGCGGCGACAGCACGAAGCCGCTGCGCGCCATGCCGGGGATGATCCGGAAGACGTGCTGCGTGCCGCCGCGCAGCGATACCGTCAAGTCGACCTGCGGCAGCTTCCATACCGCCGAAACGAGCTCACCGAGCGCGGTCTTCTCGATGTCGATGCGCGCCCACAGCAGACCGCCGTCGGACGGCGGCACGGACACCGTGTCGCCGAACGCGAGCGTCGCGTCACCGACCGGTACGGTCTCGAAGAGACGCGGCACGGGCGCGCGCTTCAACAAGAGCCGCGTGCCGTCCGATGCCGCGTAGTCGTAGCGCGCGAGCAGCTCGGGCCAGGCGCGCCCGTCCTCGAGCGCGGGCAGACGGCCGTCGGTCGGTGCGATCTCGAACAGGACGTTCTGCGTGCCGGCACCGCTGCGGAGGTACGCGGCGTTCAGCTCGGCGAGCTCCGGCGTGTAGGTCGAGTAGCTCTGCGTCACCGGCCGCGGACGGTACGGGAGCCCGTGCGCGAACAGCACGAGCTGGTTCCAGGGATAGGCGTCGATGTCGCCCTCGACCGGCGGCAGCGACATGCGCTGGCGCACGACCGCGTAGCGCCGCTCGCTCTCCGCAGCGCCCTCGTCGCTGCCCGTGAGCAAGCGCGCCGCGGTCACGAAGCGGCTCGGCGCGAGCGTTCCCGCGAGCTCGCCGACGAGGCCTGCGGATGCGTCGCCGCGCGAGAGCGTCGTCGCCGCGAGCGACAGCGCGGCGAGCGGCGCCGCGAAAGCCAGGACGACGGCGCGTCCCCCGCGCACGCGCGGCTCCGGCCATGCGACCGCGAGCGAGGCCAGCGCGAGCACCACCAGCGCCATGGTCGCCCCGACGTCGTGGAAATCGTGCCGCACGTAGCCGTTCTTGAACGTGAGCGCGGCGATCCCTGCGACGCCCAGGGCTGCGAGCAGCGCCGTTCGCACGCCGTGCGCACGCCCGGCGATCGCGACGATCGCGACCACCGCCGCGGCGATCACGGCGTAGGCCCCCGCGAGCAGGCCGCCGCCGGGCAGCTCGAGGCTCATCGCATCGGTGTAGCCCGACGACAGACGCCACGAGTTCAGCAGGTACTCGGGAAAGACCTCGATGCGCTGCCCAGCGGCGAGCCAGGACAGCACGACGCTCGCGATCCAGACGGGCGCGAGCCACGGCACGCGACGTTGCAAGAGCAGGTCGAGCGAGACGACCGCGATCACCAGCAGCGCCAGCGCCAGCACGGTGAACTTGGCGAGCGCCAGCAGGCCGAGCGCCACGACCAGTGCAAGCTGCGCCGCGCTCGGTCGCGCGCGATCGACGAAGAAGTGCAGCAGTAGGACGAGCACCACGAAGGCCGTCATGCGCCCGTCGACGCTCTGCGCCGCCGGGACGCTCGCCGCCGCGGTGAACGCGAGCGTCCATGCGAACGTCACCGACAGACGCGCGGAGAGGTGCCGCGCCAGCCGCCAGGTGCCGGCCCAGAAGGCCACCGCCAGCGCGCCCCACACCAGCGCCGACAGCGTCGTCGTCGCGGGATGGTGGCCGCCGAACAGGAAGCCCCACGGCCCGAGCACGATGATCACGTCGCGGCCGAACTGCAGCCCCTGCACGAACGCGAGGTGCAACGTCTGCAGCCACGAGCTGTCGAGCGGTCCGTAATCGATCGCCGTGGTCGCGCGGACGAAGCACGACAGGACGTAGATCAAGCTCGCGGTCGCGGCGAGAGCGCCGGTCCAGCGCGGCGCGAGCGTGCCGTCTGCACCGAGTGCGGTCGCGCGCTCGTCGGCCGGGGACGAGGTCGGTGGTGGTTCGTCGGACTGCGTCATCGATACCCTGGTCCGCGTCGCGCGCGTCTCGGATCATCGCACGACGACGACGTGCGCTGTCAAGCGCAGCTCGCCCGCGATGCCTCGCGCGGCCGGGCGCGCCGGACGACGTGTGCGGCGGCGTGCGCGCGCTCCACGTCGTGCGTGAACGTGGCTCGTGTGCGGACCTCGCCGGTCAGCCCGGCGGCACGATCGCGCCGGGCGCGCCTGTCGGACAGAACGTCACCGTGTAGCCGAGACGCGTTCCGGTGGCGCCATCGCAGTTGAAGGTGCTCGTCGGGTCGTCGTACTGGAACGAGTACGCGGTCGGACAGGTGCTCTTGAAGCTCTTCACGAACGGATCGACCTTGCGCGCCCACTTGTGGCTGCTCGCCTGGCAGCCGTTCGTGATCGGGAACGGTCCGGTGTTGCCGCCGTTCGACCAGCTCGGGCAGCCGCAGCAGTCGGACGAGGCGCCCGCCGAGTAGCACGAGCCGGTGAAGTCGCCGGTGCACGAGTAGAGGTCGTCGAAACGCTTGCAGCTGAACGGCTTGCCGTCGAAGCGGCCATTGAGCCGCGAGGCCGCGGTGCACGCGTCGTCGGCGTCGACGCAGCCGACGTAGGTCCCGCAGATGCGCTTCTTCGCGTCGATGTTGACATTGACGCCGCAGGTCGTGGTGCCCGGGCAATCGTAGTCGCGACGGCACTCGCACGTGCCGGGCAGCGTGCTGGTGTCGCACTTGGCGCCGCCGCAGTCCGCGTCGCTCTGGCAGGCGAACGGCCAGACCGCCTGCAGCGGATCGGGACAGGTGTCCTCGTCGAGACCCCACTGGCACAGGCAGCTCGCGAACTCGCTGGTGAAGCTGCACGCGCTCGCCTGGCCGGGACAGGTCGCGGCGTCGGCGCAGCCCGGCATGCCGCACCACGGCTGCAGGTTGGCGAAGCCGACCGGCGCCGTGCCGGTGGTCCCGCGCGGCGCGATCATGATCGGCACGTTGAAGCCGTTCACCTGGCTCACGTCGTAGGTGTCGTAGTTCTTCGCGCCGGACAGGAGCGCGAACTCGGCGAGCGTCATCGGGCCCTGCCCGCTCACGCCGACCGGACACTCCTCTTGCGCTTGACAGTCACCGGTCTGGCACGCGAGCCCCTGCGCGCTGCACTGACCGGAGCAGGTTCCGCTCACGCACTTGCCGCCGTCCCGGCAGTCGGTGTCCTGCTTGCAGATGCAGCTGCCGCTGACGCAGCCGTTGCACTTGTTGGTTCCGAGGTCGCAGGTGGCCCCACCGGGGCAGTCGCTGGCCTGCGTGCAGTCGAACGCGCTGCAGTCGGAGTTGCCGCTGCAGGTGAATTGCCCGAGACAGCCGGCGTTGGTGCAGCATTCGGCGGCATCGCTGCAGGCGACGCCGCCGGCCTTGCAGGAGCCGAAGTCGGCGCAGCCGGTGCGCGCCCAGAAGCGCCCGCCCCACGACACCGACTGGTTGCCGCTGCTCTGGTTGGGCAGGCGCAGCGCCTGCGATGCGCCCGACGCGAGCTTTTGACCGCCGCCGAGCGGTGCGGGATAGCGACAGGCGCTGGTGTCGTCGCAGACCTGGCCGTTCGGGCAGTTCGCGCTGGTCGCGCACGTGCAGACGCCGGCGGCGACGTTGCACGCCGAGCCGCTGCCGGTGCAGTCGCCGTCGCTCGTGCAGCCGGCCTGGTTGCCCAGGACGCCGACCCACACGTCGTAGGTACAGTTGTTCTCGAGAACGAGCTTGCGGCACGCCTGCATGCTCGGGTCGCAGACCGAGTCGTCCGCAGTCGAGGTGGGCGTCGGGGTCTGGCTGGGACTCGGCGTCGGGCCCGGGCCGGCGTTCGCAGGGACGGGCGCCGTGAAGCCAATCGACAGCGCGAGGGCCAGAACCATCCGCAGGACGGGGATACGCATCGGAATCTCACTCTCCGAGGCGACCTCTGCGTGCGCAGAGAGGTCGTGCCTCGTCGAGCCTGTCGGTTGGATGCGCGGCAGGATTTAGCCGGTCCGAGAGCGGGGCCATCTCGGATCGGCGAACGCGCCCCCTCACGGCCCCAGCCCGGTCGCCGCACTCCACGACTCGACGCTCGAATACGCGGTGTCGCCCCAGACGATCGAGACCGGACCGTCATGCGCGTCGTAGACGTTGCCGCGAAACACGAGCCCCGTCTGCCGGGACGGCTCGGGCACGACGATCAGCGGCACGCCGTCCTGCACCGCGATCACGTTGCCCTCGAACGTCGTGTCGACGTTGGTCGCACCGTCCCGGACGACGTGGATGCCGTAGGGTCCGTCGGCGGTCGGCGTGCCCGCGTCGCGTGCCGCGAGCTCGACCATGTTGCGCGCGAACGTCGTCCGTACCGCCCCGCCGCCGACCACGAGACCGCCGCCGTTGCTGCGACCGTCGTCCACCGACACGTTGTCGACCACCTCGTTGTCGTGCATCGGACGCGCGCCCGCGAACTGGTAGACGAGGAAGCCCGCGCCGGCGTCGTCGTGGCTCGTGTTGTCGTGCAGCGCGCAGTTCGTCGCTCCGCCGTCGAGGTCGAAGCCGCCGCCGTCCTTGGTGCCGGAGCGATTGCCCCACGCCTCGTTGAACGAGATGGTCACGCGGTTCGAGTCCCAGGTCCAGATGCCGACCGGTCCGCTCGGATGATCGTTCAGGAAGCCATTGTCCCAGGCGTACGAGCGGCGGATGCGCCCGCCGTCGACGTCGGCGAGCACGATACCGTTGCCGCTGTTGCCGCCCTTGCCCGGAATGCCGGGGTTGGCCCAGCTCCGGCAGGCGACGACCGAGACGTCGGCGTGCGCCCACCCGGTGACCTCCGTGCCGTACGAGCCGTAGCTCAGGATGCCGGCGTCGGCGTTGTCGTGCGCGTCGACGCGGACGATCTGCACGTCGGCGAATCCGGTCTTGACGGGCCGACCCGCAGCATCGGTCGCGTAGCCGCCGAGCGACAGCCCGGCGCCACCGAAGCCGCTCACGTCGACGCTCTGCACGCGGATGCGCGCGAAGCGCGTGCCCGGTACCGCGACGTCGGAGTAGAACGCGATGCCATCGCTCGAGTTGCCGCTCTCGCGCCCCGCGCCGACGACGTTCAGACCGGAGATCTGCACGCCGCCCGCGTCGTGGACGAAGATTCCGCGGCCGGTGCCGGCGTCGATGGTCGCGCGACCGCCGCCGAAGCTGCGGATGGTCACCGGGCGGCTCCGCGTGCCGGCGTCCTCGGGGCCGATGACGAGCGGGCCCGGGAACGTCGTCTGGCCCTCGAGCAGGACGCGGTCGCCAGGCTCGAGGTCGGCCGTGTTGACGCGGTCGAGCGTCCGCCACGCGGCGGCGCGCGTGGTACCGGCGGCGCCGTCGTCGCCCGCGGCGGTGACGAAGTAGGTGGTCGCATCCGCACGACCGGCGGCCGCGGCGAGCAGCATCGCGGCGAGCACGATCGTCGCGCGGTGACCGAGGGAGCGGTCGAGGGATCGATTCATGGGCACCGACCCTCGTGTGCCGAACGCCGCCGCGGCGCAAGCGCCAAAGACGTGGAATCGCGCCGCGCGGCGCGCCGTCGACAGTCGTGCGCGGGACGCGGTAGACGGGAGCACGGACCCCGGAGCACCCATGCACGTCGACGCGCTGTACCGCTTCCCCGTCAAGGGCCTCGCCGGCGAGCCGCTGGACGCGGTCGATCTCGCCCCCGGCACCGGTGTGCCGCACGACCGGCGCTTCGCCGTCCTGCGCGGCGACACCGCGTTCGATGCGGCGAGCCCGCGCTGGGTCGCGAAGGAGAAGTGCGTGATGCTGATGCGCGACGCGGCGCTGGCGCGCATCGCGCTGCGCTACGATCCCGTGACGCTCGGGCTCGCGCTGCAGGCACCGGGCGAGCCGCCGCTCGAGACGTCGCTCGCGACCGACGAGGGCCGCGCGCTCGCCGCCGCCTACGTCGCGCGCGTCGCGGATCCGCCCGGCGGTCCGCCGCGCATCGTCGAGGCAGGTGCGATGTCCTTCACCGACGTGCCGGAGAACTGCCTGTCGATCGTCGGCCGGGCGAGCATCGACGCGCTGTCCGCCGCCGCGGGCCATCCCCTGCACCCGCTGCGCTTCCGCGCGAACGTCTACTTGACGGGTATCGGCGCGTTCGAGGAGCTCGGCTGGCTCGGACGCGAGGTCGCGATCGGCGGCGTCGTCGTGCGGCCGTTCGCGCGCATCCCGCGCTGTGCGGCGACCAGCGTGAATCCCGCGACCGCGGAGCGCGACGTGACGGTACCGAAGGGGCTCAAGCAGCACTTCGGCCACGTCGACATGGGCGTCTACGCCGAGGTCGTGCGCGGCGGACGCATCGCGACCGGCGACGCGGCCGCACCGCCCGTGGACACGCGCCCGGGCAGCGACGCCTGGCTGCCGTCGCTGCTGCGCACCGCGCGGCTGTACCTGCGCCAGGGTCTCGTGCTCGCGCGCCGGCGCTGAGGTCGGCCTCGTGCGCGTACCTCCGTCCATTGCTCGCGAACCGAGCTTCGGCATAGGAGAACGCGTGGCCGTCTCCCCGCAGTCCTTCCGTGCCCGGCTCCGCGCCGGCGAGCCGCTCATCGGCTCGATCGTCACCATGCCGCTCGCCGGCATCGCCGAGATCGTCGCCGACGCCGGGTTCGACTGGCTGTGGATCGACATGGAGCACGGCCCGCTCGACCTGCTGCACGTCGAGGCCATGCTGCGCGCGAAGGGCGGCGCCGCGGCGATCGTGCGCGCTCCGGCCAACGACCCGGTGTGGATCAAGCGCATCCTCGACACCGGCGCCGACGGCGTGCTGCTGCCGCACGTCGACGGCGGCGCCGAGGCCCGTGCTGCGGTCGACGCCGCGTTCTATCCGCCGCGCGGCCAGCGCAGCTTCGGCGTGTCGCGCGCGCACGGCTACGGGCCGCGCATGAACGAGTACCTGGAGTCGTCGCCCGACGAGACCACCGTGATGGTGCAGATCGAGAGTGCCGCGGCGGTGCGCGACATCGATGCGATCCTGACCACCGACGGCGTCGACGCGGCGGTGATCGGACCGTTCGACCTGTCGGGCAGCCTGGGCCACCTCGGCGACATCACGCACCCGCAGGTCCAGGGCGCGATCGATGCCGTCCTCGCGGCGGGCAAGCGTCACGGCGTCCCGGTCGGCATCTTCTGCGGCAGCGCCGAGCTCGCACGCGGCTATCTGGCGCGCGGCTTCTCGCCGATCGCGGTCGGCGTCGACTCGATGCTGCTCGCGGCGGCGGCGCGCGAGCTGCGGCAGAGCGTCAAGAGCTGACGCACCCGTGAGCACGCTGCGACGCGCACGGCTCGGGTCGAGCGGGGTCGAGGTCACGCGCCTCGGCTTCGGCGCGGCTCCGATCGGGAATCTCTTCACGCGCGTCGCCGACGACGACGCACGCGCCGCGATCGACACCGCGTGGGACGCGGGCGTGCGCTTCTTCGACACCGCACCGCTCTACGGGCACGGCCTCTCGGAGCAGCGGCTCGGTGCCGCGCTGCGCCAGCACGACCGCGATGCCTACGTCCTCGCGACCAAGGTCGGACGTCTGCTGACGCCCACCGTCAAGAAGGACGATGACGGCTTCGTCGATACGCCGCCGGTCGGCTGGACGTACGACTTCTCGCACGACGCGACCCAGCGCTCGCTCGACGCGAGCCGCGCGCGCCTCGGCATCGACCGCGTCGACCTGCTGCACGTGCACGACCCCGACGAGCATGCGGATGCCGCGCTGCGCGGGGCGTTCCCGGCGCTGCGCAAGCTGCGCGAGCAGGGCGTGATCCGTGCGATCGGCGCCGGCATGAACCAGTCGGCGCTGCTCGCGCGCTTCGTGCGCGAGGCGGACGTCGACTGCGTGCTGCTCGCCGGACGCTACACGCTGCTCGACCAGTCGGGACTCGACGAGCTGCTGCCGCTCTGTGTGCAGCGCGGCACGAGCGTCATCGCGGGCGGCGTGTTCAACAGCGGGCTGCTCGCCGATCCGTCGCCAGGCGCGACCTACGACTACGCGCCGGCATCCGCGGAGCTGGTCGCGCGTGCGCGGCGGCTCGCGGGCGTGTGCGCGCGGCACGGCGTCGACCTGAAGAGCGCGGCGCTGCGCTTCCCGCTCGCGCATCCGGCCGTCGCGTGCGTCCTCACCGGTGCGCGCAGCGCCGCCGAGGTGGCGGAGAACGCGCGCCTGTTCGCGCGGCCGATCCCGCTCGCGCTGTGGGACGACCTGCGGCGCCAGCGCCTGCTCGACGAGCGCGCCCCGACACCGTCGTCGGAGCTCGAGGAGGCAGTGAGATGAGCGCTCTGCGCGTGGCCCTGGTCGGCGGCCCCATGTACGACCCGATGTACGCGCTGCTCGACGGCCGCGACGTCGAGATCGTCGTGCATGCGGATCACCCGACGCTGAACCGCCGCGTCGCGGAGCTGCTCGGCGCGGGCGAGCGTCTCGACCTGATCTCGACGCACGCCAAGTACGCGCCGTCGCAGGCGCGCTGGCTGCGTCCGCTCGACGGCCTGGTCGATCCGACGCTGCTCGCGCAGCTCGCGCCGCGCGCGGTGTCGCTGTGTCGCTTCGGCGGCGCGCTCCTGTGCGTACCGCGCAACGTCGACGTGCGCGTGCTGTGGGTGAACGAGGCGCTGTGCGCGTCGGCGCCGGACACGTGGTCGGACGTGCTCGCGAGCGGGGCGTCGTTCGCGTTTCCGGGCCGCGAGTCGGGGCTGTTCGGCACGTTCTTCGAGCTGGTCGTCGGGGAGGGCGGGCGGCTCTTCGACGACGACGGCCGTCCGACCATGACGACGCCGCAGGCAGAGGGCGCGATCGAGACGCTGTGCGCGCTCGCGGCCCACGCGCCGCGCGAGCTGATCGACTGGCACTACGATCAGGTCGACGCGGCGCTGCTCGACGGTCGCGTCGCGATGGCGGCCGCGTGGCCCGGCGGCTACGGCGCGATCCGCCGCTCGCCGCACTACGCGCGCCTCGCGGCGCATCCCTACCCCGCCGGTCCGCGCGGACGCTTCACGTATGCCGGTGCGCACGCCTGGGCGATCCCGACCACGTGCGCGGATCCGGAGCGAGCGCTCGAGCTCCTGCACGTGCTCGCGGGCGCAGACGCGGCGCGGCTCGAGCTCGCCAACGGCGGCGTGCCGGCGCACGCGGCCGTGTTCGCGGACGCCGTCCCGCTCGACACGAAGGACGCGCGACGCGTGGTGCTGACGCGCGACGCGATCGAGCGTCAGATGATCACCTATCCACCGCACGCGTCGTTCCCGGCCGTCGAGGACGCCGGCTGGCATGCGATCCGCGACGCGATCCGCGGCGCCTGCACGCCCGCGGACGCCGCACGACGCATCCAGCGCGACGCCGAGCAGGCGCTCGGCGCACCGGACGCATGACCTCCCTGCCTCCCGCGAGAGCCCGCACGAAGCTCTCCGGCATCGCACGAGACCACGCATGAAGATCCGCAGCATCGACACGTACGACGTCCGCTTCCCGACCTCGCGCACGCTCGCGGGCTCGGACGCGATGCACCCCGATCCCGACTACTCCGCGGCCTACGCGGTGGTGCGCGTCGACGACGCGGGCGCGCCGTCGGGGCACGGGCTCGCGTTCACCATCGGACGCGGCAACGAGATCGTGGTCGCCGCGATCGAGGCGCTGGCACCGCTCGTCGTGGGGCGCGACCTCGACGCGATCTTCGCCGACATGGGGGCGTTCTCGCGCAGCGTGACGCAGGACGGCCAGCTGCGCTGGATCGGCCCCGAGAAGGGCGCCATCCACATGGCCGCGGCGGCGATCCTCAACGCGCTGTGGGATCTGCGCGCGAAGCTCGAAGGCCAGCCGCTCTGGCGGCTGCTCGCGTCGATGACGCCCGAGCAGATCGTCTCGCTGATCGACTTCCGCTACTTGACGGACGCGCTGACGCCGGCGGAGGCGCTCGCGATCCTGCGCGAGCGCGCGCCCGGACGCGCGGCGCGGGTCGATCGGCTGTCGCGCGACGGCCTCGCCGCGTACGTCACGTCGGCGGGCTGGATGGGCTACAGTGACGAGACCGTGATCGCGAAGTGCGCAGACGCTCTCGGGCGCGGCTTCACGCGCTTCAAGATGAAGGTCGGCGGACCGGCCGAGCTCGACGTCGCGCGCGCGCGTCTGGTCCGCTCGCAGATCGGCAACGAGCGCATCCTGATGATGGACGCCAACCAGATCTGGGACGTGCCGGAGGCGATCGAGCGCATGCGGATGCTGGCGAAGTTCGATCCCTACTGGATCGAGGAGCCGACCAGTCCGGACGACGTCCTCGGCCACCAGACGATCGCGCGCGCCATCGCACCGATCCGCGTCGCGACCGGCGAGATGGCGCAGAATCGCGTGATCTTCAAGCAGCTCCTGCAGGCGGGCGCGATCGGCGCGGTGCAGATCGATGCCTGCCGGCTCGGCGGCGTGAACGAGGTGCTGGCGGTGCTGCTGCTGGCGGCGAAGTTCGACGTGCCGGTGTGCCCGCACGCGGGCGGCGTCGGGCTCTGCGAGTACGTGCAGCACCTCGCGGCGTTCGACCAGATCGCCGTCGCGCCGGCGCTCGACGGCCGCTACGTCGAGTTCGCGGACCACCTGCACGAGCACTTCGTGAATCCGGTCGTGGTCGAGAACGGCGCCTACCGGCTGCCGACGGCGCCGGGCTACGGCGTCGAGCTGAAGCCGGCGAGCATCGAGGCGCACCTCTTTCCCGGCGGCGCGGTCTGGCGCTAGCGGGCGACGCTGCCGTGGGAGTGCGCGGTGACCGATCCCGTCCCGCGCCGCTGCGCTCCGGCAGCGCTGTTGTTCGAGCCCGTCGGAGCCGATCTGTACGTGTGTTGCCACGGAAGGGGGCGCGAATGACGACGAGCAGACTCGCGGGACCGAAAGCCGGCTGGATCGAAGGTCGCAGAGCGGTGGGGAAGTTCGCCGCCAGCATCCTCGCGTGCGCGCTGGCGGCGTGCGGAGGCGACGGCGCGAAGCCCACGAGCCAGCTCCCCGGCGCGGCCGCACCGGTCACCATGACGGTAGTGAATCAGATGCCGCTGCCGGCCCCCTGCACGATCGGGACGTCGCTCACCTTCTTCGAGGGCACGACCCCGGTCGACATCCCGTATCAATCACAGAAGCAGGTCCAGGTGACGCAGCTCTTCGGCAGCGTCTACGAGATCGGCTTCCAGGTGAACGGCTGGTACTGGCGCACGTGTACGGGACCCGGCGATTGCCCGAACCCGAATGGATGCCAGAATCCGGACAACGCCGGTCAAGTCGCGGTGAAGATCGCGCCCGATTGCTCCACCGCGACGCTGGTACAGAACTTCGACGACTTCACCTGCGACGACCTCGTCCCCAATGCGAGCGCCGCGGTGACCGTCACGCTGCAGAGCCAGAGCCCGTGCACGGTCGTGATCGGCGCGACGTCGTCGATGCTCACGCCGACCGATCAGTGCTGCAGCTGCAACACCTGCGCCGGCGGCCAGATCCCGAACGGCCAGACGACGCACTGCCAGTAGATCCGGCGGGAGCGGAGACGCGCTCGCGAGCGAGCGCGCCCGCACCGCGCACGGCCATCGTCACGCGAGCGGAGCCCGGCTCAGCCCGCGGAGAAGATGTTGTTGCCGAGAATGACCCACAGAAGCAGCAGCAGGCCGATCGGCACGCCCATCATGTAGAGAACCAGATAACCGATCCGTCCGGATTCATCGCTGAGGCGGTTCATCGTCGTCGCTCCTTCCTCGCGCTCGTGGCGCGTCGGCACGTCGGTGCCGGAAGACGCCCAGAGCAAGAACCGGCCCGTCGCACGCGGCATCGCAACGCCACGCGAACGCTGGCCCGAACGGCCCTCGCCGGCCCGTCCGCCCCCGTCCGCCACCCGATCCTTCCGCCGCGCTTGTAGAAACGTCCGTCGGGTTCGCATCACGCGACGCCGGGCCGTCTCCCGCGTCACGCCACGGCGCGCCGGCGGCTCCACGTGCCGCCGTCAAGCGCCTTTGGCGCGCGACCTCCGACGCAAGCAAGCATCCGGCGCGGTGCTGAAGACGACGCGGGCCGTCCTCGGCGTCCGGGCTCACCCGCGATCGACACGACACTGGAAGCAGTTGAACTTCGAGCGCACGTGGACGTACGCCACGCTGGCATCCGCCAGGATCTGCCGGCAGGTGGCGTCGATCTGCGGCCCCGCCACGACGGTGCCGGTGTCGTAGCGGATCCAGTCGCTCGTGTCGTAGCCGCGCACGATCGCCGGATCGAGGAAGTCGAACCACGCCGGCAGCCGATCGCTCTCGTAGCGCGTGCAGCTGCGCGCATGCAGGAAGATCGGGCCGGTCTCGGCGTACGGCTGCACGCTGGCGAACGGACGGTACGACAGCACGAGCTTGTCGTCGCCCTCGGCGATCAGATCCAGGCAGTGCCGGCACGGGTTGGCGACGCCTTCGGCGACGCGCACCAGCGCGCGCTGCCCGTTCGCGTCGGCAGCGCCCTGCCGGATGCGCTCGACCTCCTCGGTGTCGATCCCTCGAACGACGAAGCTCATCGCCTTCTCCTTCCTGCCGGCCGCTCGACCGGCGCAGGCATCGTGTGCGGCAGACTCTGATCATCTGCGAAGCGCTCGATCTGGCGGGATTCGGACCTCGCTCGCGATCGCGACGTCGGCGTTCGTGCTCGCGCGGGCGCGCCGGTCGGCAAAGTCGAAGCTGCGCGCCGTGCGCGCCACCGTCGACGACGTCGCTTGCGCGCCCGCGCGCGTCCCGGATACGCGTCGGCCATGACGAACGACGAAGCGGGCCGTCCCGCGGCCGCCGCAGTGGCACGCCTGCTCGACGAACGCGCCTGCGAGCGGCTCGTGATCGACTACACGCACCTGGTCGACTTCGGCGAGGCGGCGCGCATCGCGGACCTGTTCAGCGCCGACGGCGTGTGGGAGGCGGAAGGGATCCGCATGGACGGTCAGGACGCGATCCGCGCCGGCTTCGGCGCGCGGCAAGGCGTCACGCGGCGCACGTCGCGCCACGTCTGCACCAACGTCGCGATCACGCTCACCGGGCCGGACGAGGCGACCGGGCTCTCGTACCTGATCAACTACCGGCACGACTCCGCGTCCGGCGCCGCCGAGCTGCCGGCGCCGGTCGGGCATCCGAAGTTCGTCGGCGAGTACCACGACCGCTTCGTCCGCACCGCGGACGGCTGGCGAATCGCGCACCGGCGCTGCACGCTCGCGTTCGTGCGCGCACGCGGGACGGGCGCTTGACGCGCCGCCGATGCACCCGCTCGTCTTCCGCGAGTTCGACCGCGTCTGCCGCGCCCGCGGCGCGGGCGGCGACGTGCTCGAGATCGGCGCCGTCGCGGCGGACGACACCCTGCTCTGCCTGCCCTCGCTGCGCGACGCCCGCAGCAAGGTCGGCGTGAGCCTCGACGGACCGTTCACCCACGCCGGCAACGACGTCCTGCGCGTCGACGCGAACGACATGTCCTGCTTCGCCGACGCGTCGTTCGACACCGTGCTCACCAACTCCGTCCTCGAGCACGACCGCCGCTTCTGGCGGACGCTCGCCGAGATCGAGCGCGTCGCGCGACCCGGCGCGCTGATCGTGATCGGCGTGCCGGGCTTCCTGAAGCTCGCCGGCGAGCGTGTCGCGTCGCGCGCGGGTCGGCTGCCCGTCGTCGGCACGCTCCTGCGGCGCCTCGCACCGGGCGTGCTCGCGTCGACCGTGACGCTGCAAGTGCACGAGTTTCCGGCCGACTACTATCGCTTCAGCGTGCAGGCGGCGCGCGACGTCTTCCTCGAAGATCGCGACGAGACCGAGATTCGCACGCTGCTCGTGCCGCCCCGCATCCTGGCGGTCGGCGTCAAGCGCCACCCGCGCGCGCCGGCGACGAACGATCGCGCGCGCTCTCGCTGAGGTCGTCCCCGTCCGCCACGCGGGCGAGGATCTCCGCCAGGACGGGAAACCAGCGACGCAGCGAGTACTCGCGCTCGACGAACGACCGGCCGGCCTCGCCGAGCGCGCGACGCCGGCCGGCATCCCCGGCGAGCGCCGCGAGCGCCGCGCGCCATTCGTCCTCGCTGCGCGCGAGAAGACCGCGCTCCGCGCCGACGAGGTCGACGTTCACGCCGACCGGCGACGCGACCGCCGGCAGCCCGGCCGCCATGTACTGCAGGAGCTTCGCGCCGCACTTGCCGCGCTGGAACGGCTCGTCGACCAGCGGCATGATGCCGACGTCGAACAGCTCCGCGATGCGCGTCTCGACCACCGGGCTCCACTCGACGAAGCGCCAGGCTCCGGCCGTCGCCGGCAGCACGGGCCGCGGCTTCGAGACGATCACCAGCTCGAAGCCGATCGCGTCGCGCAGGCGGGCGAGCATCGGCAGGTACGGCACCAGCGTCTCGTGGATCGATCGATCCGAGCCGAGCCAGCCGACGCGCAGCGGGTCGTCGCGCCGCTCGTGATCGCGCCGCACGACGTACGCGTCGGTGTCGACCACCGTCGGCAGCACGCTCACGCGCTCGCCGTGCCGGAGCGCGAAGTCCGCGAGCGCGGCGTTGCCCGCGGTCACCCAGGCGGCGCGCGCGCAGATGCGGCCGACGTGCGCGGCCTTCGCGGCACCGAGATGAATCGCGTCGTCGAAGTCGAACACCACGCGCGGGTTGGTGCGGAACAGCTCGTCCTCGAACTCGGCGCGGCCGCCGAGCAGATCGCGGTTCAGCAGAACGACGTCGTACGCGGACGCGTCCCGGACGTCGCGCCGGCGCCGCAGCTCGCGCAGCCGCATGCGCGCGCGCCGGTGCAGCCAGCGGAC
>JAIEPK010000303.1 GCA_019749875.1 Candidatus Binatia bacterium | reverse complement strand
CCGCAGGGAGTGCAACGCAGCCGGCGGGGATGCATCGGCGGCTGGATGTTGCGGAGATTTGGGAGACGGGACACTAGGTCGACGGTGGCCAGCGGCTTGACGCCGGCGCGTGCGAAGCGCCAACCTCCGCGGCGACGGTGCGGATCCTCGCGTGACCATCCTCGGCAGCCAGACGTTCGCGGCAGATCGCCGCGCGCCGTCGGTCGAGCGCCGCGAGAGCCTGACGGCGCGGCTGTGGGCGTTCTTGCGCGCCGAGCTCGCACCGTCGCCGGCGCGCTGGCGGACGACGGCCCGCATCGTCATCGCGTGCATCGTCGCGACCGCGCTCGCGATGTCGCTGCGCATCCCGAACGCGCACTGGCTGATCGTGACGATCTTCATCGTCAGCCAGCCGAACGTCGGGGCCACCCTCGACAAGGCCGTGCTGCGCCTCGCCGGGACGATCGTCGGTGCGCTCGGCGTGATCGTCACCGTGATCGCGTTCCCGCAACAGCCGTGGTTCCAGCTGCCGCTGATCGCGCTGCTGATCGGCAGCAGCGCGTTCCTGTCGCGCACGACGTCGTATCCCTACGTCGCGATGCTGGGTGGGCTCACCATCGTGTTGTTCCTCGGCAGCAGCGAGGTGCATCCGACGACGTCGGTCGACGACGGTCTCTGGCGGCTCGCGGCGATCGCGCTCGCGGAAGTGATCGCAACGGCGGCGCACCTCGTGCTCTGGCCGGACGACCCGGAGGATCTCCTGCTGAAGGACGTCGAGCGCATCTTGACGCTGGTCGAGGAGCGCCTCGAGCGTCTGCTGCGCGGCGTTCACGAGGCAGACGGGGATGCCGGACGCGCGCGCATCGCCGACGGGGTCTTCAACGGCCTGGTGCGGCACCTGGACCTGCTGAGCAACGCCGAGACGCGCTACCGCTCGCTGCGCGGCCGGCACAGCGAGCAGCTGGTGCTGATCGGGGCGACCAACCGCGTCGCGACCGCATCGCTGACCCTCGAGTCGCTGCTCGAGCACATGTCCGGTCGCCTCCCGGCGGCCGACGCGGGAGATCCGTTGAGCGCGCGCATCACGGCGCTCGTCCATGCGATGGGCCGCCTGCGGCGCGCGCTCGCCGAGCGTCGTCCGGCCGGCGCGCAAGACGTCGCGGCCCTCGCCGGTCCGGCGCCCCTCGTCGGCCGCGACCTGACGTTCTTGCCGTCGCTGCTCGACATGGAGCGCGCGCTCACCGAGATACCGGCCGCGACGGCGTTCCTCGATCGCGCGACGCGTGCACCGCGCGGCGATCTCGCGCCCTCGCCACTCGAAGGCGGTGCGACGTCGTTCTTCACGCCGGCGTGCACCTGGTCGAACACGCGCGACCTGCGCTTCGCGGCGCAGGTCTCTCTCGCGTCGATGCTCTGCTACCTGCTGGTCGCGGGGCTCGACTGGCCCGGGCTCTCGACCGCGGTCGTCACCTGCGTCGTGGTCGCGCAGTCGAGCTTCGGCGCGACCGTACAGAAGGCGTTGCTGCGCATCGCGGGCGCGATCGTCGGCGGGGTGCTCGGCATCGGCTCGATCCTGCTGGTGATCCCGTACATCGACTCGCTGCCGCCGTTCCTGCTGGTGATCGGCGCGTGCTCGGCCGTCGCGGCGTACGTCGTCGCGGGTTCGGCGCGCATCTCGTACGTCGGCATCCAGATCGCGCTCGCGTTCGCCTTGACGCTGCTCGATGCGATGGGCCCGAGCATCGACCTGGTGAAGCCGCGCGACCGCGTGCTGGGCATCCTGGTCGGCAACGTCGTGACCGCCGCCGTGACGTTCTGGCTGTGGCCGGTGCTCGCGGGTGCGGAGATGCAGAAGAGCCTCGTGTCGGCACTGCGCCATCTCGCGGCGCTGTCGGGCTTCGGCATCGAGGACGGCGGCGGCGAGCGCAGCGCGCGACCGGCGCGCGGCTACCGGCTGCAGATCCACCAGGATCTCGCGGCGACACTGCGCTTGCACGCGGAAGCCCAGTTCGAGCCCGGTGCCGCGACGCCGGAGCATCGCACGCGACAGCAGCGCTTGCTCGACCTGCAGCACGAGGTGCAGCAGGTCTTCCTGCTCATCGCCGGCTTGGTGCGAAACCGGCTCAACGTCGGCCTCGGCCGGATCGAGCTGCCGTCGCACGCGGCGCTGCGCGCGGTCGCGCTGGCGGTCGGACCGAATCTCGAGGCCGCCGCGACCGGCCTCGAAGGCCGCCGCACGCACGCGGTCCCCGATCTGGACGAGCGCATCGCCGCCGCCGACGCGGCACTCGCCGTCGACGCGGCGTCGGCGATCGAGCTTCCCGGCGCGAGCGCGGCGGTGACGGAGATGCGCAGCCAGCTCGAGCTGTACCGGACGCTGGCACCCCTGCTCGCGCGGCTCGAGGACGACGCGCGCGACGTCGGGTCCGCCGGCGGAGAAGGGCGCTCGCCGTCCGGCGCGAGCGCGGGCTGACCCGGCTCCGCTCGGCGCGTGTCCGCCGCGAGCCCGCGCGGCACGCCGGACGATCAGCGGACCATCGGATGCAGACGCCCGGTGGGCGGGCATCGCTTCGTGGTCGGCGAGGCGGGCCGATGCGAGCGTCCGTCGTGCGCGCGGCGGACACTGCGAGCATCCGTCGTGCGCGCCGCGGACACTGCGAGCATCCGTCGTGCGCGCGGCGGACGCTGCGAACGTCCGTCGGGCACGCCGCGGACGCTGCGAGCGTCAGTCGCGCACGCCGACGGGCGTTCCGACGTCGCGCCGCTCCAGCACCGTGAATGCGAACGCGTGCGCGTGGCGCTCGTCGGCGGCGTACTCGTCGCGCGACGTCTCGATCCACCGCCCGCGATCGAGGGCGGGAAAGCGGACGTCGCCGTCGACCGTCGCCCGCACCTCCGTCAAGTAGATCCGCTGCGCGAGCGGCAGCGCCTTCGCGTAGACACCCGCGCCGCCGATGACGAAGCAGATGTCTTCGCCCGCGTCGCGGGCGATCCGCAGCGCCTCGTCGAGCGTCGCGACCGCCCGGCAGCCCGGCGCCACCTGCTCCGGATGACGGGTCAAGACCAGGTTCGTGCGCGCGGGCAGCGCGCGCCCGATGGACGCATGCGTGTGCCGGCCCATCACCACGTGGTGGCCCGTCGTCAGCTCGCGGAAGTGCTTCAGATCCGCTGGCAAGGACCAGGGCAGGGCGCCGTCGCGGCCGATCACACCGTTCTTGGCGACCGCGACGACCAGGGCCGTGATCACACCGCGACCTGCGCCTTGATGCCGGGGTGCGGGTCGTAGCCCTCGAGAACCAGGTCCTCGAAGCGGTAGTCGAAGATCGAGCCGGCGCGCCGTGCGAGCGAGAGGCGAGGCAGTGCACGCGGCTCGCGCGTGAGCTGCAGGCGCGCCTGCGGGATGTGATTGACGTACAAGTGGACGTCGCCGAAGCTGTGCACGAAGTCGCCCGGCCGGAGATCGCTCTCGGCGGCGATCAGGTGCGTCAGCAGCGCGTACGAGGCGATGTTGAACGGCACGCCGAGGAACACGTCGGCGCTGCGCTGGTAGAGGTGGCAGGAGAGGCGCCCGCGCGCGACGTAGAACTGGAACAGGCAGTGGCAGGGCGGCAGCGCCATGTGCTCGATGTCGGCGACGTTCCACGCGCTCACCACCAGACGCCGGGAGTCGGGGTTGCGGCGGATCTCGTTCATCAGCCACGCGATCTGGTCGATCGTGCCGCCGTCGCGCGCCGGCCACGAGCGCCACTGGTGGCCGTAGACCGGCCCGAGCTCGCCGCGCGCGTCGGCCCACTCGTCCCAGATCGTGACGCCGTTGTCGCGCAGGTAGCGGACGTTGGTGTCGCCGGAGAGAAACCACAGCAGCTCGTGCGCGATCGACGGCCAGTGCAGGCGCTTGGTGGTCAGCATCGGGAAGCCCGCTTCCAGGTCGAAGCGCAGCTGGCCGCCGAACAGGCTCAGCGTGCCGGTGCCGGTCCGGTCGCCCTTCTCGGTGCCCTCGGCGAGGAGCTTCTGCAGCAGGTCGAGATACTGCCTCATGGCGCCGCTGCGTTTACGACAGAACCCGCCCGGTTGCGAGGTGCGGCGAGCGTGTCGGCGCGCGGCGCGACACGCTCAGCGAGCGCAGACGAAGCGCACGCGATCGGCGTCGCGCTCGGCGCGCTCCGTCCCGCGCGTCGTGACGTTCAGGGACCGTCCGGGGGCCGGCACGGTGAGACGGATCGGCGCCGAGCAGACGTCACTGGTAGCGAGCGGCGGCGTGAAGGTCACCGTACGCGCGTTCGCGACCGCGCTGCCGGGCAGTGCCGCGAGCGCATCGAGCAGCGTGCGCGTGCCGCCCGGCAGCCAGTTGGTGATGCGGACGGACGCGGGTGCGAAGCTCGTGCAGGCGGGTCTCGCGGCGTCGTGGCTCGCGAGGCAGAGCTGAACGTCGAAGCCGCACACGCCGGGTGTCGCGTCCGCGTCGCAGGCGTCACCGTCGCGGCACGTGATGCGCCGCGCACCGTCGTTGGCAGCGCCGCGCAGCGCGCGGATCTCGAACGCGCAGTCGAACGCGTCCGTGCCGCCGCCCGCGATGCAGGTGCCGTCGGTGCACTCGCACGCATCGCCCACGCCGTTGCCGCCATCCGTCGCCGGCGCGACGTCGCGCTGGTCCGGGTTCGCGACCACGGCGCAGTTGTCGAGATCGTCGGGCACCAGGTCACCGTCGGGATCTTCCTCGGGCGCGACCGCACGAACGACCAGGTCGTGCGGCCGGCTCGCGGCGCCGTGCGCGTCGGTCACCGTCAAGCGCAGGCGATAGATGCCGCGGCTGCTCGCGAGCAGCGACGGCAGCGGCGTGTCGCCGTCGTCGAGGCGCCAGTCCGCCCCGATCGGTGCCTGGACCAGCTCCCACGATGCGGTCAGCGCATCGCCGTCGAGATCGCAGCTCGCGCTCGCATCCAGCAGCACGCGCGCGCCCTGCGGAACCATGCGGTCCGGGCCGGGATCCGCGGCCGGCGCGGAGTTGCCGGCGTCGCGGCGCAGCGTGACGCGGCCCTCGCGCGACAGGCCGATGGTGAGCGTGCCGTCGTCCTCGGCGAGGCTGCACGCACCGTCGGCGGCCTGCGGCGCGAAGCCGAGGCCGCGCACCGACACCGGGCCCGCCGCGATCTCTGCCACGACCTCGGCGCGATCGTCGGCGATCGCGAAGCCGAGCGATCCCGGCGTGGCGCGCTGCAGCTCGACCTCGCCATAGCGGAGAGACGTCGCGTCGTCGGCCCACGCGAGCCGGGGCCGGAGGTCGAGGTGTCCGTCGAAGAGCGCGCGCGAGCCGTCGGTCGCGGCGTCGGCGATGCCGCTCACGGCGGTCGTGAGGCGGATCGGGTCCAGGCCGGAGCGGTGGTACGCGACCGCCATCCGTCGATCGTCCGCCTCGTCGCCGAGCACGAGCGCCGGGCCGAACGGCAGCTGCCGCCGCTCGATCACGGGTGCGGGATCGCCGCTGCGCGAGGGGTAGAGCAGCTGGATCGCTCCCACCGGCCGGTCAGCCGTGGTGCTCGCGTTCAGCACCGAGTGCGTCGTCAGGACCTTGCCGTACGCCTCGTGCTGGCCGGTCGTGATCGCGATCGACGGCGCGCCACGGTCGAAGCCGATGCCGGCATCGAGGCGCGCGAGCGGCCGCGTCCAGCGACCGCCGCTCGCGGTCTGCTCGAACGTCCCGCCGCTCGTGCCGCCGCCGTTGCCGTGCAGCACCCAGGTGAACGTGCGTGCCGTCGCGCCCGGGCTCGAGACGTCGTCGAAGATCGCGAGGTAGCGGTCGTCGCCGAACAGGAAGCGCCGCTCGATGTCCGTGCGTCGCGCCGGCGGGAGGCCGTACGAGGTGCGCACGGTGGCGGCATCGAGAAAGGTGCCGTCGATCGTGTCGGAGAGGTACGCCTGCCCGTCCGCGGGCGGGGGCCCGAACGGATCGTCCTGCCAGGCGAACGAGGCCGTCAAGTAGTCCACCGGGCCGGCGCCGTCGACCAGGATCAGGTTGTGGTGTTCGGGCCGGTTGACCAGGCCGTGCTCGGTGAAGCTCAGGTAGCCGGGATCGAGCGCGAGGCGCTCGCCGAACGCATGCAGCAGGAAGGCGCCGGGCTCCGCGTGCTCGTGCGACTGCGGGAACACGCCGCGTCCGTCGCGGTCGCGTCCGAACTCCGACGCGGTGTCGTGCTCCGCCTGGGCGTTGACCACCACGGCATCGCTCGACCAGTCCGAGCGAAAGATCGCGTTGCCGCCGTCGTGGTAGAACGCCGTCGTCGGTCCGTCCGGAGCTGCCGGCACGACGGTATCGTCGAACAGCGCGATCGCGTCCGCGCCGAGGTCGATGTTGCCATCGGTGTCGATCGGCTGCGGCGCATTCGCCCAGCGCCACGCGGCTGCGGCCGCCCACGGCAGGCCGGGCGGCAGCAAGCCGAAGTAGTACGACCGGCCGGGATTGCCGTCGTCGATCGGCGCCATCGAGCCGTCGGGCAGCGTCATGTCGAGCATCCAGCGCTGCGTGCGCAGCCACAGCGGATGCCGCCACAGGCTCGGCACGGTGACGACGCGTGCGTTCCAGTCCGCACCGTTCACGAGACGATCCCAGGCGCGTGCGAATGGGATCAGGTTCTGCGCCGCGTAGCGCAGGTAGAACGGTCCCTCGCCGTACGCCCCGTCGGCCGTCACGAGCACGTGGCGCATGACGAGGTCCATTTGATCGAGACCGTACTCGAGCCAGCGCGCCGGATCGCGCACGCCGCGCGGGTCGCTGCCGGGCGGCGGCGTGTACTCCGCGACGGCGATCGCGGCGGTCGCCATCGCGGCCGCCGACTTCGCGCGGTGGTTGTTCTGGTGCAGGCGCGTGAAGCCGGATGCGGTGTCGGGATCGACGTAGTTCTCATACATCTCCGAGGCGAGGTCGACGATGTGCTGCTCGATCGCGGCGCGATCCGACCCGAAGTCCCAGCCGGCGCCGAGCATCGTGTCGTAGGCCGTCGCGTATTGCAGCAGCTCCTCCGACGACGAGATGTCGCGGTCCCAGCCGCCGAGCGGCGGCGGCACCGCGACGCGGTGTCGCGTGTACATCGCGAGCAGCAGCTCGTGCACGCGCGTGCCGACGGCCGCACGTGCGTCGGCGGTCGGAAACGGGACGACGGCGTTCCCGTCGAGGGTGCGGTCGATCGCGTAGAGGAAGGCGAGGTTCTTTGCCGCACGTGCCTTGATGCGCTCGCCGTCGACGCCGTGATCGTCGAGTGCCACGCCGTTCGCGAGATTCGTGCGCCCGCGCATCGACCGGAGGATGCCGGCATAGGGCTCGCGCACGACGCGCGCCTGCAGCGCCGGCACGTCGCCCGCACGGAACAGGATGCGCGGGCGCGTCAGGTCGATCCCCGACGGCGCCCATGCCGCGCGCACGTGCAGCGGAGCAGCCAGCAGCACGAGGACGAGGAGTGTGGTGATGCGAGTCGGCATCGTGAGAAAGCCGACCTTCGGGGCGGCGACGATGAACTCTGGCGGCGTGTCGCGACGCGGTCAATCCGGAAGCGTCAATTCGACTCCATGCTCACGATGCTCTAAGGGCCGATCATGCCGCCCACGTGGGGTCTGCCGACCTGGCTCGTCGGCATCGTGATCCTCGCCGCGTTCGCCGGTGGCGCACTCGCCGGCCTCGCCGTGTCGCGTCAGTGGAGCCGGCGCCGCGGCCTGCACGCGCTGGTCGACAACGGGGTGATCGGCTGGATCTTCTCGGCGATCCTCGGGATCTACGCGATCGCGATCGGCCTGATCGCCGTAGCGACCTGGGGCAACGCGTCGGAGGCGTCCAACGTGGCGTCGCAGGAGGCGGCCGCCGTGGCCGCGTTCTACCGCGACGTCGGCGGGTACCCGCAGCCGCTGCGGGGCGCGCTCCAGAAGCTGGTGCGCGACTACACCGACGCCGTCATCGAGGTCGACTGGCCGCTGCAGCGGCGCGGCGAGGTGCCGTCCGCGGGAACCAGGATCATCGACGAGATCGCGCGCCAGATGTACGCGTTCGAGCCGACGACCAGCGGCCAGTCGGTGATCCACGCCGAGGTGCTCGACAGCTTCAACCAGATCGTCGAGTGGCGGCGGCAGCGCCTCGCGGCGGTCGAGTACGCGGTGCCGCGGACGCTCTGGGGCGTCGTGCTGGTCGGCGCGGTGATCGCCATCGTCGCGTCGTTCGTCTTCAACATGGACAGCTTCCAGGTCCATGCGCTGATGACCTGCCTGCTCGCGGCGATGATCGGGCTGCTGGTGTTCTTCATCAGCATCACCGATCACCCCTACCACGGGCCCGCGGGGGTCGGGCCGGACCCCTTCGTGCTCGTGCGGCGCGAGCTGATGAGCGCTTCGCCCTCGCCGTGACGCTGCGTGCGCTTTGCGCCGTCGTGCGCGGCCGGGCTAGACAGGGCTCGTGAAGCCGGACCAGATCGCTGCACGCTTGACGCCGTTCCTCGAGCGCGAGACCGGCGGTCCGGTGAGCATCGCGAACGTCCGCACCATGACCGGCGGCGCGACGCGCGAGGCCTGGTCCCTCGACGCGACGGTGCACGAAGGCGACACGCCGCGCGAGCTCGGGCTCGTGCTGCTGATCTTTCGCCCGGGCGGGCAGCGCGCATTCTCGGCGCACGACGAGTTCCGCCTGCTCGCCGCGACGCGCGCCGCCGGCGCTCCGGTGCCGAAGCCGATGTTCGTCGGCGAGGAGGCGCTGGGACGGCCGTTCTACATGATGGAGCGTCTGAGCGGCGAGACCATCGGCCGGCGGCTGGTGCGCGAGGAGCGCTTCGCCGAGGCGCGCCGCGCGTTGCCCGTGCAGCTCGCGGAGGCACTCGCGGCGATCCACCGCGTGCCGCTCGACGGCCGCGATGCGCTCGACTTCCTGCCGCGCCCCGAACCGGGCAAGCCCGTCGTCGCGAGCGAGCTGGAGCGCCTCGAGACGATGTATCGCCAGATCACCGTCGAGCCGCACCCGGCGTTCGAGATCGCCTTCCGCTGGCTCGCCGAGCGCCAGCCGACCAGCACCGACGTCGCACTGGTGCACGGCGACTTCCGCATCGGCAACGTGATGGTGGGGGAAGAAGGGCTGCGCGCGGTGCTCGACTGGGAGCTCGCGCACGCCGGCGACCCGTACGAGGATCTCGGCTGGCTGTGCGTGCGCTCCTGGCGCTTCGGCGTCGACCACCTGCCGATGGGCGGCATCGCGCGCCGCGAGGAGCTGTTCGATGCGTATGCGCGCGCGAGCGGGCGTCCGGTCGACCCGGACGTCGTGCGCTTCTGGGAGGTCTACGGCAACCTGCGCTGGGGCGTGTTCACGCTGGTCCAGGTGCGCTCGTTCCTCGAGGGACTGTCGCAGAGCGTCGAGCTCGCGAGCATCGGCCGCCGCACCGCGGAGACCGAGTGGGAGCTGCTCAACCTGATCGAAGGGAAGGGCTTCTGATGCAGGACCGGCCGACGATCTACGAGCTGCTGCGCTCGGTCGAGCGCTTCCTGCGCGACGACGTCGTGCCGGCGACCGACGGCCGGCGCCAGTTCCTCGCCCGCGTCGCGGCGAATGCGATCGGTCTCGTCGAGCGCGAGCTGCAGGGCGAGGCCGAGCACGCGGCGCGCGAATGGGCGGGCCTCGACGCTCTGCTCGGCGAAGAGCCGATGCCGGGCGGTCGCGACGCCCTGGCGGACGCGGTGCGCGTGCGAAACGACGCGCTCTGCGCGCGCATCCGAGCCGGAGAGTACGACGCCGCGTCTGCGGCCCGCACCGCTCTGCTCGCCCACGTGCGAGCGGTCGTGCGCGACAAGCTGCTGGTCACCAACCGCGCCTATCTCGAAGCCGACGGCGACCTCGGCTAGAGTCGACGACGGGGTTGCCCCAACCGGGGGTGGGCCCGCGTTGAGACGACGTGGAACGCGCGTTGCGAGGCTGCTAGCCTCCCCCCACGTTTCGACACAAGGAGCGATCAAGATGGCAAACGTTCAGGACGTCAGCGACGCGACCTTCGACACCGAGGTGTTGCAGTCCAGCACACCGGTTCTCATCGACTTCTGGGCGCCGTGGTGCGGCCCGTGTCGCGCGATCGCCCCGGTCGTCGAGGAGCTCGCCAACGAGTACGCCGGCAAGCTGAAGGTCGTGAAGATGAACGTCGACGACAATCAGCAGACGCCGAGCCGCTATGGCGTGCGCGGCATCCCGAACCTGATCTTGTTCAAGGGCGGCAAGGTCCACGAGCAGATCGTCGGTGCGGTGCCGAAGAGCCGCCTCGCACAGGCCGTGCAGAGCGCGGTCGGCTGAGACCGAAAAAAGGGGACCCTCGGGTCCCCTTTTCTTTTCCGACGCTTCGCTGCGCGTCGCAGCCCGCCGCCGTCGGATGAAGACGCTCGATGCGTCTGCATCCCTTCGTGGTCGGCGAAGCCGAGGCGGACGTCAGTCGGTGCTGTCGTCGTCCTCGCTCTTCTTCGCGGGCGGCCCTTCGAGGCCCATCGGGAAGAAGTGGAACAGCAGGATCAGCAGGCAGATGACGGCCGTCGCCATCACCGCCTCGACCACCTCGCCGACGCCGCACGCGAGCCCGATCACCACCGGAGCGAGCGCGTACGTGAGCGCGGTGCCGTCCGAGACCTTCAGGCGGTAGAAGCGGATCACGGAGAACGCGCCCCACACGCCGAGGGCGCGCGTCACGCTGTGCCCGATCAGCGAGACGACGGTCGAGACCAGCGCGCCGAGCAGGACGAGCGACAAGGCGAAGTCCCGGCTGTAGGCCTTCTTGCCGCGATAGGTGATCCGGTAGAGCAGCGCGAAGGCGTACGAGCAGGCCGCGGCGGTGACCATCGAGATCAGGACGATCTTCGGGTCGACCTCGACGTGCTTCGCCAGATCCTCGAACAGGGTCTCCATCACGTCACGTCTCCTCTTGCCGACTCATCGGCACGAAGTCGGCCCTCCTTTCGGCGAGGTCAGGCGTCGATCGATTTTCGCATCCGTCGTCTCCGGCGGAGCGGCTGTACCCATCAGAAGTTCGGAATGCGGTCCTTGGAGAAGCGCCGCATGTTGACGTTGATCACCAGGCCCAACCCGGCCATCAGCGTGATCAGCGACGAGCCGCCGTAGCTGAAGAACGGCAGCGTGATGCCGACCACGGGCAGCATGCCGGTCGTCATGCCGAGGTTGATCACCGCCTGCCAGAGGATGTTCGACAGCACGCCGAACGCGAGCAGCGCGCCGAAGCGCTCCTTTGCGCGCCCCACGACCACCAGGCCGCGCATCATCAGCGCGAGGTAGAGCGTGATCAGCACGATCGCGCCTACGAAGCCCCACTCCTCGGAGAACACGGAGAAGATGAAGTCGGTGTGCTGCTCGGGAAGAAAATGCAGCTGGTTCTGCGTGCCGTGCAGAAAGCCCTTGCCGTAGAAGCCGCCGGAGCCGATCGCGATCTTCGACTGGATCACGTGATAGCCGGCGCCGAGCGGATCGAGCTCCGGGCTGAGGAACGTCTCGATGCGCTTCAGCTGGTACGGCTTCAGGTGCGACGCGAGGTAGGGCAAAGCCGGCACGACGGACAGGGCCGCCCCGCACAGGATCGCCCACGTGCGCGGGCTCGGGCCCGCGAGAACGACCATGCTCGCGACCACGAAGCAGGTCACGCCGGCGGTCCCGAGGTCGGGCTGGACCAGGATCAGTCCCACGGGCGGCAATGTCAGCAGCACCGGCACCACGAGATCTCGCAGGCGCAGACCTTCCGGTCGCATCGAGCGGTGGAAGTAGCGCGCCAGCACGATGATCAGCGCCAGCTTCATCATCTCGGACGGCTGCACCGAGAACGCGCCGAAGCCGATCCAGCGCTTCGAGCCGTTGCTGGTCGAGCCGATCAGCGGCACGGCGAGCAGCAGCGACAGGCCGAGGCCGTAGGCGACGTACGCGTAGCGCTCGAGCTTCCGGTAATCGAAGGACACCATCGCGAGCGCCGCGAGCACGCCCATGGTCGCCCACATTGCTTGACGCGCGGCGAAGATCGACGCGCGCGACGAGTTGGGATCGAAGTCCGCGCTGTACACCGACACCGTGCCGAGCGCGATGATCGCCAGCATCAGCAGCATCAGCACGCCGTCGAAGTGGTAGATCAGACGGCGATCGAACTGGACGCGCACGTCAGGCCTCGTCGTGGCGCGTCTCGCCGGACGCGAGCTGGTACGAGCGTCCGCGCGTCAGCGCGAAGTAGAAGTCCGCGACGTCGTGCGCGATCGGTGCCGCCATCGCGCCGCCGCCGCCGCCGGCATGCTCGATCAGCACCGCGATCGCGATCTCCGGCGCGTCGACCGGCGCGAATGCGACGAACCAGGCATGATCGCGCAGGTGCCGCGGCATGTTGTTGGTCTTGACCTGCTTGCCCATCTTGAAGACCTGCGACGTGCCGGTCTTCCCGCCGACGTCGATGTTGGGCAGCTTGGCCTTCTTGCCGGTGCCGTTCGGCGCGTTGACCACGTCGCGCAGCGCCTCGCGGAGCTGCAGCAAGGTCGATTTGCGCAGTCCCGCGTGACCGACCACCTCGGGCTGGATCTCCTCGACGACGTCGCCGGCCGCGTTCTCGATGCGCCGCACGAAGTGCGGCCGGTGCCGCGTGCCGCCGTTGGCGACGGTCGCGATGACGTTCGCCATCTGCAGGGGCGTGGCGAGCACGTAGCCCTGTCCGATCGCGACCGACAGCGTCTCGCCCTGGAACCACGCTTCGTTGAAGCGCGCGCGCTTCCACTCGGTCGATGGGATGAGCCCCGGCTTCTCGTGGTCGAGCGCCACGCCGGTGACCGTGCCGAGTCCGAAGCGGTGCGCATAGTCCGCGATGGTGTCGACGCCGAGCTTGACGCCCACCTGGTAGAAGTAGACGTCGCACGACTCGACGATCGCACGGTGCAGGTCGACGGTGCCGTGACCGCCCTTCTTCCAGCAGCGGAACGTCCGGTTCGCGAACGCGTAGCTGCCGCCGCAGAAGATGCGCGTGAAGGGCGTGACCTGGCCTTCCTCGAGTGCGGCCGCGGCGGTGATGATCTTGAACGTCGAGCCGGGCGGGTACTGCCCCTGGATCGCGCGATTGTTGAGCGGCTTCAGCTTGTCGGTGGTGAGCTGACGCCACTCGTCGCGCCGGATGCCGCGCGCGAAGACGTTGGGATCGAACGTGGGCTTGCTGACCATGGCGAGGATCTCGCCGGTGTCGGGCTTCATCGCGACGACCGCGCCCTCGTGCTCCTCCATCAGCTGCTCGGTGAACAGCTGCAGGCGGCGGTCGATGCTCAGGATCATGTTGTTGCCCTGAGTCTGCGGCACGCGCGACAGCACGCGCAGCTTCCGTCCCAGGGCGTCGACCTCGATCTGCTGGCCGCCGGGAACGCCGCGCAGGCGCGTCTCCCACGACTTCTCCGCGCCGGCCTTCCCGATCAGGTCGCCCATGCGGTAGCCGGGGTTCTCGCCGAGCTCCGACTCCGACACCTCGCCCACGTAGCCGAACAGATGCGAGCCGACGGGACCGTACGGATAGGTCCGCAGCGGACCGGCGTCGAGGCTCACGCCGGCGAGCTCGAGCTGGTGCGTCTCGAGCGCGACCACGGCGTCGTAGTCGACGTCGCGCTTGATGACCAGCCCTTCGTAGGGCGGGCGGCCGCGTGCCGCGGCGAGGAGCTGCTTGACGTTCAGATCGGGCGTGCGCAGGAACTGCGCCAGGCGGCGGATCGTTGCGGCGAGATCCTTGGTGTCCTCGGGGACCACCACCACGTCGAAGGACGCGCGATTGTCGACCAGCGGCTCGCCGTTGCGATCGTAGATGAGACCGCGCGTCGCGGTGAGACGCTGCAGCCGGATGCGATTGTTCTCCGACAGCGAGCGCCACGTGTCGCCCTGTCCGACCTGGAGCCGGTACAGGCGCAGGCCGATGCCCGCGAACATGCCGGCGACGCCGACGCCGCAGATCAGCAGGCGGCGCCGCAGCTCGTTGGTGCCCTCGCGGCTGTTCAGCTGCATGCGGCTCCGCCTTCGCGGCTACTCAGCGGCATGTTGCCTCGCCGATCGCGGCAGGTAGCTGTCGAGCGCTGCGAAGACGGCGGGCGCGCACAGCAGCGCGAGCAGCGCTTCGAGCATCAGCGTCCGCAGCACGAACCACCAGTTCACCGAGCGCGTCGCGACGATCGCGAAGTAGAGCACCACCGTGACGATCTTGACCGCCGAGCCGAGCGCCACGGCAGCGATGTTCGACATGGGGTTCTCCATCCATAGGCGCTTGGAGACGAGGTATACCATTCCGAACACGAGCGTCATCGTCAGACAGTAGAGTCCCGGCACCGCACCCGAGAACGTGTCGAGCAGGTAGCCGAGCAGGAACGCGCCCAGAGCCCCGGCGGCGGTGTGGTAGTGCAGGCCGAGGTAGACGCACAGCGTGACGATCAGATCGGGCGCCGCGGGCAGGAAGCCGAGGCGTTGCACCAGGGTGGTCTGCACCACCACCGCGAGCACGCCGGCCATCGCGAAGATCAGGAGCGAGCGCATCGTGCCTTCGTCGCAGACGCTCGGAGCGGCTGCATCCCCTCGTGGTCGGCGAAGCCGATGGACACGTCAGCCGCCGCTCGGAGCGTGCGTGGCCGGTCCGTTCTGCGACGCCTCGGGCGGCACCTCGTTCTCGGGCGCCTCCACCACCATGACCTCCTCGAGCTTGTTGAAGTCCACGGCGGGCTCGACCTGGGCGGTCTGGAAGAGCCCGCCTTCCTCGCGCGACAGCCGGCTGACCGTGCCGACGAGGACGCCCTTGGGGAAGATCCCGTCGAGCCCCGACGTCGCGACCAGATCGCCGACGCGGAGATCCTCGCGGTGCTTCACGTACTTGAGCTGGCAGCCGCCGTTCAGGCTGCCCTCGACGATGCCGCGCGCACGGCTGCGCTGGACGAGCACGTCGACGCCGCTCGACGGATCCTCGAGCAGCAGCACGCGCGCCGCGTTCGGGCTGGTCGAGACGACGCGTCCGACGACGCCGCCCGGCGACACCACGGCCATGCCCTTCTGCACGCCGTCGCTCTCGCCCTTGTTGACGGTCGCGGTGCGGAACAGGCCGCTCGCGTCGACGCCGGTGATGCGCGCCGCGACCGACTGTCCCGGCATGCCTTCACGCAGGTCGAGCAGCGCCTGCAGGCGGGCGTTCTGGGTCTCGAGCGTGCCGGCGCGCTCCACCTGGTTCTCGAGCTCGCGCACCCGGCGGCGCAGCCACTCGCGCTCCTGGCGGACGCCGACCAGATCGACGTAGGTCCGCCAGGTGTTGCTCATCGTCCCCGACACGCTGCTCAGCAGGTGGCTGATCGGCGTGATGATCTCGAGGAAGACCACGCCGAGCGGATCGATGCGCCGCGACGTCCGCGTGTTGGTCACGAGCAGGGCCGCGGACAGCAGCAGCAGCGTTCCGGTGGTGAACAGGACGGAGTAGCGGCGCAGAAGGTTCAGCATGCGGATCCACTCCGCCGCGCCAGGTAGCCTCCAGGCCTGCGAGCCCGCGTCATGGCCTGGTCTCCCTTGGCTGCCGCCGTACGCGCTCCGCTACTGGATGGTGACGTCCTTGAGCAGGCTCAGCTCGTCGAGGACCTTGCCCGCGCCCATCACCACGGCGGTCAGCGGGTCGTCGGCGAGCATGATCGGCAGCCCGGTCTCCTCGCGCAGCAGCACGTCGAGGTTGCGCAGCAGCGCACCGCCACCGGCCAGCACGATGCCCTTGTCGACGATGTCCGACGCGAGCTCGGGCGGGCAGCGCTCGAGACCGATGCGCACGGCTTCCACGACCTGGTTGATCGGCTCGAGCAGCGAGTCGCGGATCTCCTCGTCGGAGATCTCGACCGTCTTCGGCACGCCCGCGACGAGGTCGCGGCCCTTGATCTCCATCGTCTGGATCTCGCTCGACGGGTACGCCGAGCCGATGGTGATCTTGATCAGCTCCGCGGTGCGCTCGCCGACCAGCAGATTGTACTTGCGCTTGATGTACTGGATGATCGCCTCGTCCATCTTGTCGCCGCCGACGCGGACCGACTTCGAGAAGACGACGCCCGACAGCGAGATGACGGCGACTTCCGTCGTGCCGCCGCCGATGTCGACGATCATGTTGCCGGTGGGCTCGGTGATCGGCAGTCCGGCGCCGATCGCGGCCGCCATGGGCTCCTCGACCAGGTAGACCTCGCGCGCGCCCGCCGACTCGGCCGACTCGCGCACCGCGCGCTTCTCGACCTCGGTACAGCCGAACGGCACGCAGATGATGATGCGCGGGCGGATCAGCGACTTCCGGTTGTGGATCTTCTGGATGAAGTACCGGAGCATCGCCTCGGTGATCTCGAAGTCGGCGATGACGCCGTCCTTGAGCGGGCGGATCGCGATGATGTTGCCCGGGGTGCGGCCCAGCATACGCTTGGCCTCCGCACCGACCGCCAGCACGCGGCGGCCGTTGCGGCTCTCCTTCTGCATCGCGACGACGGAGGGCTCGTTGCAGACGATGCCTTCGCCCTTGAGGTAGATCAGGGTGTTGGCGGTGCCGAGGTCAATCGCAAGGTCGTTCGAGAACCACCCCAGCAGCGAATCGAAAATCATGGTCTTGCCGATGCCCCCCCGCCCCGAGAACCTACCGCTTCCGAGCAGCGGGATCAGCGAAGCGCCCCGTCAGTACCAGATGCATTTTGGGGGGGCAACGCTGAACCGCTGTCGGTGCGCGTGAATCGTCGAACGTTTTTGCGTGCAGCGTTTGCTCAATGATCACGCGGGCGGTTCTGCCGCTCGGGCGAGACGCGTGCGGGCACGTCGACCGGCGCTCGATGGTGTGCCGCGAGCGGGCGGTTCCGCGTTGCCGCGAGGAGGCGGAGGCGGGAGACTGAGGACGCGGAACGAGCGTTGCCTTCCGGAAAGCGGCGCACTACGGTCGGCGGATGCTGCATTTTCTCCGTCGACACTCGCAGTCGCGGGTGATCCAGGTCATCTTCTCGCTCATCATCGCGGTGTTCGTGCTGTGGGGGGTGGGCGCGGTCGTGAACGAGGGCAGCCCGCTCACGACGATCGCCAGCGTCGACGGCAAGCCCATCGAGCAGCTCTCGGTCCAGCGGGCGGAGATGAACCTCGCCCAGGCCTACCGCGAGGCCTACAAGGGCCAGTTCACCCCCGAGATGCGCAAGGCCATGAACCTGCGCCAGCGCGCGCTCGACGGCCTCATCGACCGCGCCGTGCTGGTCAACCAGGCGCAGAAGCTCGGCTACGTGATCGACGACCAGGAGCTGCGCGATTCGATCGTCGACAGCCCGGCGTTCCAGGTCGGCGGCCGCTTCAACAAGGAGCACTACCTGCGCGTGCTGCGCTCGGCCGGTCTCACCCCGGGCGACTTCGAGAGCGCGAAGCGCGAGGACCTCGCCGTCGACCGCCTGCAGAGCGTGATCGGCGACAACGTCACGGTGAGCGACGACGACGCGCGTGACGACATCCTGCTCCGTGAGGAGAAGCGCAGCCTCACCTTCGTCAAGATCCCGGCGGCAGAGCTGTCCGCGCAGGTCCAGGTGACCGATGCCGATCTCGAGAAGTTCTACGAGGACAACAAGGCGCGCTATGCCGAGCCGGAGAAGGTCAAGGTCGAGCTGCTGAGCTACCCGGTCGACAAGTTCGGCGAGAACGTGGCGATCACCGAGGAGCAGATCACCGCCGACTACGAGGAGAACCTCTCGACCAAGTACACGCAGCAGCACGAGGTCCATGCGCGGCACATCCTCCTGCGCGTGCCGCGCGACGCCGACGACGCCGCCAAGACGACCGCGCGCTCCAAGGCCGAGGACATCAAGAAGAAGATCGATGCGGGCGGCGACTTCGCGGCGCTCGCCAAGGAGTTCTCGGAGGATCCCGGCTCGCGCGACAACGGCGGCGACGTCGGCTTCTTCCCGCGCGGCCGCATGGTCGCCGAGTTCGACGAGGCGGCGTTCAGCCTGAAGCCCGGCGAGGTCAGCGACGTGGTCGAGACCCCGTTCGGGTTCCACGTCATCAAGGTCGAGGAGGTCCGCGAGGAGCGCCAGAAGCCGCTCGAGGAAGTGCGCGCGGAGATCGTCGCGACGCTCAAGAAGGCGTCCGCGTCCGAGAAGGCGAAGGAGGCCGCAGGCCAGGACGAGCAGGCGATCGCGGGCGGAGCGACCCTCGACCAGATCGCGGAGAAGCGCGGCCTCACGGTGGAGAAGCCGGAGCCGCTCGCCCGCAACGCGGCCTTCCCGAGCCTCGGCCGCTCGCTGCCGCTGACCAACGCGCTCTGGGACGCGAAGCCGGACGGGATCACCGCTCCAGTCGACGTGAACGGCACCCTGGTGATCGGCAAGCTGGTCGAGCGCATCGCGTCCACGACGCCGCCTTTCGCCGAGGTCAAGGATCGTGTCGACGCCGCGTATCGCCTGCAGAAGGCGACCGAGCTCGCCAAGACCGAGGCCGAGAAGGTCCTCGCCGCTGCGAAGACGGACGGTCTCGAGAAGGCCGCGACGGCCTCGAGCCGCAAGACCGAGGTCGCGGCACCGTTCGCACGCAGCGGCCCGTTCATTCCCGGCATGGGCAGCAACCAGGAGCTCAAGGAGGCGACCTTTGCCTTGACGCAGGACAAGAAGCTCGGCGAGAAGGTCTACGTCGTGGGCCCGGACGCGTACGTCGTCGAGCTGCGCGAGGTCACCCTGCCGAGCGACGAAGACCTGAAGAAGAAGATCGCCGAGACCAGGAAGAATCTCCTCGAGAAGCGCCGCAACGACGCGTTCGCGCGCTACGTCGCCGAGCTCAAGAAGAAGGCGCACATCGAGGTCAACGCGGACCGGCTCGAGGCGATCCCCACCATCTGATCGGGCGGAGCGGGCGCGGAGGGCACCGGTGGCGATCGCGTTCCGCAGAGACGGAGGAACGCGCGGCTCCGTGCTGCTCGTGCACGGGTTCACCGGCACGCCGCACGAGATGGAGCCGCTCGCCGAACCGCTCGCGGCGGCCGGCTTCGGCGTGCTCGGCCTGCGCTTGCCCGGACACGGCGTGCCGGAGCCGGGCGAGCCGAACGAGTGGGACGCGTGGGAGCAGGCGGTGCTTGCGGGCTTCGCGGAGCTCGAGGCGCTTCGTCCCGGCGCACCGCGCGCGGTGGTGGGGCTCTCGATGGGCGCGCTGCTCGCGCTCGAGCTCGGACGCCGGAGCGGCGACGCCGTGCGCTCGATCGTCACCCTGTCGCCCGCCGTGACCCTGCCGCCCGCGGTTCGTGCGGCGCTCTGGCTCGCCGCGCGGACGCTGGGCGCGCGCGGTCGCCAGCGCCTGCTGCCCAAGGGCCAGAGCGACATCGCCGATGCGGCGGTGCGCGCCGTGCATCCCAAGTCGCCGCCGTTCCCGATCGCGGCGGCGCTGTCCTTCAACGCGCTGCGGCTCGCGGTGCGCGCCCGTGTCGGTGCCGTCGTGCAGCCGCAGCTCATCATCCACTCGCAGCGTGACCGCACGTGCCCGGTCGCCGGTGCGCACTGGCTCGCGCGCCACACGGGCGCGCACGAGGTCGAGCTCGTGATCCTCGAGAAGAGCGGGCACGTGATCCCGGTCGACGTCGAGCGTGCGCAGGCGGCCGACCGCATCGTCGCGTTCCTCGAGCGCACGCTGGCGCCGCACGCCGCCGTCTCCGAGCCGCCGGTCGAAGCGGCGCAGGCGGCGGTGCACGACGCTCTGACCGAGCGCTGAAAGGCTGCGGTGTCGGACGAGCAGCGCGCCGGACGTCGCGCATTGCCGTGGTCGCCCGTCGCGTTGACGGCGCTCGGGGCGATCGTCGCGCAGCAGCTGCTGGTGCTCGGCAGCGTGCGCTTCGTCCTCTACCCCGAGCTGGTCGTCAACTCCTACTTGACGGCGGCCGGGTTCCTGCCCTATCGCGAGATCGTCGACCAGCACTTTCCCGGCCTGATGCTCCTGCCGGTGAACTTCCACACGCTCGGCCTGCACGACGCGTGGGACTTTCATCTGCTGCTCATGGCGGTCGCCGCGGCGCAGACGGTGCTCACGTATCTCGTCGCGCGGCGGCTTGCCGGCGAAGCGGCGGCGCTGCTGGCGGCGCTCGCGTACGCCGCCTGGCAGCCGTTCTTCGACGGCGACACGTTGTGGCTCGACACGCTCTTGCCGCTGTTCACGCTCCCGGCGCTGCTGCTGGTGCGCGACGCGCGCTGGCTTGCCGCCGGCGTGGTGCTCGGCTGCGGAGTGCTGTTCAAGCAGACGCTCGTGCCGCTGGTCGCAGTCGCCGGGTTGCTCGTGCTGCGCGACTGCGGCCTGCGCGGTTGGCGGAGCGTCGCTCGCTTCGCCCTCGGGGCGCTGCTGCCGTCGCTCGTGATGCTGGCCTACTTCCGGGCGATCGGCGTGCTCGCGGATTTCTGGTTCTGGGCCGTGTCCTTCAACCTCACGACCGCCGTGCGGCAGGCGACGCTCGCGCCGGGCTTCGGCGACCTGGTGCGCATCGCCTTGCCGGTCGCGCTCGGAGTCGTCGCCACCGTTGTCGCCCCCGCGCCGTGGCGGCCGCGCCTGGTCGCGCTCTGGGGCTGTGCGTCGGTCGTGGGTGGCCTCGCACGCTTCGGTCTGGTCCACTTGCAGCCGGCAGTGCCGTTCTTCGCGATCCTCGTCGGCATGCTCGGCGTGGAGTTGTGGCGCCGGCGCGCGACCGCCGGTCTCCTCCTGCTGGTCATTCTCAACTGCGTCTGGCTCGGCGAGTACTACGGGCGGCGTGCGCGCTGGCTCGACGACCCGGCACAGAAGGAGCACGTCGCGGCGATCGAGAAGCTGATCCGCGATCGCGCCGCGCCGTCCGATCGCGTGCTGCTGCTCGGCGTACCGCCGCAGCTCTACGCCGCGACGCGGACGCTGCCGCCCGGGCGCGTATTCGTCTTCGATCTGCCGTGGTTCACCGACGCGGCCGGCGGTCGCGTGATCGAGACGCTGCGCAGCGATCCGCCGAAGCTGGTGCTGGTCGATACCGCGAGCGGGATCGACGGCCGGCGCATGATCGACTACCAGCGTCCGCTCGTCGACGAGGTGCGCGCGCGCTACGCGCAGACCGCGCGTCTCGGCTCGATCGAGGTGTACGAGCCGCGCTCGCCGTGACCCTCCGGCGCCGCGATCAGTAGCCGTCGTCGGCGCCGTCGTCGCGCTGCCGGGACGCCGCGGCGGCCGCACGGCGGCGTCCGCCGAACAGCGCGGTCCACAGCTCGAGCACGGTCGACACGCCCTGCACCTCGATGCCCGCCGGTGCGCGGACTTGACGCGCGGTCGCTGCCGGCACGATGGCGCGCGTGAAGCCGAGCTTGTGTGCCTCGCGAAGCCGCGTCTCGGCGTGGCGCACCGCGCGTACCTCCCCGGCGAGCCCGACCTCGCCGAACAAGGTCAAGCCCTCGGGCAGCGGCGTGTCGCTGGCACTCGAGCCGATCGCGGCGATGATCGCGAGATCGGCGGCCGGCTCCTGCACGCGGATGCCGCCCGCGACGCTGACGAACAGGTCGTGCTCGAAGAGCTTCAGCCCGGCGCGCTTGTCGACGATCGCGGTGAGCACCGCCACGCGGTTCGCGTCGAGGCCGAGCGTCGTGCGGCGCGGCATCGCGAGCGCCGAGCGCGTGCACAGCGCCTGCACCTCGACCAGCAGCGGACGCGTGCCCTCGATCGCAGGCAGGACCGAAGACCCCGAGGCGCCTTTCGGGCGCTCGGCGAGCAGCACCGCCGACGGGTTGCTCACGTCCTCGAGCCCGCGCTCGCCCATCTCGAACACGCCGACCTCGTTGGTCGGACCGAAGCGGTTCTTGACGGCACGCAGCAGGCGCAGGCCGCCGCCCTGGTCGCCCTCGAAGTGCAGCACCGTGTCGACGACGTGCTCGAGCACGCGCGGTCCGGCGATCGTGCCCTCCTTGGTCACGTGACCGATCAGGATCATCGGCTTGCCCGACGCCTTCGCCTGCGACACCAGCACCGCCGCGCACTCGCGCACCTGCCCGACGCTGCCCGCGGCGGACGTGAGCTCGCGCGAGTGCATGGTCTGGATCGAGTCGATCAGCACGATGCCCGGATCGCTCGCCGCGACGTGGCCGATGATCTCCTCGACGCAGGTCTCGGGCAGGATCAGCACCGACTCGTTGCACGCGAGGCGATCGGCACGCAGCTTGACCTGCTCGGGCGACTCCTCGCCGCTCACGTAGAGTGCGCTGATCCCGCTCTTCGCGAGCTCGGCCAGCACCTGCAGGCCGATCGTCGACTTGCCGATGCCGGGATCGCCGCCGAGCAGCGTCACCGAACCCGGCACGATGCCGCCGCCGAGCACGCGGTCCAGCTCCTCGAGGCCGGTCTTGATGCGCGCGTGGCTCTGCGGTGTGACCGCCTTCAGGGGCACCGGCTTCGACACGCGCTGCGCCGCGATCGCGACCGACGTGCGCGCACCGCCGAAGCCGCCACCGCCGCTCGTCGCGGGGCGCGGTGCCATGGTCTCCTCGACCACCGTCTCCCACGCCCCGCACTCCTGGCAGCGCCCGAGCCACTTCGCGAACTGCGCGCCGCACTGCTGGCAGACGAAGACGGTGCGCGCGCGAGCCACGCGCGGGACCTACCACACCGCCGGACCGCGCCAAGGCCGCGCGGATGTCACCGCGTACATGATCTCGCGTCAGCGGATGTCACCGCGTACGTGATCTCGCGTCACCGGGCGCGTCGCGCGTCGTGCAGCGTCACGGGTGCGGAGCGTAGCCCTCGTATTGCGGCAGGTCGTCGGTGATGTCGAACCACGACGCCTTCGACGTCGCGAAGATGTGCGCGTCGGGCTTGACCGTCGTCTCCTCGTCGAAGCTGCCCGCGGCCATCCACACGACGTCCGGCAGGAATGCGACGCGGAACTCGAGGCTCGATCCGCAGTCGCCGCAGAACGTGCGCTCGATCTGCTCCGCCGACCGGAAGCTCTTCACGCGATCGTCGCCGCGCGTGTAGCGGAAGCCGTCGCGGCGGAAGCGTCCGAAGGTCGAGAACGCGGCGCCGTGGTGCTTGCGGCAGCGCGAGCAGTGGCAGTGGTGCAGGACCTCGAGCGGGCTCGTCGCCTCCCAGGCGACCGCACCGCAAAGACAGCTTCCACGCATCCGTCCTTCCCTCCTTGTCGTCGTGATGAGCGATGGTGCCGGCGTGCTCCGCTTCAGCCAAGCCGGCATGCTCCTGTCAACCGCCGATGCCAGTCTGGGTTGACAGTGGCGGGGTGCTCGCATACCCAGCCCGGATGCGCGCCGAGCAGCACCTCGCGCACGAGCTCGACGAGCTCGCCGGACGCCACCTGCGTCGCGTGCGACGCACGATCGGCGGCATGCAGGGCGCGACCGTGCGCGTCGGCGGCAGCGAGGTGCTGTGTCTGTGCTCGAACAACTACCTCGGCCTCGCCGACGACGCGCGCCTGCGTGACGCCGCGACCGCCGCGCTCGCCGAGGCCGGCAGCGGTGCCGGGGCGTCGCCGCTGATCAGCGGTCACATGGAGCTCCACGAGCGGCTCGAGCGCGCGATCGCGCAGTGGCAGGGCTGCGAGGCGGCGCTGGTCTTCGGCTCCGGCTACCACGCCAACATCGGTGTCCTCGCAGCGCTGCTCCGCGCGGGGGACGAGGTGTTCAGTGACGAGCTCAACCACGCGTCGCTGATCGACGGCTGCCGGCTGTCGCGCGCGGACGTCCGCGTCTACCGTCACCTCGACACGAGCGACCTCGAGCGCCAGCTCGCGACCTCGCGCGCGCGGCGACGCCTGATCGTCACCGACTCCGTGTTCAGCATGGACGGCGATCGTGCGCCGCTCGCCGACATCGTGGCGCTCGCCGAGCGCCACGACGCGTGGATCATGATCGACGAGGCGCATGCCGCCGGCGTGTTCGGCGACACCGGCGCAGGGCTCGCCGAGGCGACCGGCCTCGGCGGGCGCATCACGGTACGCATGGGGACCCTCGGCAAGGCGCTCGGCAGCTACGGCGCGTTCGTCGCAGGCTCGCGCGCGCTGATCGAGCTGCTGGTGAACCGCGCGCGGGCCTACGTCTACAGCACGGCGTTGCCCCCGCCGGTGATCGCAGCCGCCGAGGCCGCGGTCGCGATCGTGCGTGCCGATCCGGCGCGCCGCGAGGCGCTGTGGGGCAACGCGCGGCGCCTGCACCAAGGGCTCGAGCGCGCCGGAATCGCCATGCAGCCGTTCGCGAGCCCGATCGTTCCGCTCGTCGTCGGTGAGGCGGCCGATGCGCTTTCGGTGGCGGAGAGCGCGCTCGCGCGCGGCGTCTTGGCACCGGCGATCCGCCCGCCGACGGTGCCGCAAGGGACGGCGCGTCTGCGCTTGACGCCGATCGCGACGCACACCGCGGAGCAGATCGACCGCGCGGTGTCGGTGCTCGCCGGCGCGATGCAGGACACCCGAGCATGACCCTCGCGACGGTGCAGGAGACCAGGTCATGACCCTCGCGAACGATCGCGTCGCCGATCTCGACCGGCGCTACCTGTGGCATCCCTTCACGCAGATGCGCGACTGGCTCGCGGGCGAGCCGCTGGTGATCGTCGCCGGCGAGGGCAACCACCTGATCGACGCGCAGGGACGCCGCTACCTCGACGGCGTGTCGTCGCTGTGGTGCAACGTGCACGGCCACCGCCATCCGATGCTGGACGCCGCGGTGCGGGCCCAGCTCGATCGCGTCGCGCACTCGACGATGCTCGGTCTGACGCACCCCGGTGCCGCGGAGCTGGCGGCGCGCCTGGTGCAGCTCGCACCGGATGGCTTGACGCGTGTCTTCTACTCCGACGCCGGCGCCACCGCGGTCGAGATCGCGCTCAAGCTCGCGTTCCAGGCGTGCCAGCTGCGCGGCGAGACCGAACGCACGCGCTTCGCGTCGCTGGTCGAGGCGTATCACGGCGATACGATCGGCGCGATCTCGGTCGGCTACAGCGAAGCGTTTCACCGCTTCTACCGACCGCTGCTGTTCGACGTCCTGCGCTTGACGCCGCCGCACGTCTTCCGCTGGCAGCAGGGGATGACCGAAGAGGCCGCATGCGCGGCGGCGATCGACGAAGCGCGCACCATGCTGCGCGCTTACGGCCACGAGCTCGCCGCGCTGATCGTCGAGCCGCTCGTGCAGGGGGCGGCGGGCATGTGGACGCATCCGCCCGAGTACCTCGCCGAGCTCGCACGGCTCGCGCGCGAGGTCGGCACGCTGCTGATCTGCGACGAGGTGGCGACCGGCTTCGGGCGCACGGGCACGCTGTTCGCGTGCGAGCAGGCGGGTGTCGCGCCCGACCTGCTGTGCGTCGGCAAGGGGATCACCGGCGGCTACCTGCCGCTCGCGGCGACGTTCGCGAGCGAGTCGCTGTTCGAGACGTTCCTCGGACCGTACGAGGACTTCGTGACGTTCTTCCACGGCCATACGTACACGGGGAATCCGCTCGCGTGCGCGGCCGGGCTCGCGTCGCTCGACGTGTTCGAGCAGGAGCAGACGATGACCCACGTGCAGGGTCTCGCGCGTGCCCTCGGCGACAAGCTCGCGCGCGACATCGAGCCGCTCGCGCACGTCGGCGACGTGCGCCGGCGCGGCCTCATGACCGGCATCGAGCTGGTGCAGGACCGTACGACGCGCGCCGCCTACCCGCCGGCTGCGAAGATCGGCCATCGTGTGTGCGACGCGGTGCGAAAGCACGGCGTCATCCTGCGCCCGCTGGGCTCGGTCATCGTGCTGATGCCGCCGCTGAGCTTGAAGCTGGACGAGCTCGACCTGCTGGTCTCGGCGACGGCGCAGGCGATCCGCGAGGTGACCGAGGCGTGAGCGTGCTGCTGGTGAGCGGCACCGACACCGGCGTCGGCAAGACCTGGGTGTCGTGCGGCGTTCTGCGCACGGCACGCGCCGCAGGCCTGCGCGTCGCGGCCCGGAAGCCCGCGGAGACCGGCTGCGATCCGGATGCGAGCGGGAACCTGGTCGGTTCGGACGCGGTGGCGCTGCATGCGGCGGCGGGCGGTGAGGAGCCGGTCGACGCGGTCTGTCCGATCCGCCTACCGGATCCGCTCGCGCCCGCGTTTGCCGCACGTCGCGCCGGTGTGACGATCGACGTCCGCGACGTGGTCGCGTCGTGCAGCGCGCGTGCGCGCGAGGTCGACCTGCTGCTCGTCGAGGGCGCCGGCGGACTGCTGGTGCCGCTCGTCGACCGGTACGCGTTCGCGGATCTCGCACGCGAGCTCGAGGCGCGGCTGCTGCTCGTCGTCGGCGCACGGCTCGGTGCGATCAACCACGCAATGCTGTCGCTGGAGGTCGCGGCCGCACGCGACATTCCCGTCGTCGGTTCGATCGTCAATCACTTCTCGACGACCGTCGACCTCGCGACCGAGACGCTCGCCGCGAGCCTGCGCGAGCTGACCGACGTTCCGCTGCTCGCCGAGATCGGGCACGGCGTCGATCCGGCGTCCGTGCTGCGGCCCGAGACCATTCGCTCCCTCACCGGCTGACGCGTGCTGGCCCGCGGCGCGCGCCGCGCGTTGACACGCGTCCCCGATGGCCGATACGCGTCGGCGCCATGCGTCGTCGCAGCCGGCTCGCGAGCGCTCTCGTGCTCGCATTCGCGTGCATCGCGTGCGGCGACGCCGGCGACACCGCGGGCGGCCTCACCGCCGACGAGATCTCGGTCGCCCGGACGCCGCCCGGCGGTTTCCGCGAGACGTTCCCCGCGCCGGTGCTGGCACGCTGCACGGAGCCGCTCGTCGACGGTGCACCGGACCTGCGCGGGCTTTGGCGGACGCTGCACGCCGAGCGCATGGGACGGCCCGTCGCGGACGACGACCGCATCCACCACTACGTCGAGCGCATCGAGCAGTGCGGCGACCGCATCGTCGACATGGGCGGCGGCACGATCGCGGATGCGCGCGCCGACGGCACGGTGGAGAACGGCGTGCACGACGTATCTGCGCTCGACTTCACCACGCCGCTGGTCGTGATCGCGACCTACGAGGAAGGCGTGTTCGTGCTCCGTCCCGCGGGCCTTCCCGGCATCGAGGTCACGCGTCGTCTCGATGCCGACGGGCACATGGTCTGGACGCGCCCCGACCGCGGCGGGCTCGTGGTCACGCTCGTGCGCGACGGCGAAGGGGCGGGCACGCCGGTCAACACGTTCTTCCCGTACCAGCCGAACGCGGCGGTCGAGTAGGCGGGTTGCGGAACGGGAGCCGAGCGCGTCTGCCCACCGCTTGTTCGGCCTGCGGTGAAGCGCGCGCCGTCGCGTCCGGTCCGTAACGCTGCCTGCATCGCTCGCGCACGGCGGCAGGGGCGGGTCGTCGCGACGGAGTTATTGCACGAGGACTGCCAATTCCGGTAGCGTGCCCACCGTCTCACGGAGGTGCCGCGATGTCGATGCCGGAGCTCAAGCTCGTCGGGGCCTACGGGTCCCCCTACAGCCGCAAGATGCGCGCCGTGCTGCGCTACCGGCACATCCCGTTCCAGTGGCTGCTGCGCGAGAACGGTGCGAAGGACCTGCCGCCGGTGCCGGTCGCGCTGATCCCGGTGCTGGTCTTCCCCGGCGAGAACGGTGCTGCGCCGAGCGCGATGATCGACTCGACCTTCCAGATCCGTCGCCTCGAGCAGATGCACGCGGGACGCAGCGTCATCCCGTCCGATCCTGCGATCGCGTTCCTCGACGAGCTCATCGAGGACTACGCCGACGAGTGGCTCACCAAGGCCATGTTCCACTACCGCTGGGCGTACGCGGAGGACGCGCGCAAGGCGTCGCGCGTGCTGCCGCTCGACATGCGACTCGACCTCGATGCGAGCCAGCGCGAGTTCGCGGCGAAGTTCTTCGGCGAGCGGCAGATCGGACGTCTCGCGGTGGTCGGCTCGAACGAGATCACCAAGCCGGTGATCGAGTCGAGCTACCGGCGGCTGCTCGAGCTGCTGTCCGATCACGTGGAGCACCTGCCGTTCCTGCTCGGCACGCGCCCCGGCTGTGGCGACTTCGGGATCTTCGGCCAGCTGAGCCAGCTGGTACTCTTCGACCCGACGTCGGCGCGCGTCGCCGTCGACGTGGCGCCGCGCGCGATCTCGTGGACGAACCGCATGGACGATCCCTCGTGGGTCGAGCTCGACGACGAGACGACGGGCTGGGTCACGCGCGACGCGCTGCCCGACACGCTGCGCGCGATCCTCGCCGAGATCGGCCGCGTCTACGCGCCGTTCCTGCTCGCGAACGCGTCCGCGCTCGCGGCGGGCGCGGACAAGGTCGTGTGCACGATCGACGGAGCGAAGTGGGAGCAGCAGCCGTTCCCGTATCAGGCGAAGTGCCTGCGCTGGCTGCGCGAGTCGCGCGAGAAGCTGTCGGCATCGGATCGTGCATGGATCGACGGCGTGCTCGCGGGGACGGGCTGCGAGGCGCTGTTCGCCTGACGCACGGGCCGCGCGCATCGGTGATCCGCACACGTCGGCACGAGGGCTCCCTCGCGGCGCGGAGCCGGGCTACAGTGCAGCCGTGCAGCGCGTCGCCCTGACACCGACCTGCGAGCTGGTGATCGACCAAGGCGATCTGACCCGGGCCGACGTCGACGCGATCGTGAACGCCGCCAACCAGCGCCTGCTCGGCGGCGGCGGCGTCGACGGGGCGATCCATCGCGCTGCCGGACCGGAGCTGCGCGCCGCGTGCGCGGCCGTGCCCGAGGTCCGACCCGACGTGCGCTGCC
>JAIEPK010000662.1 GCA_019749875.1 Candidatus Binatia bacterium | reverse complement strand
ACGCGCTGCAGCTGGGCCGCGAGCGGGGGGACGTTCGCGGGCGTGATGCGCCGCGCGGCACCGCTCAGGCCGATCGCTGCGACCGCGGCGCCGGTGCGGTCGTGGATCGGCACCGCGATGCTGCGCACGCCGACCATGAACTCCTGGTGATCGACGGCGTAGCCCTGCTCCGCCGCCATCTCGAGCTCGCGCTCGAGGACGCGCGGCACGACGATGCTGCTCTCCGTGCGGCGCGCGAGCCGCGACGCGAGGTACTCGGCACGTTCGCCCGCGGGCAGCATGCCGAGCAGCGCCTTGCCCGAGGCGCTGCAGTGCGCCGGGTAGCGGCGGCCGAGTGCCGCCGACGCCGCGTCGACACCACGATCCGCCTTGTGGAGGAAGACGAGGTCGCGGCCCAGCAGGACCGCGAGCGTGACGGTCTCGCGCAGCGACGCGGCGAGCTTCTCCACCGCGGGCTCGGCCTGCGCGTACAGCGGACGGTGCCGTGCCGCGAGCGTGCCGAGCTCGAACACGCGGAGCCCGAGTCGATACTTGCGGCCGTGATCGACGCGCTCGAGCAAGCCGAGCTCGTGCAGCGTCGCGACGAAGCGGCTCACGGTGCTCTTGTTGAGGCCCACACGGCGCGCGAGGTCCATCACACCGAGCTCGGGTGTGGCCTCGGAGAACGCGAGCAGGAGTCGGTTCGCCTTCTCGAGAGACGCGTTGCGACGGATGGATGACTGGCGGTTCATGCTCTGGATTTCGGGGACCTGCGGTGTCGGTTCGTGACCGTCTTGCTAGTATCGGCTGGCGCGCGATCGTACGGGGCGCGAAAGATCGAAGTCAACGATGAATCGTCCGCATCCAACCATCGCGCGCGGCGCGTCCGCCGACCGCATAGCGGCCGCGGCTCTGGCCGTCGTTCTCGCCTGCGCACCACCCGTGGGAGCGGCGTGCGCAGGCGGTGAAAGTGCCTCCGGCGCAGGCGGCTGCACGGCGCAGGCACCATCCGCCGCGGATGCCGGAGGCGAGAGCCGCCCGGCCGACGCGGCGCCCGCGGTCGACGGGGCCGCGGCTCCGGAAGGCGCGGTCGACCAGGGGCGTCGCGAGCTCGCCGCCGCGAAGAAGCTGATCGACGACGGCGAGCGCGCCCCGGACGACGATGCGCGCAAGAAGGCCTACGAGGAGGCGAAGCAGCACGCCGACCGCGCCGTCGAGCTGATGCCGAACGACGCCGACGCGCACTTCGTCCAGTTCGCGGCGGAAGGACGCATCGCGCAGCTCGGCGGCATCGCGGTGGCGGCCTTGCAGCTCGTCAAGCTCAACAAGCAACTCGACGAGGTGCTGCGCCTCGATCCGAACCACGCGAATGCGCTGGCCGCCCGCGGCGGCATGCTCATGAAGCTGCCGCGCATCTTCGGCGGCAACACCACCAAGGGCGTCGAGTACCTCGAGAAGGCCGTCGCGCTCGACTCGACCGCGATCGGCAAGCGGCTCGAGCTCGCCGAGGCCTACCACATCGTCGGACGCGAGGACGACGCCAAGGCGACCGCGCAGAGCGCGCTCGAGGTCGCGAAGCAGCTCGACCAGCCCGAGCGGGTCGCGACGTGCGAGCGCTTCATCGTCGAGCTCGCGAAGAGCTGCAGCGGCTGCGCCGTCGCGTCGATCGGGCGCTGAGCCCCGGAGGAAGCATGGTCGAGAAGATCATCGATCTGACCGGAACGTCGACCACGTCGATCGAGGACGCGGTCTCGATCGCGATCGCACGTGCGTCCGTCACGATCTCGGGCATCAAGGACGCCGTCGTCACCGAGACCCGTGCGCTGGTGGAGGACGGCCGCGTCACCGGCTGGAAGGTCACGCTGCGCGTGACGTTCGAGATCAAGGACCGGCTGCACGAATGACGCAGCCGGGGGACGAGGAGCAGCCGGCGAAGACGCGCGAGGTCGCACGCGGCGTCTTTGAGGTCTTCCTGCCGCTGCCGTCCAAGCCGACCATCATCAACGTCTGGCTGATCGATTGCGGCGACGGCTGGGCGCTCGTCGACACCGGCGTCGCGCGCGAGGAGAGCCGGGCCGCGTTCGCGGGTGCATTGGCCGCACTGGGCGTCGCGCCGGCGGACGTCACGCATCTGCTCGCGACGCACCACCACCCGGATCACTTCGGGGCGTCGCGCGCCTACCGCGACGAGATCGGTGGACGGATCCACATCCATCCGGCCGAGCTGGAGCGCATCGCGTACACGCTGAACGCGGGACCGGACGACATGGTGCGCCACTCGCGCCGCAACGGCATCCCGATCCCGACGCAGCCGACCGACGCGCCGAAGCCGATGGACGTCTGGGCGGCCACGTTCCAGCCCGTGACCGAGGCGGACCATCTGCTCACCGACGGCGAGGTGCTGCAGATCGGCCGCCGGCGCCTTCAGGTGATCTGGACGCCGGGGCACACCCCCGGACACTGCTGCTTCCTGGATCTCGACGATCGCTTGCTGTTCGTCGGCGACCACCTGCTGCCGCGCATCACGCCGCACGTCGGCGTCTATGCGACCGGCCCGGAGAACCCGCTCGGCGACTTTCTCGCGTCGCAGGAGAAGGTCGCGCGGCTCGACGCGCGGCTCGTCTGCCCCGCGCACGGCGGCGTCTACGAAGACCACCGCCACCGCGCGCGACAGCTGATCCGCCACCACGAGGCGCGCGCAGCCGAGATGAAGGACGTGCTGCGCGCGGGGCCGGCGAGCGCCTACGACGTCGCGCGGCGCGTGTTCCGCTGGGTGTTCGAGAATCCGAACGACCGCTTCCAGGCGGGGGCCGCGGTGATGGAAACGCTCGCGCATCTCGAGATGCTGCGCGCTCGCGGCGAGCTGCGCCGCGACGAGCGCGACGCCGTTCTCTTCTACGAGGTCAGGTGAAGCACCGGCGGACGTGAGCAGCAGGGGAGAGGAGGAACCCCACCGCCCACGTCCACCGATCGGAACGGCCCCGTCGCTTACGAGGTCGAAGTACGAGTACAACGGCCGGAGGGGGTGGCGTTAGCCCTTCCTGAACCGAGAACCTCGTACTCACTCGTCATAGACGCGCCGCCCGAAGGTATATTCGCCTTCCGCTCAGTTTACTCAACCGCTCCTTTTACGCGAAGCTCCAAAGCCCTCCCGTCGGCGCCGATCTCGAGGTCGGCCGGCATCCCGACCGCCACCGATGCGATCGAGATCGGGCGCCCCTCGCTGGTGATCGAGGTGCCCGGCTCGAGGAGGCCGCGGTGCCCGGACACCTCGACCACGGACGTCGACACGTAGGTCACCGTGCCGCTCACCGTGGTCACGTCCGCCGCCGGTGCAGCGCCCGGGAAAGCCAGCGCGAGGGCCCCCAGCACGCCTACGATGCAGCGCATCATGCCGCCGTTTCGCCGTCTCATCACGCCCTCCCTACCAGCTCTGCCGCCACGATACGGGGATCACGTTCGAGGCGATCTGCGGCAGCAGGAGGGGCTGGAGCGCGATGCCGCCGCCCTTGGTGACGCCGAAGAAGGCCTTGGTCTCGTTGTCGCCGAAGGTCACCTTCAGCGAGGTCGGGATGCTCTGGCCGACGGCCACGAACCGATCGTTGGCGATCAGGACGCCGCTCGATCCCGAGCCGAAGCCGCCGCCCGTCGAGCTGCCGCCGCCGAGGCCACCGCCCGACGTGTTCGCGAGGTCCGTCGTGGGACCGCCGACCAGCGGATCGACGACGTAGACGCGCGCCGTGCCGCCCGCCTGGCAGACGGCGGTCGAGGGGATGAACGTCGAGAACGCGACGTTGAAGTACACCGTCGGCGGCGACAGGACCTTCTCGCCGTTCGCTCCGAGCACGATGTACCAGCCGTGGTGCGACGTGATGTCGTTGAGCAGCGTCTTGTACTGCGGGCTGCCGGGCTGCGTGATCTGGGTGGTCACGTTGACCAGGTCGCCCTCGCTGAGATTGTTCGTGCCGTCGTCGCGGACCGCGTAGAACCGGTTGGTGAATTGCGTCGACATCGGGCTCGAGCGGTCGCCGGTGCCGAAGTAGACCATGACCGAGCCGTTGTTGATGACGGCGTCCGGCTGGTAAAAAATTCGCAGGCCCGCGGGTGCCGTGAACAGCGTGTTCATCGCGAAGCCGTCGCTGATGCGCCACATGTTGCCGCCCATGTCGCCGATGTAGCCGCGGTCGAAGATGCCGTCGCCGTTCACGTCGAAGAGCAGCGGATCGCTCGGGATCGAGAAGTCCTTCGCGCCACTGTCGGCGATCTTCGCGCCCGTGGTCAGGTTGACCATGTAGACCGTGCGGCCCATCGGCGCGCTGGTGTTCTTGGTGGTCACGGTGGCATCGTCGAAGTACGGATCGTAGCCGCCGCCGAACACCGCGACGTCCACCGGCGAGCCGCCGTTCGCCGCGCGTGACAGCGCCGGCGTCGACCACGTCTGACCGAGGTCGGAGAAGCCGCTGACGCCGTTGTTGATGCGCCACAGCAGCGCCGGCGCGCTCTTGCTGGTGATGTCGAGCGCGTAGTACGCGCGCCCGCCGCGCCCGAGCCCGAACACCAGGACCTTCTGCGTACCGCTGGTGACGATCTTCATCTTCGGCGACGAGTCGACGAAGAACGGATGCGTCCCGGCTTCGCCGGGGCGCAGATTGTTCAGATTGCCCAGGACGTCGGGCGGGATGAACGCCCAGACCTCGGCACCTGTCGCGTCGTCGAACGCGTGCAGCATGCCGTCGTTGGCGCCGACGATGATGAGCGAGTTGGTGCCGGTCGAGTCGTAGTTCACGATCAGCGGCACCGAGTGGATGATGTCGCCGAGCACCCAGCTGCGCTTCTCGGTGGTGTTGCCGTTGCTGTTCCGGTCGTACGAGTCGAAGCCGTAGACGTAGTCGATGAGCTTGTCGCGCTCGGCGGTGGTCGCGTCGGTGCCCGTCAAGCCCAGCATCGCGGGCGTGATCGCGTTGTTGCTCTTCGAGAACGCTTGCGCGGTCGCGGTGAGCGCAAGGCCGCCGAGGTTGCCGGTCGCGCTGCCGGTGTAGGTGTAGATCTTGCGGCTCGCGAGGTTGCTCTGCTGCAGCACCGAGCCCACGCCGCCCGACGTCACCGAGCTACCCGATGGGCCGCCGGTGCTGGCGTCCCAGAACGACTCCGCGGTCCCGAGGATCGTCCCGTCCGCCGTGGTGGCAGCGGCGCTGCTGCCGGAGGTGCAGGTGGTCGCGCTCGCGTTGCAGATCGTGCCGTTGTTGCGGTCGAGGCGGTACTTCTTGATGTTGCCCGGCCACTCCTGCTGGCCCTCGCGCGGCGCGAACAGCGCGACGTACAGACGGTCGCCGGACTCGGTGCGGTTCGTCTGGCTGACCGGCACCACGGGTGCCACGAACGACTGCGCGTCGTTCTTGATCAGGTTGATCGCCTCGCGGATCGCGTCGTCGAGCTCGTCGGGCTCCGTCGCCGACAGGCAGTCGCCGCCGCCGTACTTCTTCGACGCGCGGTAGAGCAGCGACCCGCCGCCCGGGCTCAGGTCGCCGCTCGCCGGCGGCTGGCAGTAGTCGAAGCCGAACGACACCGCGTACAGCGAGAGCGGCTGGTTGTTCGAGTTGCCGAGCGGGAACAGCCCGCGGATCTTCTGCATCGCGTCGTCGAGGTAGTCGGAGCCGCAGTTGAACATCTCACCGGTGGTCGCGAGGTAGTTCGGGCTCGATGGGTTCTCCTTGCCGTCGCCGTTCAGGTCGCCGGGGTTGCCGACGAAGCTCTTGACGCGGTTGAACGTGCACGACGACTGCGGGGTGGTGTTGAAGTCCGCCTCCACCTCGGGGATGCCGTCGGTCACCATCAAAAGGTAGTTGCGCTGGCAGGTGTACTGCACCGGCGAGGTCCAGCCGGACTTCGTCACGGAACCGTTGAAGTAGCTCCACGCGTCGATCAGGCGGTGCACCGTCGGCGTGCCGCCGTTGGCCGTCATGGCCGCGATCTGCGTCGTCAACGTCGCACGCGACGACGACGTGTTGTCCTGCACCGGAACCAGGAACTTGTTCTGGTTGGTCGCCTGCCAGGTCGTGACCGCGCTCGAGCTGCTGTAGTTCATCGAGTTGTAGTCGATGCCCGAGGGGTTGAAGTTCATCAGGCCAAAGCGCACGTTGGCGTTGGCCGGATCGTTGACCACCGACGTCATCACGCCCTGCGCGACCGCCATCTTGTTCTGCGCCTGACAGCTGTTGCCCGTCCCGGGACACTGCGCGTTGCTTGTGCACTCGTCGAACGGCTCGAGCAGACAGTTCTTGGGTGGGTTGGTCTCGAAGTTGAGGCGGTTACCGAGCTTGCGCCGCGACTCGCGGTCGTCGATGTCGTCACCGGACGGCGGTGGCTGGACGTCCACCACCGAGTTCTTGCAGGTGCTGTTGTCGACCACCCAGCTGGTCTGAACGTTCTTGCAGGTGCAGTTGGCGTTGACGTCGCCGCCCGAGACGCCGCTCTTGTTCGCGCAGCGCGAGTAGACCGTGCCTGACGCGTAGGAGCCGGTGTAGATGGTGTTCGGGTAGGTGTTGTACGCCTGCAGGCCCATCGAGCCCGAGTTGTCGAAGACGATCAGGACGTTGGGATCGACCTGCGTGCCGGTGAAGATGTCGGTGTCGTGCGCTCGGGCGGGCCTCGCGAGAAAGCACGCCGCGACGAGCACGGCGATCGCGAGGCCGCGCACCCCCGCGTTGCCTCGATGAGTCGAACGATTCATGGCGCCCCCCGCAGCCGCTGGCATTCAGGACCCGCAGTCCGCGCACGGACCGGGCTTGGCCGCCTGCATCTGCACCGCACCCTTCGGGTCGATGCCCGCGTTGGTCGGATTCTTCAGACCGTTGACGTTGAAGAAGTACATCTTGCCGAGGCCCTCGTTCTGCCCGAACTGCGCCGCCCGCATCTGGCCGTCCGTCGTGCGCACCAGCAGGTTGCCGGGCAGCGAGCGGTACTGCGAGAACTGCACCTGTGCTTGACACGGCATGCTGGCCTCGGAGGTGAGATCCTTCACGTACACCGCCGGCGTCGCCCCGGGCGCCGGCGGCACGAACAGCGCCGGATCGCCCAGCGCGTGGTACGCCGCACCGTCCGCGAGGTAGAAGGCATTGGCGAGCTGCGCCGACAGCGCGCCGGTCAAGGTCGACATCTGCCCGCTGCGCGCCAGCGCCAGCGACATCGCGGCGAGCGCCACGACGATGCCCAGCGCCACGACCATCACGACCCCGCGCTCGTCTCGCATCCTGCTCATCGCGCTCAGCTCATGGAGAAGCGGAACACGAGGTTCCGCATGTTGGCTTCGGTGGTCACGTTCGACTTCGCGGTCGGGTTGCCGGGCAGCGCCGACGGCTCGGCCGCCTGGAAGTTGATCGTCACCGAGCGCACCGTGGTTCCCGGCGTGCTGGTGATCGTGCCGTCGTTGGCGATGTACTGGAGCTGCAGCGTCGGGACGTTCTCCGCGACCACCTGACCGTTGCGCCGCAGGACCATCCGGCCGCCCTCGTTGCCGTACGTGTAGGTGACGACCTCGATCTGCGTGACGAAGGGCCCCAGCGGATACGAGTTTTTGAGCTGCCCCGACAGTCCGAGCTGGATCAGCCCTGCGTTCGACCCGACGCTGGTGATGGTGAACACCTCGGACGAGAGCCCACTGTCGACCAGCACGAGGTTGCCCGTGCTGAAGGTGCCCGACGCCGGCGGATTGACGGACAGCGTCGTCTGGCCCGCGCTCGCGGCACCGGCGAGCGTCGTGGTGACGTTGGAGAACGCTCCACGAAGCACGATGTTGGTGACTCCCGAGACCGTATTGACCGCGACCGGCGGGTTGTTCGTCGAGTCCGCGGGCGACATGCCGAGCATGCCGAACCCGGCCATGCGCAGGTCCTGCAGCAGCAGCTCGCCCGCACCGCGGCTCGTGATCTGCGCGTCGGCAAGGCCGGATTGAAACGCCGCACTGCGACCCTGCACGCGTACCGCGGCGAACACCGTGCCGATCACGAACAGCGAGATGCCGGCGCCGACCAGCAGCTCCATGATCGTCATGCCCGACTCGTCGCGCAGGCGCCCGCGGCCCGTCTGATGCAGCCCGCAGCCGGGACACGGGCGGCGAGCGCCGGCGCGACGAAGACGATCGAAGAGGAGTGCGGCTCTCATGACGGGTTGGTCACCTGGCTCACGATGGTCGTGAGCGTCAGCGAGCGCGCACCGAAACGGTCGGTCCACGTGGTCTTGACGGAGACCTTCTTGCCCATGGTGACGTTCGACACCGTGCACACGCTGGTGAACGTCACCCCCTGGACGATCTTGCTGCCCGAGCAGGGATCGCCCGGCGCACCGACCGCGCCGATCGCCATGCGACGCGCGTTCTCGAGCTTCTGATCGGTGACGTAGCGCGCGAGCCCTTCGTTCTGACCGAGCGACTGCGCGCGCGAGGAGATCGCGTGCACCGTCGCCATGCCGGTGAACGCGATCGCCATGATGCCGACTGCGACCATCGTCTCGACGATGGTGAAGCCGCGCTGGTCGCGCAGCACGCAGCGGCGCCGTGCACGGCCCCGAGCGCTCACCGCCACCCCCCACCGACGCGGTGGCACAGCCGCGCCCGGCCGGCGCCGGTCACCGACACGACGTAGGTGTTCTTGCCGTCGTTCGAGCCGACGAAGTACGACGACGCCGCGTTCGGCAGCCCGCGCGAGTTGAACACCAGCTGAGAGGCCGGGGTCGCGGTGCCGACGTTGGTACCGAAGCAGTCGGTCGCGACGCCGTTCTTGGTGAAGACGACGTTGGCCATCTTGGGCCCGAGCGTCACGGTGCGTACCGCCGGGTCCGTCCCGGGCACGATCGCGGGCGGATTGGCGGCGCGCTGCACCTTGTAGTTCACACCGGTGCCGCCGGTGACCGTGATGTAGTACGGCGTTCCCGTGCGCTGGCTCATGGTGCGCGCGTACTCGACGTCGCCGAGCAGCTCGTTCGCGGCCGCATTGGTCCGCATCTGCAGCGACAGCGCGCTGAACTGCGGGATGGCGATCGCGGCCAGGATGGCGATGATGCTCGTGACGACCATCGTCTCCATCAACGTCCAGCCGTCCTGCGCGAGCAGACCCGCCCGCACGTGCCACGTCACTCGTCGTGCACCGGCCGCGCGACCGATCATCCCCCGAGATCGTCGTCTGTCGTCGACACGCTCCACCGAAACCCTCCCGTCTCGTGCGGATTGCAATCGCCGTTCCGCCAGGCGTCGTCCCGTGCGCTGCGCAAGCCCTTGTTCGTGCGGCGGTTTCCACTAACGTCCGGTCGGCGGTGCACGCCGCGAGCGGCAAAAACTTGACGAAGTGCGCGATTCATCACGGTGACGATGCGCCGGTGCGGTGCGGGGCAGCATGCAGACGCCAGGGACGGAGCGCTTGACGACGCGGGCTCGCGCGGCCCTCCTCGCGCTCGGGCTGGTGCTCGGCATCGGCGCGGGCGAGGCGCTCGCACGCCTGGTCGGCTTCGAGTTCCGCCCGCACATGCGGAACCGCGTGTACTTCGCCGAGCCGCATCCGCTCCTCGGCTGGCACAACCGTCCCGGCCTCGCCGGGACCTACGGCGGTGACGAGTTCGTGACGTTCGTCACGATCAATGCCGACGGACAACGCGGTCCGTCACACCCCCGAGCACGCGTGCCCGGCAAACGCCGCATCGCCGTCCTCGGCGACTCGCAGACGTGGGGTGACGGCGTCGCCGACGACGAGACGTTCGTCGCGCGGCTCGACGGCGGCGACACCGAGGTGCTGAGCTTCGCGACCCCGGGCTGGGGGACGGATCAGCAGCTGCTCGTGCTCGACGCGGAAGCCGCGCGCTGGTCGCCCGATGTCGTGGTGCTGGCGCTGTTCATCGGCAACGACCTCAGCGACAACGTGAGCCAGGGCACGTTTCAGTACCCGAAGCCCTGGTTCACCGCAGGCGCCGACGGAGCGCTGGAGCTGCACGGCGTGCCCGTGCCGTACTCGCGCCCGCTGCACGCGGCGATCGAGCTCTACCGCTCGCTCATGCGGCACTCGGCGCTGCTGAACGCGGTCGCCGAGCTGTCACGCCGCGACTGGACACCCTCGCGCGAGGACGACGTCGGCGACGCACGAGCGCCCTGGGTCAATCCACTGTTCGTGCGCGAGCTGGCGGACGAGGACCGGCGGCGCTTCGCGCTGACCGCGCGTCTGCTGCTCGAGTTCGTCCGGCGCACGCGCGCGCTCGGTGCCGAGCCGGTGGTGCTGATCCTGCCCGAGCTGGGGCAAGTCGAGGCCTTCGGCGACCCGGTCCGGCGCGCCGCACTGCGGCGCGCGGGCGCGGACTTCCAGCAGCCGCAGCGCTTCTTCATCACGCTGCTCGAGCAGCAGGGCGTGCAGGTGATCGACGCCCTGCCCGCGCTCGGCCGTGCGACGCGCGCCGCCCGTGCAGCCGGCGGGCCGCACACGTTCTACCCCGAGTGGCGCCACCTGAACGCGTTCGGTCACGCCGTGGTCGCCGACCTGCTGGGCGCGCGGCTCGGCGTCAAGCGTCGTCGAGCGCCAGCAGCGTCGGACGGCGCGGTAAGCGCAGGACTCCATCGGCAGCCGACAGCGCCGAGCGATCGAAGCGCAGCGCACAACCCGTCGTGAGGCGCAGCGCGCGCACCCACAGCATGCCGTCGATCCGGCAGCTCGGACCGCGCAGATGCAGCTCGCCGGCGACGTACACGACGCCGCGCCAGTCGACGGGCCCGTCGACGACGAGATCTCCCCCGACCAAGACCACTCCGGCCCCCTGCAGCAGCGGCGCCGTCCCGGCCCCGAGGTAGACCGCGGCCGGGCTCGCGACGGTGCCGCGTGCGGACGCCAGATCCTCCGCGCGCTCGCGCACCAGCGTACTCGTGGAGGCGAAGGCCGCCACGTCGAAGCCGCGCGCGAGCGCACGCCGATCCCGGCCAGCGAGCGTCGCCGCACTCGCCGCGAGGCTCGACCACACGGCACTCGCGGCATCCGGGGTGGTCGCGGCGACGATCGCCTGCCCACCGTCCATCGGCATCGTCGCATCGACCAGGATGCCGCCCGACTCGGGCGCCAGACCCGACAGCGCCGGTGCGATCGCGACGGCGCCGGACGTCACGACCAGCGCCGCCGGCGCATACGCAGCACTCTCCCGTCCGATCGTCGCGTCGACGGTGCGTCGCGCGCCGCGCACCGACGTCGCCGTCGCGCGCAGACGCACCCGCTCGGCATCGATCGCGTGCACGGTCACCGCATAGCCGAACGGCGCGCCCGGGAACGCGACGAAGCCGCCGCCGCCGAACGGCAACGGTCCGGGATCGGTTGCGTCGGCGAGCCCGCCGGTGCCCGCGACGAGCGAAGCGAAGGTCGTGCCCGGCGCGATCTTCGCGAGCGCGTGCCAGGCGCCGGCTTCCGCCGAATAGCGGGCTTGAACGAGAGCGCGCGCGCTGCCCGCGACCCAGAGCTCGCTGCGCACGAGCCACAGCGTCGCCGCGGTGACCGCGGCGAGCAGCGCGAGGATCAGCACCGCCGCGAGGAGCGCGATGCCGCGCTCGCCCGCGGGTCGGACGTCCGTACCCGTTGCCCTCGCCACCTCAGCGGCCCTCGAGCCGCGTGCGCAATGCGGCCGCGCTGCGCAGCGTCGTCGTCGCGGCGATCGTTCCGGAGCGCTCGGTGGCTTCGAGGCCGGTCCTGACGAGTCGCACGCGCGCCGCGTCGGCCGGCGCGAGGACACCGCCCGTGCCGGTGATCTCGCTGCCGTCGGCGTCGTAGTAGCGCCAGCCGACGCCGCTCGAGCGCACCGTCGCCGCGATCGCGATCGACTGGTTGCCGAGCCAGCGCACCAGGCGACCGCCGCTGGTGGACGACCATGCGAGCGTCACCCGCTCGGCGCTCGCCGGATCGACGGCACCGTTGCCATCGCGGTCCGCCGCGAGCACGATTCGATCGGCCGCAGCGGTCGTGAGCGCGGCGATCCCGGCACGCCGTGGATCACCGCCGGCGGTGGCGACGTCGCGCGATGCGACCGTCAGCGCCCAGGCCGTGCCGCCGAGGGCCGCGAGCCGCACCTGCAGCGTACGCGCGACGCCGACATGGACACGCAGCAGCGCGACGCCGGCCGCCAGCACCAGCGTCCCGACCAGGCTCGCGATCAGCAGCTCCACCGCCGTGAAGCCGCGCTGGCACGCGAGGCGCCTCATGGCAGCACCGTCCGGCCCGGTACGGCCGCGACCAGGGTGAGCAGCGTCGTGCTCGGGCGATCCCAGCGCGCGGTCACCTCGAGCCGGGTGAGCTCGACTGCCGGCACGCGGTCGAGGACCCGCCACACGCGCGTGACGTGCACACCGTCGAGGTCGGTCTCGTCGTTGCCGCCGCCTCGCGCGGCCGGCGAGCGCGCGATCAGCTCCTCGAGCTTCTCGGTGGCGGTCGCGAGGCCGACCGCCTCGGCGTGCGCGGCGCGCTCGAGATGCAGCATCGCGGCTGCCGCGAGCGTCGCGATGATTCCGGCCGAGGCGAGCAGCCCCGCCGCGGCCAGCACCTCGATCAGCGTGAAGCCGTCCTGTGACCATGATCGCCGCATGACGCTCACTCCACCGTCACGCGGCCGCGCTGGTTCACCACCACGCGGCGCCGCGCGTCGCCCACCCCGAGCGTGAAGCTCGCGTTGTCGGCGAGGCCGGACGAGAAGAAGCGCACGTCGCCGCCCGACGTCGCCGCGGCGAAGAAGACGCGAGCCGGCAGAGCCTCGGGCGACGCGTCACCGTCGAGCGGTGCGAGGACGAAGTGCGAGCTGCCGTCGAGACGGAGCCGCCACGATCGCCCTTCCGTCAACGCGGCGACGCGGCCACGCGCCAGCGCCGACGCGAAGCGCACGCACGCCGAGCGCAGCTCGACGGTGTCGAGCAGGTCGGCCACGCGCGGCCACGCGGCACCGGCCAGGATGCTCGCGACGGCGAGCACCAGCACCGTCTCGACCAGGCTGGTACCACGCTCCGCCCGGCGCTCCGCGCCGGCGTCGCAGGTCGTTCGTCGTTCCATGCCCGCTCCCGAGTCGCCGTCGTGGCGACGGCGACCGAACGAAGGGCTCGAGGGGAACGTGCCTCTAGCGCGCCGCCGAGGCGGCGCGCCATGTCACGGACGTCAAAGAATCGTCGACAGATACCAGCGCACGATCTCGTCGCCCCACAGCAGCGAGACCATCGCCCCGAGCGCGAGGAACGGCCCGAACGGGATCGCGAGCTTGGTGTCGCCGCCGCGTACCAGCATGATGCCGACGCCGATGATCGAGCCGATGAACGACGCGAGCAGCAGCGACAGCAGCACTCCCTGCCATCCCAGAAACGCACCGATCATCGCCAGCAGCTTGATGTCGCCGCCGCCCATGCCCTCGCGACCCGTCGCCAGCGCGTACCCCCAGGCGACGAGCCACAGGATGCCGCCGCCGACCAGCATGCCGATCGCCCACTGCTGCAGCTGATGCCAGCGCAGCTCGGGCGGCGCGTACCATGCGCTCACGAGTGCGAGGCCGAGCGCCACGACGATCCCGGGCAAGGTCACCCGATCCGGGATGATGCGGTGTTCGAGGTCGATGTACGTCACCACCAGCAGGCTGCACGCGAAGTAGAACGCGAACGCGAGCCCGATGCTCCAGCCGAGCTGCAACGACAGGCCGAGCAGGATCACGCCGGTCAGCGCCTCGACGATCGGGTAACGGATCGAGAACGGCTCGCCGCAGCCGCGACAGCGGCCGCGCAGCAGGATCCAGCTCAGGACCGGGATGTTGTCGTACCAGGGGATCACGCGCTCGCACTTCGTGCAGTGCGAGCGCGGCGCGACCACCGACTCGCCGCGCGGCAGGCGGTAGATCGCGACGTTCAGGAAGCTGCCAGTCGCGGCTCCGAGCGCGAGCGCCATGCCGTCGAGCATCAGTTGATCTCCTTGCATCGTCTCGCGGCGCGCTCCGCACCGTGGTTACTACGCGGCGGCCGTTCGGTCACTTCGCCTCCTGCCCACCGTCGGCGCCGAAGGCGCGCACGAAGAGCCGGCCCGTGCGACGCTCGCGGGCATCCGCCGCGGCGCTCGGCCGCGGCTCTTTCATCGACGGGGGGTTCATCGCGAGCTGCGCGATCATGCCGCGCGCGTTCCGCTCTGCGACGGCACGACGTCGGCACGCCGCAGCTCGAGCACGCCGCCGCCCTCACGCTCCTCGTGCACGACGAGGCATGCGACGACCCACGCCCCCAGCGCCAGCAGCGCACCCGCGTAGCCGTCGATCGCGTAGTGCCAGCCGAGCGCCAGCGAGCCGACGAAGGTGATCGCGGTGAGCAGCCACAAGAGCGCCGAAAGGGCGCGCCAGCGCGCGGTCGTGATCGCGAACAGCGCCAGCACGCCGACGTGCAGGCTCGGCAGCGCCGCGACGCCCTGGTACAGCTTGACGGTGTAGAACGTGGGGTCGGTGCGGAAGCGGACGTAGTCCCGCATCAACATCTCCTGCAGGTACGTCGCGTACGGCGCCTGCTCGAGCCAGAACCGACTCGAGCGGTAGTAGATCGGCCCGAGCGTCGGCCAGGTGACGTACATCACGCCGCCGAGCATCCACAGCAGACAGTAGGCGAAGAAGAATCGGCCACGCTGCGGACGAAGCTTGGGCGCGACCAGAAACAGCAGCGGCACGATCACCTGCGCCGGGTAGAACAGCAGGTAGGCACGGTCGAGCCACGGCAGCAGGCCGTACTCCGCCGCCAGCTCGCTCACGACCACCGCCGGATCGATGCCGAAGTGCAGCACGTTGTCGAGCCGCCAGAGCGGCGAGTCGTACAGGCGCTCGTCGATCGCCGGAATGAACTGTTTGAGATTGACGAACATCATGATGGTCGCGTTGACGACCGTCATGGCGACGACGAACTCGAGGAAGAACGCCGGTGACAGCACGAAACGTCGGCAGCGCTGCCAGAGCTCGCGCTGCTGGCCCGCGTAGGCGAGCAGGCAGCCGGTCATCAGGGGTCCGTAGGTGATGAGGAAGATCCAGCGGGCCTGGTCCTCCAGGTGGGCCACCGGCCAGTGGATCGGTAGACCGACCGAGGCGGCGACCACGTAGCCGATCGTGACGTAGGCGCCGACCAGCACGAGGCAGCGCCCGATCCAGCCGTCGCAGGCACGCTCGAGCGCCTTCACCACGCCGAAACCGTCACGTCGCCGGCGCAGCCCGGCGAGCGACACGCTAGCCGTTCCCGGATCGGACGAGAGCTCCGGTCTCACTCCCTACCTCCACGACGAAGCCGTCCGCGACCAGCTCCGCCATCGCCTGGCGTGCGCGCTCGGTGGTGGGTGCATCGGGGATCACGAGCACGCAGCGCGGCGCCGCACAGCCTCGTCCCTCGGCCCAGTCCTCGATCGCGCACAGCTCCCCCCGCCTCAGCTTGTCGGGCGCGCGCCACGCCGCGAGCGGCAGGTAGGCCAGCGGAACCACCGCCGCCCCATTGCACGCCGCATCGTGTGCGATCGCCTCCACCGCATCATCGGCCAGCTGCGCATTGTCCTCGAATGGACGCAGCATGATGCGCTCGCGCCAGCGCTGATCGGCCAACCGATCACCGAGCAGCGCCGCGACCAGCGCGACCGCGAAGGCCGCCCGCAGCGGCGGCGCGACCGGCAGCCGGCGCGTGAGCCACACCACGGCGTAGCCGGCGAACACCGACAGCACGAGCGCGAGCGGCCAGAAGAAGCGCGTGAAGACGATCATCGGCTGCAGCATGGCGAGCGCCAGGTAGGCGCACGCGAGCAGCAGCGGCACGACGATCAGCGGACGGCGCGCCTCGTCGGCCCCCTCCGGCGGACGGACCAGGTAGAGCGCGACGCCCAGCACCACCAGCGGCCAGGTGTGGGCGAACAGCGTCCCGCCGAACCACTCGCCGAGCAGCAGCCGCAGCGTGTCGGCGAAGCCCAAGACCTTCGCCTGGGCGACGCGGACGAACAGCTCGTGCTGGTTCGGCAGCGACGGCGACAGCAGCACCGACGCGAGCGACCGCCCCGCCAGGAGTGCTGCGAGCGCCATCGTCGCAGGCAGGGCGAGGAGCGGGACGAGGCACGCGACCGCACGCCGCCGCAGCGTCGTGCCCGGGACGAACGGCAACGCCGCGATGCAGGCGAGCGCCGGCGGCTTGCCGAGCGCCGCCACGAGGATCATCAGCGAGGCCGTCAGCACGGCGCGGCGCTGCAGCGCCGCGACCGCGCCGAGGACCGCCACCCCCACCGCGAGGTCGACGCTCGAGCGCAGCGTCAGCACGCCGCGCATCGGGTCGAGGACGTAGAGCAGCGACGCCAGCACCGCGACCGTCGTGCCGAAGCTGCGCCGCGCGATCCCGTACAGCAGCGCGCCGCCCGTGGCGGCGATTCCGATGCTGACGACGAGCGCCAGGCGCGGGCTCGCGAGCGGCCCGAAGAGCAGCATCGGCAGCAGCTTCGGCACCGTGTAGCCGAAGGCGACCGGCGTCCCGGCGCGCAGGTCGCGCCAGTACGCGAGGTACGACAAGAGGTCCGCATCGAGATACGCGGCCGGATACGTGCGCGCGAGCAGCACGCTCTGCCCGACGACCGCCAGGGCCGCGAGCAATGGCCCGGCGAGCCGGCGCGCGGCGGTGTCGTGCGCGAGGTCCGTCACGGGAACACCGTGTCGTTGCGCGGGAAGTCGAAGCGGTCGTCGAGCGACGCGAGCCGCTCGAGAGCGGGAGCGTTCGCCGGCGAGCGGCGCACGAAGACCAGTGCCGCCGGATCCGAGTAGACGTACTCCAGGTCGGTGCGCGCGAAGAGGCGCGGATGGATGTTGCGCCAGCGCTGCACGACGACGACGTCGGTCGGGTAGGCGTCGAGCAGACGCTCCCAGTCGCCGGTCCCGTGCATGAACGCGAAGTAGTCGTCGATCACCTGCGGCGGGTAGACCGCCTCGAAGCGTCCATCGATGAACACGCGCGACCCGGGCGCGAGCTTCGCGATCGCGTAGGCACCCCACTCGAACGGCATCGCGACGTTGCCGCCGATGCCGTGCGTGCGCATGAACTCGACGGCGTCGATCGGATAGTCGAGGCGGCCGAAGCGGATCGCCATGCCGTCGCGCGCCACCTGGGTCGCGAAGCCGTGCACCTGGACCAGCGCGATCGCGAGTGCGCCGCCGGCGATCGCGATCCAGACCTGCGGCCGCGGCACGAGTGCGGGCCAGCGTCGCAACGCGGCGCGACGCACCTGCTCCACGCCGACCACCACCAGCGGCGTCGCGGCGATGCCGAACAGCACCGAGTGCCGTTGGTGGCGGAAGGAGAGCCCGGCGGCGAGCGCGAGATACGGCACGAGCCAGGCGAGCGTCGTGCGCGCGCGGTCGCTCCTACTCGTACGCGCGAGCAGCATCGCAGCCGCCCCGAGCGCCGCGACGCAGAGCAGCTTGAAGCGCAGGTACTCGACCGACAGCACCGAGATCGGCCGCCACTCGCGAATCTCGCCGTGCATGTCGAGCGTCGCGGCGAGGTAGGCGTACAGCTCGGTGCCGTATGGATTCACGAGCGGCGCGAGCAGCACCGCGATCCCCGTCGCGGCGAGCGCGCCCGCCTGGCGCGTCGTCAAGCCATCGTTCCGGCCGCGCACGCGCGCGAGGCCCCAGCATCCCAGGTGCGCCGCGCAGTACACGCCGAGAAGACCGATGCCGACGAGAAAGCCGCCGTGCAGGTTGGCCCATGGCACCATCGCGAGCGGCAGCACCGCGAGCTGCCACGGCAGGACGACGCCGTCGTCGAGGCGCCGCTCGGCACGCAGCAGCAACGCCAGCTCGGCCGCGAGGAGGAGCATCGTGAAGAGCTGCGGCCGAAAGCTCGCGCCCGGCGTGATCACCGCGAGCGCCGTCACCAGCACGGCTGCGACGACCAGCGGATGGGGCGCCTCGCCCGGCGTCAGGCGTTCCGCGAGGCGCGCGGCCGCATCCAGCAGGGCCAGCAGGAGCAGCAAGCCGACCAGCAGCTTGAACACGATGAGCGCCGCCGTGCCGCCGGCGCCGTACAGCGCCGCGAGCACCAGATCGGACAGCCACTCGTGATCGTAGAACGGCGCACCCGGCGCCGTGTAGGAGAAGACGTCCTGGCGCGGCAGCCCGTCGCCCGCGAGGATTGCCTGCCCGTAATGCACGTGCCCCCACAGGTCGGGGTCCACGACGTTGCCGCCGAGGAAGTGCAACGCGGCCCCTGCCACCAATGCCGCTGCGAGCAGGGTCACGCCGGGGCTTTCGCCGATTCGCAGCCTCGGGCTGAGCACGTCCACCTCCGATCGCCACCACGAGAACGGCGCCGGCTCTCGCGAGCCGGCGCCGCTTCCACCGAACGTGTTGCTAGCCGCGCATCACGGCGCGTTCTGCAGACCGCCGTTCGACGAATCCCAGTCGAACGTCTTGTTGCCGTTGGTGTGGTACGCCTGCGCCGTGAAGGTGTTGCCCGTCGGCGTGACGGAGATCGTGACGCCAGGCGACTTCTTGAAGCCGGTGAGGTTGTTCGGATCGTTCTGGTAGACGGCGTTGGCGGCGAAGTACGCCTCCTCGGCGGTCGCGAGGTTACGCAGGTCGGACGACGCGCGGGCGTTGAAGCCCTGCTTGCGATACTCCGAGAACTGCGGAATCGCGATGGCCGCCAAGATGCCGATGATCGCGACGACCACCAGAAGCTCGATCAGCGTGAAGCCTTTCTCGTTCCTCATCATCATCTCTGCCTCCCGATCTCCTTCGCGCGCCCAGCTCGATGGGCCGCGCGACCCGAGTCTTTCGCCGCGACCGACACGGTGCGGCTGCTGATGCGTGCCTTCGCAAGCGTGGTGCCACGGCTGTCAGACGCGCCCGAATCCGCAGGAGGCGCGTGGAATCGTCGCTTTCCCGGTGCGACGTCGCGCGCCACGCTGCACGGAGCGCTTCGCGAGCGACGCTCCGTTGCCGCTCCGCGACCAAGCCTTGACACCACGCGACCGTCACGCGCGTGACGGTGACGTCGCGCGGCAGCGGCTTCGGTGCAGATGAAGCACCATGCTGCGTCGCCGCGGCGCAACCCGTGCAGCAGCTGCGCCGCGGTCGTGTGACGGCGCCGCGCCGCAGCGTCGCGCATGGCGCGGCGGTGCAACGAAGACGCCGTCCCGGCGAAGCTCCTGCGGACCGGGACGACACCGCGACATCGGCATCCTCGCAGCGACAGAGGATCGCCTTCGGCGACCCGTGCGCGCACGCGCTGCTCGCTGCTCGCTGCGCGCTTCGGCGACGACGGCGGCCTCGGCACGCGTCGCGCTCGCGGAGCGATCGACCGCACGGCGTGTGCGGCGAGCTCGCCGCCGCAGCACACTCGCGGAGGGTCTCCCGCGCGGGCCTGCGACGGGCGCGACGAAAGGACCGTGGCGCCCGCACCGCGGGTCGCGGAGCCGGCGCACGCCCCCGCAGCGTCGGGCCAAGGCCCAGCGTCGCGCATCGGACACGCCGCAACGCAGACGCCGCGCGGCTCGCGCTACGCGCAGACGGGCGTCAGTGGCCGGACTCGCGCAGGAACGGAGCGGGCGAGAGGCGTGGCGGCACGTCGTCCCCGTGCCCGTCGAGCCCGTACTTCTGCAGACGGTGCCGGAACGAGCGATAGTTGATGCCGAGCAGCGTCGCGGCTTTCTTCTTGACCCCTGCCGCGCGCGCCAGTGCGGCGAGCAGCGCTTCCTTCTCCTGACGCGCCAGCTGGTCGTCGAGGCTCGCGCCGGCGCCCTCGTCGATCGGCAGCACCACGGCAGCCCCGAGCTCGCGCAGCATGCCGCTCTCCACGTAGGACGGCACGTCCTCCTCGCCGACCGCGTCGCCGAGGCCGACGTCGGATTCTTCGACGCCGTCGAAGCGGCGGTCGCGGGTCGATGCGATGGGCACCGCCCGCACCCCCTCCGCGTCGCGCACCGACTCGGGCAGATCCTGCTCGCGGATCGCGTCGCCGTCGGCGAGCGTGGTCGCGTGCTCGATGACGTTCTCGAGCTCGCGCACGTTGCCCGGATAACGGTGGCGCAGCAGCAGATGCATGGCCCGACCCGCGACGCGCGTGACCTGCTTCGCGTGGCGCACCGCGGCGGTGCGCACGAAATGCTCGATGAGGCGCTCGAGGTCGCCTTCGCGCTCGCGCAGCGGCGGCAGATGGATCGCGATCACCGCGAGGCGATAGTACAGGTCCTCGCGGAACTGGCCGGCCTTGACCAGATCCTCCAGCACGCGATTGGTCGCCGCGACGACGCGCACGTCGACCGCGACGGGCGTGTTGCCGCCGACCGGCATGACCATGCGGTCTTGCAGGACGCGCAGCAACCGCACCTGCAGCTGCAGCGGCAGCTCGCCGATCTCGTCGAGAAAGATGGTGCCGCCGTGCGCACGCCGGAACAGTCCGGGGCGATCGCCGACGGCACCGGTGAACGCCCCGCGGACGTGGCCGAAGAGCTCGCTCTCGATCAGGTTCTCGGGAATCGCGCCGCAGTTGACGACGACGAACGGCGCGTTCGCGCGCGCGCTGCGCCGGTGGATCGCGCGCGCCACCAGCTCCTTGCCGGTGCCGCTCTCGCCGGTGACGAGCACCGTCGCGTCGGCGTGGGCCACCTTGTCGATCAGCTTCGACACCGCGCGCATCGCGGCGCAGGTGCTGACGATCCCGTCACGCTGGTCGTCGCCCGGCTCGGCGCCGTCGGCCGGCGGCGCCTCGCCGGCGACCTCGCCACCGATGAGCAGCGCCGCGTTCTCGTCCTGCGCGAGACGCGCCTCGAGCTCCTGGATGCGCGTCACGTCCTGCAGCAGGACGATCTCGCCGGCCCGGTTGCCGAAGGTGTCGAACAGCGGCGTGCGCTTGATGCGCAACCGCGACGACTCCCCGTCCGGAGCACGATACTCGCATTCGCGGAGCTCGCTGCCCGGGTCCTCGTCCTCCGAGGTGACGAGCATCGGGATGAGCCAGCTCACCTCGCGCCCCAGGATCGACGAGATCGGCAGGCCGAGGATGTCCTGACTGGCGGGATTCGCCGAGCGCACCCGTCCGGACTGATCGGCGACCAGAAGCCCGCTCTCGAGCCCGTTCGCGAGCGCGCGTTGCAGGCCCTCGAGACGGCTGACCTCGTGGTCGCGCAGCGAGAGCTGACTCTCGGCCGCGGCGAGGCGCCGCGCCAGCGAGCCGATCAGCACCGCCGCGATCGTCAAGCATGAAGTACCGAGCAGCGCCGGCGTCACCACGTCGAGCAGCACGCCGTCGCGGGCCCCGACCAGCGCCGACTGCTGTACGACCAGGAAGACGTAGGCGATCGAGGACGCGAGCGCGCTCACCAAGGCCCCGCGCATGAGCAGCAGTCCGGCTGCGTTGGCGATCGCCAGCACGTAGAGCACCGCCATCGGCGAGCCGACGCCGCGCGCGAACACGATCGCACCGGTCAGCAGCAGGACGTCGAAGACCGTCTGCAGGTAGGCGAAGGCACGCAGCCACGACACCCGGCGCACCGCCAGCGCGGATGCGACGGTCAGCACGTAGGCGGCGATGACGACGACGAACGTCTCGGGCCCGACGACGCGCTCCCCGTGCGACACCGTGAGCTGGTATGCACCGGCGCCGGCGAGAAAGACCGTCACCGCGAGCACGCGCGCGAACAGCAGCACCCGCAGCCGCTCGCGCAGCGTGTCGTCCGCGGCCGGCAGCGTCGTGGCATCCATCGTCACGACCCCAGCAGCGAGCCGAGCTGGAAGATCGGCAGGTACATCGAGATCACCAGGCCACCGATGATCGTGCCGAGCACGACGATCACCAGCGGCTCCATCAACGCCGTGAGGTTGCTCACCGCGACGTCGACCTCCTCCTCGTAGAAGTCGGCGATCTTCTGCAGCATCTGGTCGATCGCACCGGTCATCTCGCCGGCGCCGATCATCTGGCAGACCATCGGCGGGAAGACGCCGCTCTGCATGAGCGGCTCGAGCATCGTCCGCCCCTGGCTGATGCTCTCGCGGATCATGAAGCCGGCGCGCTCGACGACCTTGTTGCCCGCCGTGCGCGCCGTGATGGTCAGCGAGTCGAGGATCGGCACGCCGGACGAGACCAGCGTGCCGAGCGTGCGCGAGAAGCGCGCGATCGAAGCCTTGCGGATCAGGTCGCCGATGATCGGCAAGCGCAGCAGCAGGCGATCGATCGCCAGGCGGCCGCGCTCGGTGTTGTAGGTCTGCCGGATCGCGACCACGGTCAGCACCGCGCCGGCGGTGATCCAGTGCAGCGTCGAGATCACGAAGTTCGAGATGTTGATGACGATCTGCGTCGGCAGCGGCAGCGCCTTGTCGAAGCTCGCGAACAGCTCGGCGAAGACCGGAATGACGAACACCAGCAGGATCAGGGTCACGACGACCGCGACGGTGATGATGGTCGCAGGATAGATCATCGCGCCTTTGATTTTGCGCTTGAGGGACATCATCTTCTCCATGTAGGTGGAGAGACGCCCCAGGATCGTATCCAGGATGCCGCCGACCTCGCCGGCCTGCACCATGTTGACGTAGAGCTCGTCGAAGGACTTGGGGAACTTGCGCAGCGCCTCCGACAACGTCGAGCCGGCCTCCACCGATTCCTTCACCTCGCGGATCTGCGCACCGAACGTCTTGTTGTCCGACTGCGACGCGAGGATGTCGAGGATCTGCACCAGCGGCATGCCGGCATCGATCATGGTGGTGAGCTGACGCGTGAAGATCACGACGTCCGACGTCTTGACGGCCTTGCGGAAGCCGGGCAGCGAGATCTCCCGGTCGAGCCCCTTGCCGCGCTCCTTGATCTTGTTGGTGTTCGGCTGGATGCGCTGCGCGCGCAGGCGGTTGATCACCGCCTCGCGCGACGGCGCTTCCATGTTGCCGCGCAGGACCTTCCCGCTCGCGGTGCGCCCTTCGTAGGCGAAGACCGGCATGGTACGGCTCCCTCCCGCGCCCGCTCTCAGCGTCCGGCGAGCGTGATGCGGCCCGCGGGCGAGGCCATGTTGGGCTTGACGCCGCCGAGCATCTGCTTGAGCTCCTCGGGCTCGGTCGCGGCCTCGAGCGCCGCCTCCGGCGTGATCAGGCGACGCGACACGAGGTCGAGCAGCGACTGCGACAGGGTGACCATGCCCCACTTCTGCTGGCCGACCTGCATCTGCGAGTAGAGCTGGTGGACCTTCTCCTCGCGGATCAGGTTGCGGATCGCCGGGTTCGGGATCATCAGCTCGCAGGCCATGACGCGCCCTTGCCCGTCGGCGCGCGCGAGCAGCGTCTGCGAGATGACCGCTTCCAGCACCAGCGAGATCTGCGCACGCACCTGCGCCTGCTGGCCCGCCGGAAACACGTCGATGATGCGGTTGATGGTCTGCACGGCCGAGTTCGTGTGCAGCGTCGCGAAGACCAGGTGACCGGTCTCGGCGATGGTCAGCGCCGCCTCGATGGTCTCGAGGTCGCGGAGCTCGCCGACCAGCACGACGTCGGGGTCCTGGCGGAGGATGTGCTTGAGCGCCGCCGCGAAGCTGTGCGTGTCGGCGAACACCTCGCGCTGGTTGACGATGCACTTCTTGTGCTGGTGCAGGAACTCGATCGGGTCTTCGATCGTGATGATGTGCTCGGCGCGGGTCTCGTTGATCTGATCGATCATCGCCGCCATCGTCGTCGACTTGCCGCTTCCGGTCGGGCCCGTGACCAGGACCAGGCCGCGCGGCAGCTTGATCAGGTTGTCGGCGGCGGGCGGCAGGCCGAGCTTCGACAGCGGCGGTGCCGTGTGCGGGATCGCGCGGAACACGCCGCCGACGGCACCACGCTGCAGGAACAGATTGCCGCGGAAACGCGAGAGACCGGCGACGCTGAAGGAGAAGTCGAGCTCGCTCTCCTCCTCGAACTTCTTCTTCTGCTGCTCGGTGAGGATGCTGTAGCAGAGCTGCTTGGTCGTGTTCGGGTTGAGATCCTCGAACGGCAGCGGCTCGACGTCGCCGTGAACGCGGATCATCGGCGGCGATCCCGCCGTGATGTGCAGATCGGACGCGCCCTGCGCGTTCATCTGCTCGAACAGCTCGTGCATCTGCATGCGGCTTCCCCCTGTGAAGTGCGCGGCCGGCGCTCGATACCGGCCCGACGTGGGCCGATTGCAAGGCAGGTGCCACCGGAAACCGAACGGCAATGCATGGCCCGACGCGCATTTGGCGCTCGTGAGCGCTGCAGCGAGCGGTACTCTCGAAACACCAGCGTCACGCGAGTAACACCCACGGATCGCGTCGCGCCGCCGGTGGCGGACTCGCCCGAGGCAGCGCGGCACGCGTGCGCTCCGTCGAGAGCGCGCGTCGGCCTTCGCACGCGCCGTGCGCGACGCCGCGACGACGCGCACGCGGTGCGCAGCAGCGCTCGCGGGCGGGCTAGCGCCAGTGCTCGGGGGAGCTCGCGTGCACCGACGTCATGCGGTCGACGAGAAGCTGCCAGGGCTCGTCGTCGGTGGTCAGCACACCGAAGTTGCTGTCCTCCGTGTCGAAGCGCCCGCCGCGCGGCTCGTCCACGAACTCGAACCAGAAGTCGCCGACCATCCACGGTGCCCGGTGCAGGCCCTCGACGTACGTCGCATACGCGTCGGCACGATCCTGCTGCGTGGCGTAGATCGGGAAGATCGGCGGCCACGTGTTCGGCAGACCCGCATCCGCGGCACGAAACGAGTACTCCGCGATCATGATCGGCTTGCGTGTCTCGCGGTAGAACGCGGCGAAGTCGGGCGTGCGCGGCACGAACGGCCCCCACGTCGCCTGGATCGCGTCGTCGAGGCCGGGCAGCAGCGTGTAGTCGTCGAAGGTGAAGACGTCGATGTGTCGGCGCGCCGCGCGCAGCAGGACGAGCGGCGTCAGCTGCGTGATCATCTTGCTGCCGAGGATCAGATGGTTCGGATCCCGGGCACGGATCGCCGCACTGGTGACCTTGAAGTAGCGCTCCGCGAGCGCGCGGAGAAAGCGTTGCGGGCGACCGGTGTAACGCTCGGCGACGCGGCGCCCGGGGCTTCCCGCCGGAAGCTGCAGGTACTCGTCCAGGAGGTGGGTCGACTTTCTCCAGTCGGGCCCCCAGCGCAGCTCGCTGTCGGTGTACCAGCCGACCAGGTCGGGATCGTCCCGCCGCGCGGCGACTTCACCCGCGGCGATCGCGGCGCAGCGCTGCTCGAACTCGGGCGCGAACCAGTCGTTCCCGCCCGCCATGTCGAGCAGGACCGTGTACGGCATCGGCCGCAAGCGGTCGACGTCCGACCATGCGCCGAGCGTGTTGAAGCCCCACGCCTGCAGCCGCGCGACGGTGGCGCCGGCCCATTCGTCCAGGTTCGCGTAGCGGCCGGCGATCGCGTCGCAGTACGGACACCGACCCGTCTGACGGTCCACGTCCGGGCTCGGCGTCACGTGATCGATCCCGTTGGCGTAGAACGGTCGGCCGTCCGGCGTCACCAGCCACCAGCGGCGGTCGCGTCGTTCGGTGTGGAAGAATCCCGTCGCGCGGAAGACCGGTGCATGCGGTGCGGCGGCGACCGATGAGTCCGCTGCCGCGGCGGGCCGTGAGACAGTCGCGGCGGCAAAGATCGCGGCGAGCACCAGGATCAGACCAGCGACGATGCCAACGTGCAGCGGCGAGCGGAGAAGGAGCCGGTGGGGGGAGCGCACGTCCCAGGTGCTAGTGCGCCGGCTCGCTCGCTGTCAATCGGTCTTCGGCCGCGCGGCCCGCGCGGACCACGCGCCCAGGACGGCGCCGAGGTCGCGCTCGCCGGTCGCGGCCGGCGGATCAGTCGTTCATCGTGACGCGCATCACTTCCTCGATGCTCGTCACGCCATCCGCCACTTTCTCGATGCCGCTCTGGCGCAACGTCTTCATCCCGTCCGCGATCGCCTGCCGCTTGAGCTCGATTGCCGACGCGCCGCTCAGGATCAGCTCGCGCAGCGGATCGGTCATCGCCATCATCTCGTAGAGCGCGGTGCGGCCGCGGAAGCCCGTGCCGCCGCAATGCTGGCAGCCCGGACCGCGGTACGCGGTGATCGCCTTCGCCAGCGCTTCGGGAACGCCGAGCTCGGCCATGGTCCGCGCCGGCACCTCGTGCGGCTCGCGACACTTCGGGCACACCACGCGCGCGAGGCGCTGGGCCATGATCAGGTTCACCGAGGACGCGATCAGGAACGGCTCGATGCCCATGTTGAGCATGCGGTTGATGGTCGACGGGGCGTCGTTGGTGTGCACGGTCGACAAGACGAGGTGGCCGGTGAGCGCGGCCTTGACCGCGATCTCGGCGGTCTCGAAGTCGCGGATCTCGCCGACCATGATGATGTCGGGGTCCTGCCGGAGGAACGCGCGCAGTGCGGTCGCGAAGTTGAGCCCGATGTCGTCGTGCACCTGCAGCTGGTTCACGCCGACCATGTTGTACTCGACCGGGTCTTCCGCGGTGGAGATGTTCGTCCCGATCTTGTTGAGCTCGTTGAGCGCCGCGTAGAGCGTGGTCGTCTTGCCGGAGCCCGTCGGACCCGTGACCAGGATCATGCCGTACGGCTTGTTGATCGCCGAGCGGAACAGTCCAATCGACCGCTCGTCGAAGCCGAGCTTGTTCACGTCGAGCTGGACGTGGCTCTTGTCGAGCAGACGCATGACGACCTTCTCGCCGAACAGCGTCGGCAGGGTCGAGACGCGCAGGTCCATCTCGGCGCCGTGGCCGAGCTTGACCTTGATGCGCCCGTCCTGCGGCAGGCGGCGCTCGGCGATGTCGAGCGACGCCATGATCTTGATGCGCGAGATCATCGCGTTCTTCAGCTTGATCGGCGGCTGCATGATCTCGTGCAGCACGCCGTCGACGCGGAAGCGCACGCGCAGCACGCGCTCGTACGGCTCGATGTGGATGTCCGACGCGCGCTTCTTGATCGCGTCGGTGAGCAGGGCGTTCACGAGCTTGACGACCGGAGCTTCCTCCGTCGCCTTCTCGAGCTGCTGCAGGTCGACGTCTTCCTCGGTGCGGACGACGTCGATCTCCTCGTTGCCGAACTGCGACAGCACGTCGCCGTAGCTGAGCGCGCGGTCGTAGTAGCGCTCGATCGCGCGCTCGATCGACAGCGGACCGGCGATCGCCGCGCGCACGTCGAAGCCGGTGAGGAACTTGACCTCGTTGATCGCGACCAGGTTCGACGGGTCGGCCATCGCGAGCATCAGCGTGCTGCGCGCGAGGCTGACCGGGACGATGTGGTACTTGTTCGCCAGCACCGCCGGCAGGACGTCGATGACCTCGGGCGGGATGTCGAGCGCCGCCGGATCGACCACCGGCAGGTGATACTCCTCCTGCAGGACGGTGAGCAGCTCCGCCTCGGACACGCCGCAGTGCTTGACGACGTAGGTCGTGACCGCCCCACCCGACTCGCGCAGACGCCCGAGCGCGACGCGCAGGTCGGCCGCGCTGATCACTCCCTGCTTCAGGAGGAGATCGCCCACTCGGCTGCTGCCGGCACCCTGCTGTTGCGACCGCCCGTTCTGCTCGGGGGTTGGGGTTCTGGCAATCGCCTCCATGCGGTTCGACCTGGCGGACCTCGTCGCCGATGTCAGGCGCGCACCTTTCCCGTGCTCGGCGTGAGAGCCGGGCGCGTCGGACGGCGCGAGACTGAACCAGCCTCGTGGGGATTTGGATCTGCCCTCCATATCGGCGCATCGACGACGCGGCATTACGACCGGACGCAAAGAAAACGCATCGCAGGGCATGAGGTCTGCGAGCGCAGCCGCGACGTCGTGGGCCCGAGGTACTCCGACCGCAGCGGGGACGCTACGGCAGGGATGACATCATCTGCGCGGCGGCGTCGTACGGCTGCCCGGACCGCGGCGACGTGTCCTTGCGGCGTCCGCGCGAGAGCGCACGGCAGAACCCGGCGCGGGCGCGCTGGCCGACGACACGGCGGAGCGCAGCGCGCGTCGCATCACCTCGACCGGTGCCGCGACCCCGGTCCAGCGCTCGAACGCGACCGCCCCCTGGTGCAGCAGCATGCCGAGGCCGTTCACGCCGCGGCGGCGCGCGCGACGCGCGCCGGCGAGAAACGGCGTCACCCGCTCGGTGTACACGAGGTCGTAGAACAGACAGCCCGGCGACGTGGCCGAGAACGCGAACGGCAGGAACGGCTCGCCCTTCATGCCGACCGGCGTGGTGTTGAGCACGACCTCCGCAGCAGCGAGATGCGTGGTCGCCGCCCCATCGCCGTCGGCCAGCGCCGCGAGCGGGACCCACACGAGGCGCGCGCGCACGCCCGGCTGGATCGCGTCGATCAGCGCCTGCGCCTGCTCCGCGCGTCGCGCCGCGATCACGACGGTGCGCGCGCGCTGTGCCAGCGCG